>JBJKQB010000370.1:0-4610 GCA_046705825.1 Candidatus Acidiferrales bacterium
AATCCGCGCCCGCCGTGTTCAGCGAGAAAGCGGTGGAGGAGCAGCTGCGCACCATCTTCGACCCCGAAATTCCGGGGAACATCGTCGATCTGGGCCTGATCTACGCCTGCGACATCACGCCGCTGGAAGGCGGCCAGCACAAAATCGACGTCAAGATGTCGATGACGGCGCCCGGCTGCGGCATGGGCGATATCCTCAAAGCGGACGTCGAGTCGAAGCTTTCCCGCCTGCCAGGCATCAGCGAAGTTCACGTCGAACTCGTCTTCGATCCGCCGTGGAGCCCCGCGCGCATGTCCGAAGCGGCCAAACTCCAGCTCGGTTTCGACCTCGACTACGGCCAAACCGATTCGTCCCTCCCGGTCTACCCGCAGCGCCGCTAAAAGCGAGCGCGGCCACGCAGAGAAAGACTGCTCCTCCAATCCACGAGTGCGGCTTTGCGTTTCATCCGCTCTCCGGCCTGGCCATATCGCGGCGCGCGCGATTCTGCTAGAGTTTGCTTACCGGGACGGTGCCGCGTGATTTTCAAACAGTTTTATTTGCCCTGCCTTGCCCACGCCTCCTATCTCATCGGAGACGAGTCCACGGCCGCTGCCGCCGTCATCGATCCGCAGCGCGACGTCGATCACTACACCGCCTACGCCGCGCAGCACGGGCTGCCCATCCAGCACGTTTTTCTCACTCACCTTCACGCCGACTTTCTCGCGGGGCATCTCGAGCTGCGCGACCGCTTCGGCGCAAAAATTTATCTGGGAGCGGCGGCCAAGGCCGCTTACGCCTTCACGCCCATGCGCGACGGCGATGCGGTCGAGTTCGGCCGCGTTCGTCTGCAAATCCTCGAAACGCCGGGACACACGCCGGAATCGATCTCAGTCGTCGTCTACGACCTGAACGCCGGCGAAACGCAGCCGCACGCCGTGCTGACCGGAGACACGCTGTTCATCGGCGATGTGGGCCGCCCCGACCTGCGCGCCGCGCTGGGCTGGTCCGCGACGGACCTTGGCGGGATGCTGTTTGATTCGCTTCACGCGAAACTGCTGAAGCTTCCCGACGCCACGCTCGTCTATCCCGCGCACGGAGCCGGCTCGTTGTGCGGGAAGGCGATCAGTAAAGAGACCGTATCGACGCTCGGCGAGCAGCGCCGCTGGAACTACGCGCTGCAGCCCATGACGAAGGAGGACTTCATTCGCGTGGTCACCGCCGACCAGCCCGAAGCGCCGGCCTATTTCACCTACGACGCGGTGCTGAACAGCGCGGAGCATCCCACGCTCGAGCAGGCGCTGGCGCGCGGGATGCAGCCGCTTACCGTCGACGCGCTGCTCGCGCTGCAATCAGCCGGCGCCCAAGTCCTGGACACGCGCGATCCCGATGAGTTCGCGGCAGCGCACTTGACGGGCAGCATCAATATCGGCCTCGGCGGCCAGTACGCCACTTGGGCTGGAACGGTTCTCAATCACAAGGATCCGATCGCGATCGTCGCCGATCCCGGCCGCGAAAACGAATCCGCCGTTCGCCTGTGCCGCATCGGTTTCGACAATGTCGCTGGATATTTGGAAAACGGCCTGAGCAGTCTTGACTCGCGCCCGGACCTGGTTCGCTTCACCGAGCGCCTCAGCGCGCCCTACGCCGCCGAACTGCTCTCCTCGTCCGAGGCGCCGCTGGCTGTCGACGTTCGCGTGCCGGGCGAACGCGAGCAGAAAAGCATCGGCGGGAGCCTCAGCCTTCCGCTCAGCCGCCTCGTCGAGAATCTCGGGGGGGTTCCGCGAGAGCGCTCCTTGCTGGTGTATTGCGCGGGTGGCTACCGCTCCTCCATCGCCGCCAGCCTGCTGCGCCGCGCCGGATTCCCAAGCGTAGCGGAAATCGCCGGCGGCATCGCCGCCTGGGAAACCGCCGGGCTCCCTCTGGAGAGTGCCCGGGCCGCGCGATAGCAATCCCGTTTCGCGCTCGCGACGGGCGCGCGGATGGCCGCGGCCATCCGAATCCTTCCCGCTTCACCCGCAGCGTAAGGTGCGGCCTGCCGCCGCATACCCGTTTCCGCCGGTGCGGCTAACGGAACGCCCGGAGACAAATACGTTGATGCTCCGAGCGTCAACGGCCTTCCCGGCAGTTACCTTTATTCGTAGATACCTGCAGTCCAATTTCTGTGTGTCGCGCGAAGCTCCAACCCTGCCGGTCCGCATCGCGCGGTCGAAAACAGGAGGCGAACTTGAACTCACTATGGAATTCCAGCCGGGCGCGCGCGAAGCATTCCGCGCTGGTTGGCGTGATCGCCGCGGCCTTGATGATTTTCACGGCCGTACCGCGCGCTCATGCCGATGATCAATTCACGAAATGCCGCCACGACGCCGATAAAGCAGAAGCGAAGCTCGACCAAGCCATCGCCAAGCACGGCAGCCACAGCGAAGAAGCCACTGAAGCCAGGGAACACCTGCGCAAGCAGCGCGAGCACTGCTACGAGCGCATTCATCAGTGGTGGGACGCCAGAAAGCAGAAGTGGGAACACGACGACGACTTCGGCAAAGACCTGCATCATCACGATGACGACGACAACGGCTCCCGCTAGGCGCTCGTCGCGTCTTCGCGCCTAGCACTTGCGCAGTCCCGGGATAGGCCCTAACATCCCGAGGATGCCCAATCCCCAGTCCGCGGACCTCTCGGGCCAAAGCGTCTCGCACTATCGCGTCGCCGAGAAGCTCGGCGGCGGCGGAATGGGCGTGGTCTACAAGGCCGAGGACCTCGAGCTGGGCCGCTTCGTCGCCCTCAAATTTCTTCCCGAGGAGTTGGCCCGCGATCCGCAAGCCCTGGAACGGTTTCGGCGCGAGGCTCGCGCCGCTTCCGCGCTGAACCATCCGAACATCTGCACCATCTACGAAATCGGCAAAGTTCCCGCGGGAACGGGCGGTGAGGACAACCAGTTCTTCATCGCCATGGAATATCTCGAAGGCGAAACGCTGAAGCGTCGCATCGGCGCGCGCCCGCTGGATGCGGACACGCTCCTTTCCCTGGCCATTGAAATTGCCGACGCGCTCGATGCCGCGCACGCCCAGGGCATCATTCATCGCGACATCAAGCCGGCCAATATCTTCGTCACCAAGCGCGGCCACGCCAAGATTCTCGACTTCGGCTTGGCCAAAGTCGGCGCCGGAGAAAGAGTCGGCGTGGGCGTCGACACCCTGACCGCCGCGACGGAGGATCCCACTCACCTCACCAGCCCTGGCACGGCGCTCGGCACTATTGCCTATATGTCTCCCGAGCAGGTGCGCGCGCAAGGGCTGGATGCGCGATCCGATCTATTTTCGTTTGGCGTAGTTCTGTACGAGATGGCCACGGGGGCGATGCCCTTTCGCGGCGAAAGCTCGGGCCTGATCTTCGACGCGATCCTGAACCGCACGCCCGCGCCGCCGATTCGGCTGAACGACCAGATTCCGTTGGAGCTGGAGCGCATTATCAACAAGGCCATCGAAAAGGATCGCGATCTGCGCTATCAGTCCGCCGCCGAAATTCGCGCGGACCTGAAGCGCCTGATGCGCGACACTAGCTCCAGCCGCGTTCCCGCCGCGGCAGCCGCGCTTTCGCCCCAACTCGGCGCCTCATCCGACAGCAGCAAGATGGTGGTGCCCGCCAGCGCCTCCGTCATCGCGCCCGCTGGCCCCGCCGCGCAACGGTCCTGGAAGAAGCCGGTGGTGGCTGGCGGGGTCGTCATTGTCGCTCTTGCGCTTGCCGCTTATTTCGTGGCCTTCCGGAACTCCAGCGCGCCTGCCGGGCCTGTCGAGATCGCCCGCATCAGCAATTGGGACCGCCTGATGAACAACGCGATCCTTTCTCCCGATGGCCGTACCGTCGCCTTCTCCTCGCCCGTGGAGGGCATCGACCAGGTTTTCGTCATGCTCGCTTCCGGCGGCCAGCCGCTGCAGTTGACCCAGGGCGACGACAACAAGGCCGTCGTTAATTTCTCGAGCGACGGCACCGAGCTTTATTTCCAGCGCACCTTGGGCAATGGCGAAATCTGGGCCATTCCCACTCTCGGCGGCACGCCACGCTTGCTGCTGCGCGCCGCCTACGTCGCGCCTTCTCCGGACGGCCAGTTCCTCTATTACGAGAAATCCGCCGCCGACGCGATCTATAGGGCCACAAAGGATGCCGCAAACGAGCAGTTGATCTATCACGTTCCTGACGCCGGAACCTCCTTTCGAGGCTTTCTGGTCTACCCCGATGGAAAAAGCATCCTGATGGGAGTGCTCTTGAAGGGCCAGACCCTCCTGACCAACGAAAAACTCGATCTCGCTACCGGCGTCGTGAAGCCACTTAGTCAATTGGACGCCGTTCCGAACTCGCTGCCGGCCTGGGACGTGCCGGGGAAAAGCATTTTGCTTTCGAGAACCGTCCACGGAATTACCAACAACTGGGAATACAGCCTCGACAATCAAACTTTCCGGCAAATCACCACCGGTCCGGGACCCGACTACGACCCCATGCCCGACCCCTCCGGCCGCGGAATCTATTTCGTCAACGGCGAGCGCTCCGGCACGCTCACCATCTACCACGCTGTGTCGAAACAGTCCGTCGATGTGATCAGCGAGGATGTGGCCCAACCTACGCTTTCGCGCGACGGC
>JBJKQB010000371.1:0-13422 GCA_046705825.1 Candidatus Acidiferrales bacterium
GATTCGTGCTCGAAGCCCTCCTTCATGGGCGGATTGGCGATGCCAATCATCCAAGCCATCTGGTCGGTCTGAGGGTTCAGCGTGTATTGGGGAGCGACGGTGACGGAGACCTCCTTGCCGCCACGCTCAACCAGGAAATGAAGCGGATGTCCGCCCGCGGCATTGATGAGATCGGGAAGCTCAAACCAAGTGTTGACCCCCTGGCCGTTCACCGACAAGACGCGATCGCCGGCCTCCAGCCCAGCTTTGGCAGCGGGTTGACCCGGCTGAACCTGGCCCAGGATGGGTTCCTGAGGAGGATAGCCGACGAGCGACTCGGCGCGGATGGGCGGACGTCCTACCGGCTCGGTGAGATCGACCTTGTTTCCCTTGCGAATGACGGCGAGGGAAAGAGTGCTATCGGGTTTGACCTGAGACACCTGGGTGAGAACGGCATCCCAGGTCGGCGTGTCGTGGCCGCCGACCGCCACGATGTGGTCCCCGGCCTGAACGCGGGAAGAGCTGGAATTCGGCACCACTCCCGCCACGATGGCCGGCTGGCGAGTGTACAGGGGGTAGGGCATGCCCAGGAAAAACAGCGCGCCGAAAAGAAGCAGGAAAGCCAGAATGACGTTCGCGGCCGGGCCGGCAACGGCGATGATGAAGCGTTGCCAGCGCGGACGTGAAAGAAACTCGTAAGGCTCGCCGGTGCGCTCTTCGGCGGGATTGTCGCCCGCCATCTTGACGTAGCCGCCAAGGGGGGCAGCGCTGATGCGATAGTCGGTGTCGCCGCGCTTCACGCCCCAAATGCGCGGGCCAAAGCCAATCGAGAAGATGTCGACGCGCACGCTGCACAGTTTGGCAGCCACGAAGTGCCCATACTCGTGCAGCAACACCATGAGCCCGAGCACCAGGGCGCCGACCGTCAGATCAAACAAAAAATTCGACATGATACCTCGCCACCACCGGCCACCTACAAGCCCATTCTATCGTGGAAGCCAAGCGCGGTTCTACTCGGGTTCGAGGAGGAGTTTCCTTCACGACGACTGGGGAAAGCGGCGCACTTCCTCGGAAGCCATGCGGCGGGCTTCGGCGTCCGCAGCCAGCACGTCGGGAATGCTGTGCAAGGGCGCGCGGGGCGTCCGCTTCAGCACCGCCTCGATGACCGCGGCAATGCCGGGAAACGGGAGCCGGCGATCGAGAAAGGCCGCCACTGCAATTTCGTCCGCGGCGTTCAAGGCGCAGGGCAAGGCCCCGCCCTGGCGCAAGGCTTCTTTGGCCAGTTCGAGGCACGGGAACTTGCCCGCGGGAACCTCTTGAAATTCGAGCTGGCGCAGCGCGGACCAATCGAGCACACAACCATTCGATGCTACGCGGTCGGGATAGGTTAGCGCGTACTGGATGGGCATGCGCATGTCCGTGGGCCCCAGTTGGGCGAGGACCGAGCCGTCCACGAACTCGACCATGGAGTGGATGGTGGATTGGGGATGAATTAGGACGCGAATTTTGTCCAGGTCCATGCCGAATAGCCAGCGGGCCTCGATGACTTCGAAGCCTTTATTCATGAGCGTGGCCGAGTCGATGGTGATGCGCCGGCCCATCTTCCAATTGGGATGAGCCAGGGCCTGCTCAGGAGTGACGGCGGCGAGGCCCTCGGCCGGGGTGTTGCGGAAAGGACCGCCCGAAGCGGTGAGGACGAGGCGCTTCACTTCCCCGCGCTGCCCCCCGCGGAGGCATTGATGGATGGCGTTGTGTTCGCTGTCAACCGGCAGAAGAGCAACATTGTTGCTCTTGAGCGCAGCGATCACGACTTCTCCCGCCGCGACCAGCACTTCCTTGTTGGCGAGGGCGATGTTTTTGCCGTGCTGGATGGCTTTATAGGTGGCGGGGAGGCCGACAACGCCGACTGTGGCGGAAAGCACGGTATCTGCTTCAGGATGAGTGGCGACGCGCTCGATTCCTTCAGGGCCCCACACGATTTCGGGCTGCGGCGCCGCGGGTTTGCCAGCGGATTGGGCGGCGAAAGCCGCGCGCAGTTCCCCGGCGCCTTCGCGGGTGCCGACCGAGACGAGCTGGGGCTCATGTCGCGCGGCCTGTTCGGCGGCAAGGGCGATATTCGAGCCAGCCGCCATGGCGACGACTTCGAATTTGCCGGGGAGGGCGTCCACCACGCAAAGACACTGGCGGCCAATCGATCCAGTCGAGCCCAGAATGGCGATCTTTTTCATCGGCAGTGGAATTGTACCCGGAGCAGCGGTTGGATGTAACTGCGGCGGGCGGAATTTATGAGATGCGGCACGATTCGAGGCAAATTACGGGCCAGGGATAGGTTGCGGGACCGGGACGCGCTTGGTGCCGCGCAGTTCCTCGGCGGTCAGCAAAATGTTGGGTGTGGCGAAGTGCTGGAAGATACCCCACTGGCCATACTTGGTTTTGAGTTCAGGCATGACCGCAGCGACCACCGCGTCGCCGGTCTTCCCTTCCTTGATCGCCTGCGCGACCATGGCGCGGAGGTCAAGAAGGTAGGTGCGGGCTGCCTCAAGGTCCTGGAGATTACCGAGTTCGCCGTGTCCGGGAACGAAGACGGTGGCGCTACCCGTGCCGGGCTGCGGGCCGGCCGCACCGATACCCGACAGAATTTTCAGGGATTGCGCCTGCGCTTTGGTATTCGCGTCTATCAGATTGGGGAGCAGATGATTCCAGAAGATGTCGCCGCAGAACACCACGTCGTGGCCGCCGTGGAGGGCGGGAACGATCACGACGGAATCGCCGCCAGTATGGCCGGGATAGGACTTCACGATGATTTCGCGGGAGCCGAGATAGAGAGTCACGCCGTGATCGTAGACGAGTTCGGGCAAGAAATAGCCTTCGACCATGGCTTTCTGCGCGGGGGTGATGTTCTTACCGAAGAATTTCAGGTTTTCGGTGTGGATCCAGGCGCGTACGTTGTGCTGAGCCATGACCACGCCGCCCGCTTTCGCGAATACGCCGTTGCCCGCAACATGGTCGAGATGGTAATGCGTGTCGATGACGAATTGAATGGGGAGGCTGGTCTTTTTGCGGATTTCGGCGAGGAGGGCGCGAGCGGCTTCTTCGTGCTCCAAAGTGTCGATGACGGCGACGCCGTCGCCGCCAATCACGAAACCGGCGTTAGAACCGGCGTGGCCGTTGAGGTCGATCGCCGCCCACACATTCGGGGCGACTTGGTGCAGGGTGAAGGGCAAAGGCGAATTTTGTGCGGATGCGGGCGCTGCAAGCAGAACGAAACCGGCGAGGACGAGAAGGACTTTTCGCATAGGGGCGTAATCGTACTACGGATTCAAGTGGGCGGCGATTCAGGGTGAACCGGTGCTGGTCAGATTAGACACTGCTTTCTTTGCGGCCTCCCTTTATGGCTGCGCAGGAATGGCCGAGGGCAGGCGAGGCAAGGCCTAGCCGTTGAAGAACGCCGCTGCAAAACGAGGCCGAGAGTTCCACTTGAAGGAAAGGACGCGCGTTACACCCAAAACGGCGCGGCGCACGCGACGGATTGGTGCAAAAAAATAAGGCGGGTCCCGGCACAGCAGCCTGAGACCCGCCCTACGATTTGCGAACTACGCGGCGCGGTTAGACGGTGAAGGAGCTGCCGCAGCCGCAGGTGCTCTTGACGTTGGGATTGTTGAACTTGAAGCCGGAGCCCTCGATCGTCTCGATATAGTCGATGGAAACGCCATCGAGATACATTTCGCTCATCTGGTCGACCATGACTTTGAGGCCATCGAATTCGTAGACGTTATCGCTGGACTCGTTCACGCTGCTTTCGAAGGCCATGTGATAGCTGAAACCCGAACAGCCTCCGCCTACCACAGCAACGCGCAAGCCCGCCGGCGCAGGCTGCTGCTGCGAAAGAATTTCCTTGACCTTGCTGACCGCAACCGGACTCAATTGAATCATGCTTACCCTCCAAGTGGCGCGTTGGCTGTAGGTTAGGCGCGCTGCGCAGCCGCTGCGGCCGGGAACGCGCTTTACGACAGACTGCCTCCCGCTTAACTGATAGCCATTATATCAGATTCAGTGAAGGCCGCCTGGTTGCAAGAGCGGCCCTGGCCTCTTGGGCCACAGCGGGGCGCGGCGCTTGCCGACTGACTGACGAGTCAGGGTTCGCTGAACAGGCCGCCGACGCGTTCGTGAAGGGTTTCGACGGCGCGAAACAGCTCCTCGATCCCGGGGGTCTGGCGGGTCACTTCGTGGGTAGCGAGATCGACCATGATGGCCTTGCTGAGCTGTGTGGTGCGGCGAATGCGCTCGGCGGTGATGAGCGGCAAGACCGTGTGCGGATCGCGCTGCTTCAGCTGGCGCTCCTGCCATTCCTGGACGGCCCAAGCGGTCTTGCGGACGTAATCGACGGCATCGCGGAAGTCCCGGAGAATGCGGCCATCGACACCGCCGGCCTTGATGGCCTGCTCGATGCGGGCGAGCTGAGCGCTGGTCAAGCGGAGCTGGAAATTAACGCCCCAGAACGCCTCGTTGGGATGGAGGAACTCGACGGCGGCGCCAAAGGGAGTGCCGTCCTGGCAATAACGGATGGCGGCGACGCGTGCGGGAATTGAGTCGCGGGAGACGAGGTTCGTCAATTGCAGCTGGATGCCGACGCGGGGATAGGTCTTCATCTCCAGAAGACCGCCGAAGGCGTTGACCTCTTTGGCCTCCGCGGCTTCTTTCATGGGCGCACCATCGCGGTTTTCCCAAGCGACCTCCACAGGAACGACGACATGAAAGCGGCTGCCTCGACGATGCTCGCGCGTCTTGGTGCGATCCCCAGCCTCGTCCATCGGACACCCCCTGAATACGGCTGCTTATACCATCGTTACGGCGCGCGCAACGTAATTTTTGTGCAGCCCATCACTATGGGAATGAGCGATGAAGTTACGCCTCCTGGCGCGGCAGCTTTCAATTGGCAATCTTGATGGCAGCGAGCGTGCGGATGGCTGCGAGGTCTCCCGGCTTCTTTACGACCAAACGCACGCCCGTGCCCTCGGCGTAGCGGCGGGCGCTCGCGAGATCCTTGGCAACGGTTGCGGGCAGACCGACAGCTAAGGCGGCCTTTACAGCCCGGTCTCCCAGAATGAAAGCGACCCGAAAGCAGCCCGCACATGGGGAGAGATGAACGATGGTGCGGTCCTTGCGTTTGAGCCGCAGCGACCAGCCGTATTTCGGCGAGATAGATTTCCATTCGCGCCCAGCCGCACCATATTCGTCAGCGAGCCAAGCTTCCAGCTCCGTCCAAAGGTGGGCGGTCGAGCCCAAAGCAAGGGAAAGTTCCTCGTCGGTAGGCTTCTGAATTTTACCTACGAATGCATTCGGACTATCCATTGTGCTCCCCTCTCATGCCAAGAGCAGATCGGGGCGCACGGCGAGAACGCATCTAGAGCATACACCCTTCGGCGCAAACGAGGCATTTTTCCGGGGGGAGTGCAGCCGCCGGGGTCAGGCGAAGAATTGGCCCATGCGGCGGAACTTGTCGTAGCGCTGTTCGACGAGCTGCTGGGGTGTGAGGCGGGAAAGATCCTCGAGCACGCGCACGAGGACGGGATCGAGCAGACGCGCAGCTGCGGCGTGGTCGAGATGCGCGCCGCCTTCCGGTTCGGAGACGATTTCATCGATCAGCTTGATTTCGAGGAGATCGGGCGCGGTGATTTTCAATGCTTCCGCGGCGATTTCGGCCTTGGCGGCGTCGCGCCAGAGAATGGAGGCGCAGCCTTCGGGAGAAATGACGGAATAGACGGAGTTCTCGAGCATCAGGACACGGTCGCCCACAGCGACGGCCAGGGCTCCGCCGGAACCGCCTTCGCCGGTAATGGTGACGATGATGGGGACCGGCAATCGGGACATTTCACGCAGGTTATGGGCAATGGCTTCGGCCTGGCCGCGCTCCTCCGCATCCACGCCCGGGTAAGCGCCCGGCGTGTCAACGAAAACAAAGATCGGGCGGCGGAACTTAGCGGCAAGCTGCATGACGCGAAGGGCCTTGCGATACCCTTCCGGCTTGGCCTGGCCAAAATTGCGCAAGAGCCGCTGCTTGGTGTCGCGCCCTTTTTGATTGCCGACGATCATGATGGGCTTGCCGTGGAACCAAGCCATTCCGGCGACAAGCGCGGGATCGTCGGAAAAACCGCGGTCGCCGTGAATTTCCATGAAATTGTCGAAGAGCAGGCGAATGTAATCGCCGGTATGGGGGCGCTGCGCGTGGCGTGCCAGCTGAAGGCGCTGCCAGGGCCCCAGATGTGTGTAGAACTGCTGGCGGAGCTCCTCGATTTCGCGGCGAATGCGCTCGATGTCGCCGGAGGTGCCGTCAGTGGGATTGGTGAGGCGGCTCAACTCAAAGGCATCGCGCTCGAGGGCGTCAATTTTGCGCTGGCGCTGGCGATCGAGATGCTCGGCATCATCGGAAGCGAGAGCAGCGGGTGACGGTGCCGCCAGCGGAGACGCCGGAGGTTTCGACTTCGCATCGCGCAGTGACCCGATGGAGGACTCCGCGCGAGGCGTCTTCAGCGGCTGCTTCGCATTTTCCTGGCGCTCGCGGGCGCGTTCGCGCATGCGGCGGAGACGTTCGCGGGCGGCGCGGCGGCGTTTGCCATTCATGGATACACCCTCATTGGAGCTCCGCGACGGACTGCGCCCCGCAGATTTCGCGGACTAGCTCGACGAGTTCGCCGTCCGCGCGCACGGCGCTGGAAAAATCGATGGTGGCCTCGCTGCCGTCTTCGCCGACCAACTGAAACGCCACACGGCAACGTCCTGGACGGCTGGAAAAGAGCTGGTCGAGGCGGTCGAGGACCGTGGCGTCGATGGCGCCGCGATTCACGCGAATGCGCAGCACGCCGGCACCATTGGACTGGGTTTGCTCCGCGACGCGATCCAGGGGGCGGGCATCGGAAACGATGAGACGCGTGCCCACATCTTCCACCGCCACGCGCGCTTTGACCAGCAGCGGCGTAGCGCTCTTCAGAATGGGCTCGAGCTTGCCGAACGCTTCGGGAAAAACCAGCGCCTCGATAACGCCAGTGCGGTCCTGGAGCGTGAGGATGGCCCAGCGGCGGCCCTGGCGCGAGCGCATGGGACGCGTTTGCACGATGATGCCCGCCACGGTCAGGTCTTCTCCGTTGCGGCGGCCTTCGATGGTGGACAGCTCGACCGCTTTCCATTCCTGCAGGCGGCCCGCATATTTATCGAGCGGATGCCCGGAAACGTAGAAGCCGAGGACGGAATATTCGGCGGCGAGGAGTTCGTGCTCGGGCCATTCGGGAACCTCGGGCAGCGACTGCACTTCGAGGGCGGGAGCAGCGGCCGCAGCGGCAGCGCCGCCGAACAGGCCGTGCTGCCCGATTTCGCGAGCGTGCTGCAGCTTTTGCGAGCGCTCCATGGCCGCATCGATGGCCGCGATCATCTGGGCGCGATTGGCGCCAAGACCGTCGAGGGCGCCGGCCCGGATCAGGCTTTCCAGAACGCGCTTATTCAGCAGGCGCGAGTCCACCGATTCGACGAACTGGTAAAAGCTCTTGAAGCCGCCGAGGGAGTCGCGCGCTTCAAGAATTCCCTTCACCGTATTCTCGCCCACATTCTTGATGGCGCGGAGGCCAAAGCGGATCTGGTCGCCGACCGGCGTGAAATCGACGTCGCTGGAGTTGACGTTAGGCGGAAGGACGGTGATGCCCATGCCGCGGGCTTCGTTGATGTATTTGACGACCTTTTCGGTGTTGCCGGTTTCCGAGCCCAGCATGGCGGCCATGAATTCGACGGGATAGTGGACCTTGAGCCAGGCAGTTTCGTAAGCGAGCAGCGCATACGCGCACGAGTGCGACTTATTGAAGCCATAACCGGCGAATTCGGCCATCAGATCGAAAATGCGTTCCGCCTTGTCCTTTGGAACTCCGCGCGCATGGCAGCCGGTAAGGAACTTCTCGCGCTGCGCGGCCATTTCCTCGACCTTCTTCTTGCCCATGGCCCGCCGAAGGATGTCGGCATCGCCCAGCGAGAAACCCGCGAGGCGATTGGCTATCTGCATGACCTGCTCTTGATACAGGATCACGCCCCAGGTTTCCGACAGGATTCCGGCCAGTTCGGGCAGATCGTAACGGACTTTTTTCTTGCCGTGCTTGCGGGCGATGAAATCGTCGATCATGCCGCCCTGAATGGGGCCGGGGCGGTAGAGGGCGTTGAGCGCGGTGAGGTCTTCAAGGCGAGTGGGCTGATAGCGCTTGAGGATGTCGCGCATGCCGTGGGATTCAAACTGGAAAATTCCGGTGGTGTCGCCGCGGGAAAAGAGGGCGTACACCTCAGGATCATCGAGCGCCAGTGTCGAGAGGTCGACATCCATGGCGCGATTGGTTTTGATCATGCGCACGGCGTCGGTCACCACCGTGAGCGTGGTCAGGCCGAGGAAATCCATCTTCAGCAGGCCGATGCGCTCAAGCGCATTCATGTCGTACTGCGTGGTGATTTCGTCCTTATTCGACTTGTAGAGCGGGACGATCTCGGTGAGGGGGCGCGGGGAGATGACCACGCCGGCGGCATGCGTGGAGGCGTGGCGGGCGAGCCCTTCGAGGCGCAGGGCGACTTCCACAAGTTCCTTGACGCGGTCGTCGGTCTTGCGCAGCGAATCAAGCTGCGGCGACTGCTTGAGGGCATCATCGAGCTCGATATTGAGCTGGTTGGGAACGAGCTTGGCGATTTTATCGACTTCGCCGTAGGGCATGTCGAGGGCGCGGCCCGCGTCCTTCAACACCGCCTTGGCGGCCATGGTGCCAAAGGTGATGATCTGCGCCACGCTCTTTTCGCCATATTTTCCGCGGACGTATTCAATCACTTCGCCGCGGCGGCGCATGCAGAAATCGATGTCGATATCGGGCATGGAAATGCGCTCGGGATTGAGGAAGCGCTCGAAGAGCAGGTCGTATTGCAGCGGATCGACATCTGTGATGCGCAACGAGTAGGAGACCAAGCTGCCTGCGGCCGAGCCGCGTCCGGGGCCCACGGGAACGCCCTGCGCACGCGCGTAGCGGATGAAATCCCACACAATCAGGAAGTAGCCGGCGAAGTGCATCTTCTTGATCATCTCGATTTCGGCAGTAAGGCGCGCTTCGTATTCAGCCAGCGGATGCCGAAGCAGGTTCTGCGCGGCCAGGCGTTCGAGTTGAGGGATGCGGGAGGCAAAGCCTTCGCGGACGACCTTTTCAAAATACGAATCGGTGGTGTGGCCCTCGGGGACTTTGAATTCGGGAAAGGGATCTTTGACGCGCGCGATCTTCACGTTGCAGCGCTCCGCAATCGCGACGGTACGCTGGAGCGCGTCGGGCAGCTCGCCAAAAACGCGCGCCATTTCCTCGGCGGTCTTGAAATAGAACTGGTCGGTGGCGAATTTCATGCGCTGCGTGTCGGACATGGTCTTGCCGGTCTGAATGCAGAGCAGGACTTCCTGGGCGTGGGAATCGGCCTGGGTGAGGTAATGGCAGTCGTTGGTGGCGACCAGGGGAATGCCCGTTTCGCGCGACAGCTTGACCAAATCGCGGTTCACGCGAACTTCGACGTCAAGGCCCTGGTCCTGCACTTCGAGGAAGAAATTCGCTTTGCCGAAGATGTCGCGCAGGCGGTAGGCGTTGTCGCGGGCGCGATCGTATTTCTCGTTGAGGATGGCCTCGGTCACCTCGCCGCGCAGGCAGGCGGAGAGGGCGATCAGTCCCTTGCTGTGGCGGGCCAGCAATTCGTGATCGACGCGCGGCTTGTAGTAAAAGCCGTCGAGGAAGCCGGTGGAAACGAGCTGGATGAGGTTCTCGTAGCCTTGCTCGTTTTCGCAGAGGAGGACGAGGTGATTGGAGCGCTCGGCGTCGCTGCCGCGATTCTTATGGCTGTCGGGCGCGACGTAGACTTCGCAGCCAATCACCGGCTTGACGCCGTGCGTGTTGGCCTTATGGAAGAAATTCGCGGCGGCAAACAGATTTCCGTGGTCGGTGACGGCGACGGCAGGCATTCCTCGGCGAGCAGCCTCGGCGGTGAGTTCGCCGATTTCGCACGCGCCATCCAGAAGTGAGTAATCCGTGTGGAGATGCAGATGTACGAAATTCGGGATCCCCATGCGCGGATTATTCTACCAGAATTTGGAGTGATCCCCACGCTGAGGAAGAACATGGTCTTGCGGTTAGCACCAAGCCGAATGACTAAGGGATTCTACGGATTGCGAGAATGAGCGGAAGGGCATAACGTTTATGTTTCCGGAAGGAAGAAATCGAAAGCGAGCAAGTCCTCACCCAGCGACGGACTCAGGCCCGTGTATTCCGCGCCGAATACAGCACGCCCACCGCGCTGGGAGTGCGAGGCGCATAGAGGTGGATCATGCCCATCGAGACGATTCCCAAGCGGTATTGGGCAGCGTTCCTGCGCAGCTTCAGCCGCAAACACAGGGGCTGGCTGGTGCGGGTGGAGACGGACGGGCGCGCGGGAGAAGCGGGCGTGCAGGCGCGCGACATCGCGCTGACCAGCATCGCGCTGGAGCCCAAACCTCCGGACGGCGAAATCAGCATCCTGCTGGGCGGGCCGGGAGGACTGACGCACTGGATCGATCGGCCCGAAGCCATCGAACTGGAGGAAAACGGAGAAGGCGCGGACCGGGCACTGGCGATTCGCTCGGATGACGGATCGAAAACCGTGCTGAGGTTCGGCTCGGCCGCTCTTCCGGAACGACTGGACGGGATCGCGCAATAGAGCACTGGGCTGAGCGTCTCTGAAACAACCCCTTCAAACTTAACCGTTTTGCCTTCCCGTGCATCTCATAGGAGTGGTTCGTGCCCGGTGGGGGCGCGGGCTGAACACGCCGGTGAGAAGTGAAGCGCAACTTTCAGAACCCCCTGGTGTTCAATTGAAATCTGCTCAAGGAGAGACCCATGTCGTTGCGGAAAGCGCTGTTCCTGGTGGTCCTGTTCTCGCTAGTGGCCGTACCGGGGGCCTTCGCCCAACACGAATTTGAAATCACGCCCTTCGGCGGAACGCGGTTTGGAGGCGTGATCGACACGCCGAGCAACGTCTCCATCGACTACATGCCGATCAAGAGCAGCTGGAACTACGGCGTGATCGGCGACTACACGATCTTCCCGCAGTTCCAGGCCGAGTTCATGTTCAACCACCAGCCCACAACACTCGACGCCCATTTTGCCGGCACGAACCAGACTGTTTTTCTATCCAGCGCGGACATCGACATGTACCAGTTCGGCTTCAATTTTTCGCTGAAGCCGCCGGACGCCAAGTTCCAGCCCTTTATCGTCGGCGGGCTCGGCTTCACGCATTTCAAGGCCGATGACTATTTGCCGTTCAGGACGCGCTTCTCCTACAACCTGGGACTGGGCGTGAAGTATTTCTTCACCGACCATTTTGGCGTGCGAGGGGAAGCGCGCTGGTCGCCCTCGCGAACGACCACCCAGAACCAGACCTTCTGCGATCCTTATTTCGGCTGCGGCACGGTCCCGGTGTCGAGCCATGCCGAGCAAGGGCAGGCCAACATCGGACTCATCTTCCGGTTCGGGAGGACGAGCTCGTTCTAAGGAGCGATTGGCGCCACCAACGATGGGAGCAGCCACGCAGGAATTCCGCCTTCGCAGGGAAGGCTTCACTCGTACCTATGTTTGGCGGGATGCGGCCGAAACGTTCTATTCCGACCACACGCACGACAAATTGACGGCGCATGTCATTCTCGAGGGCCAGATGACACTCACGATGAATGGCAAGGCCGAAACGTATCGTGCCGGCGACCGCTGTGACGTTCCGGCGGGTGTCGTCCATTCGGCGCTGATGGGCCCGCAGGGTTGCGAATATTTGATCGGGGAAAAGTGATTCGCTGCGGCGGTGCCTGCTTTCGCGACGCTCAGCCGCCGGCGCTCACGCGGCTGGCGAGGGCGTGGTCAAGCAGTTCGATGACGTGCAGCACTTCCTGGCCTGTCCGATGGATGGACGCGCCCGCGCGCATTTGCAGCAAGCATCCGGGATTTGCCGTGACGATCGCCTGAGCCTTCGTATCGCGGGCGTACTCCATTTTCTGTGCCAGTAATTCCAGTGACGTTTTGGTCTGGGTCACGTTGTAAACCCCCGCCGAGCCGCAACACTGATCGGCGTAGCGCATCTCCACGAGCTCGATGCCCGGAACTGCGCGAACCAGTTTGCGCGGGGCCTCGGGAACCTTCTGGCCGTGTAGGAGATGACAGGAATCCTGGTAGGTCACGCGCAGAGGCACGGGGTTCAGCGGGCCCACGAGCCCCAAATCGGCGAGAAATTCCGTTATATCGCGGACGCGGCTGGAAAACTCGCAAGCCTCGGAATGCCCGAGCACACGCCGGGCGTTGGCTTTTGCCGAAGCTGCGGCTGAGCCTGGGGCCAGCTCTTCGCCGTGAAGGAGGCCGCCGTATTCCTTGAGGGTCGAGCCGCAGCCAGCCGCATTAGTGAGGATGGCGTCAAACCCGCCCGAACGGAACACGTCGATATTGGTGCGGGACAGATCGCGCGCGACGTCGCGAACACCGGCATGCGCGGCAAGCGCGCCGCAGCAAACCTGTGCGGCAGGCACCACAACTTCACAGCCATTTGCCTGCAGCACGCGAATCGTCGCACGGTTCAACTCGCTGAAGGTGACCTGCGCGATGCAGCCGGCGAAAAAGGCGACGCGCGCGCGACGCGCGCCCTGTGCCGGAAACGTCTTTCCGAGCTCGCGGAAGAAAAAATCGCCGTCGATCTCCGGCATCAACCTTTCACGGTCGTGCAATCCAAGCAGTCGCAAGATTCCAACGCCACGCGCAACCGCCGATAGGCCGGAGGTCTGATAGAGCCGCGCCCAGCGGGCGGCCGCGGCGATGCGCTTCGGATGCGGCAGCAGCTTGCGGTAAACGAAATCGCGCGTGATGCGCGACAGGAATTTTCGCGGGTAGCGCTGCTCGATCTGCGCGCGCGCCAGTTCGACCAGCTTGCCGTACTCAACGCCCGAGGGACAGGCCGTCTCGCATGCGCGGCAGTCCAGGCAGCGATCGATGTGCGTCACAAAAGAATCGCCCAGCTCAAGCCGTCCTTGATCCACGAGCGCCATCTGGCGAATGCGCCCGCGCGGCGAGTCCGCTTCCCTGCCCCACAGGCGGTAGGTCGGACAATGATTCAAGCACAGGCCACAATGCACGCAGCGGGCGTAGTCGGCGTACTGCGGCTTGTCGAGGGCGGTGAAACCGCTGAGGGTGAGCGCGAATTCGCGCTGCGCCTCTTCGTGGGGCTGAGGCGGCTGCACGCCGGACGAAGTGGCGCTTTCGGCCACCGCCTAAAGCCCTCCGTCGAATCGGCCGGGGCTCAGAATGCCCGGGGGATCGAAAACGGATTTCAGTTTGCGCATGAGCGGGAGGTCGCCGCGTTCCGTGCCCCACACTTTCAGCTGCGCTTTCC
>JBJKQB010000372.1:0-8179 GCA_046705825.1 Candidatus Acidiferrales bacterium
GAGCGCCTGGCCTTAGGGCGTGCTGTGTCGTCCGCCGACGAAGATTTCAAAGCTGCGGCCCCGTATGGTGCGATGCAGATTTCCAAAGCGGGCGATCGCGTCGTCGCGGGCGTCAAAAAATCCGTGGTCCTGAAGAACGAACTTCGAAAGATCGCAGGATGGGGATGCGCAGGCTAAGCCACACGTCTTGCCGAAGAAATCGACAGGGCTGTGCTGCACGGCCTCAAACAGCGACTCGCCTGCGTTCGTAAAACCGCCCGCCAATGCTGATGCCAAGTGCGCCATCGATTCGTGAATTTCGTCGAAGTCAATCCATGCTTGTTCCAGGAAGAATTGTGGCCAGAGCAGCAAAATGCGCCGCGGGATGAATGCGCGCCACACCGGAAACCTGGGATACCAGAAGCTTCCTCGGATGTGAAGGGCGCGGACGCGCGTGGGGATGCACATGGCACGCGCGATCGCTTCGAGGCAGGCCATGCGCTGGCTACAGGAGCCCCGCCGCCCGCGAAGAGTAACTGAAGCCGGACGAGATTCATCGACGCTGTAGATGGGACGAAGCAATTGCGCGAGATGGCTGTGAACGCGCCGCAACCGAAAGCGATCGTCCGAGACCGCCTGCGCAAACACGCTAGCGACCCGTTGCAGTTCGTCATCGTGGAAGTCGAGGATGGGGGTTGCGGCGAGACAGCCAGGGCGTGGGTCGGGACCGGATGCGTTGTTCACCACAACCTAAGGATAAACGGTGACTAACGATCTGCCCAAACAATTGCTTTCGACGCAGGAGCGATGAGTACCCGTTCCAAGACAATTGCTAAGCCGCTTCTTGCATTGTTCTGGGTGGAGGCACTCAGAGCTACGTCAGGATGGCGCGGGGGAGGATTGTTGCTGGTGCGGGGCTGTGGTACCTTGCGGCGCGGCCGGTTCAGAGCGGTCATTGCGGAGAAGGTGCGTGAGTCGAGCGGGGAAATCGAGCCAACGGGCGCGGGTGAAACGCGCCGGCAGTGCCGGGAAATCGAAGCAGCGTGCGTCCGGGAAGCGCGCCGGGAGTGCAGCGGACGCGACAGTCGATCTGGCGCGGCTGCACGAGATTGTCGCGGCATTTGCGCGGCAGACGATTTGCGTGGTTGGCGACATGGTGCTGGACGAGTTCGTCTCCGGGGAGATTTCGCGGGTTTCGCGCGAAGCGCCCGTGCTGATCCTGCGGCACCGGCGGACGGAAGCGTATCCGGGAGGTGCGGCGAATGCGGCGAATAACGTCGCGGATCTGGGCGCGCGGGTAATTCCGATCGGCGCGGTGGGCGAGGATGAAGGCGGCGAAAAGCTGCTGGAATTGTTCCGGCGCAGGGATATCGACGTGAGCGGCATCTTCCGCACTCCCGAGCGTCCGACCACAAGGAAGACGCGCTATCTGGCCGGATGGACGCACACAACCGAACAGCAAGTCCTGCGCGTGGACCGCGAGCCGCGGGGCAAGCTGGCACAGAAAATCGAGCAGGCCATCGAGCGAAAGGCGCGCGCGGCCGCTTCGCGGGCGGACGCCGTGTTGATTTCCGACTATGGCATGGGCGTTGCGCCGCCGGAGCTTGCGCGAAGGCTGAAGGCGAAAGTGCTGACGCTGGACTCGCGCTACCGCTTGCTCGAGTTTCGCGGCGCGGGCGTCACTGCCGCGACACCGAACGAGCCCGAAATCGAAGCGGCTTACCACACGCAGGTCGGAGGCGATTTGGAGAAGCTGCGGGAGCTTGGGACGCGCGCGCTGCGCGAGTTGGGCGCGGAAGCGCTGGTGGTGACGCGCGGGAAGGACGGCTTATCGCTGTTCGAGCGCGGCACCGGAAGGGCGAAGGGCGCGCCGAGGGCTCCGCGGCACATCCCGATCTATGGTTCCGATACGCCGGTCGATGTGACGGGAGCGGGCGACACGGTGATCGCGGTGTTCACGCTGGCGCTGGCGGCAGGGGCATCATATCTGGAAGCGGCGCATCTGGCGAACTATGCGGGCGGGATCGTGGTGATGAAGCCGCGCACGGCGAGCGTTACGCGCGCCGAACTGGAAGGCGTGCTGGCGCGCGAAGCCGGGCGCAGTTGAGCGGCCATGGACACGCGTGAAAAGATACTTTCGCGCAGCGGCATCCGCGAGGTCCTGGGCGAGCATCGGCGGCTTGGCCGCAAGATCGTGCTCGCCAACGGGATTTTCGACCTGCTGCACGTGGGGCACGTGCGTTACCTCGAAGCGGCGCGGGCCGAGGGCGACATTCTGGTGGCGGCCATCAATTCGGACGCGAGCACGCGCGCGCAAAAGGGCGCGGGGCGGCCGATCCTGACGGAGCGAGCGCGAGCGGCGGTGGTGGCGGGGCTGGCGGCCGTGGATTACGTGGTGATCTTCGACGAATTCGACGTGAAGGAATTGCTGCGCGAAATCCGGCCGCACGTCCACGCGAAGGGCACGGATTATAGCGCTGAGAGCGTACCCGAACGCGAACTGGCGCGGCAGTTGGGCATTCGCACGGCGATTTGCGGCGACTCGAAAGAGCACTCGACGCGCGAACTCCTCAGCCGCATCCGCCGGCAGGGCCATGGCTGAGGCAAGGTTTCTGCTGGTGCGGCTCGGGTCGATGGGCGACATCATCCACGCGCTTCCGGCGGCGGCGGCGCTGCGCGACGCGTTTCCGGGCGCGCAAATCGACTGGGCCGTCGAGCCGCGCTGGACGCGCCTGCTGAAAAATAATCCTGACCTTACCGGTGCGATCACCGCCGAACGGAAAAGCGCCGCGGGAATGCTGGCGACGCTGAAAAGGGTTCGGGCGCCCGGTTACACCTGCGCCATCGATTTTCAGGCGTTGTATAAATCGGCGCTGCTGGCGTTCGCTTGCGGAGCGCCGCGGCGCGTGGGGTTCACCAGCAGCTACGCGCGCGAGGGCGTCGCCGCGATTCTTTATACCGAGCGCCTGAATCCCCGAGGGCCGCACAAAGTCGATCACAACTTGACGCTGGCGTGCGCAGCGGGCGCGCAGATGCCACAAAGGGCGCGGTTTCCTCTGGCGATTGATCCCGAAGATGAAGAAGCCGCTTCGGATGAACTGGCGAAGCACTCGCTGCGGGAATTTTTCGTGTTGAATCCGGGCGGCGGGTGGGCGTCGAAGTGCTGGCCGGCGGAACGGTATGGCGAACTGCATCGCGCGCTGAACGCGCGGCTGGGCTGGCGCGGCGTGGTGACGTTTGGTCCCGGAGAAGAGAATCTGGCGCAACGCGTGATGCGCGCGGCGGGCGAGCCGCCGCCGGTGGCGTTGCCGCTGGCGCTGGGGCCGCTGATGGCGCTGTTGCGGCGCGCGAAATTCGTGGTGTCCGCCGACACGGGCCCGCTGCACCTGGCCTGCGCACTGGGCGCCGCGGTGGTCGGGCTGTACGGCCCCACCGATCCGGCGCGCAACGGGCCTTACTCGGATGCGGATGTCGTTGTGCGCAACGCGCACGCCAGCGTTACGACCTACCGGCGCGAAGCATCGTATTCTGCGTCCATGCTTTCGATTACGGTGCCGCAAGTGGCGGAGGCGGTGGAGCGCCGGTTGGAGCGCCGCGCGTGAGCGAGCGCAAATTCTGGATGCGCTGGCGGGTGCGCGCGGGCTATCCGGTGGCGGCCGGGTATTGGCTGCTCGCTGCGCCTACGGCGCGCTGGATCGTTTATGGCGCGGCGATTGCGGCAGCCGGGATCATTATTCGTGCGGCGGCCTCCGGGCATCTGCGCAAGGACCGCGAACTCGCGGTTTCCGGGCCTTACGCCAGGACGCGCAATCCGCTTTATTTCGGGAGCGCGTTTCTGGCGGCGGGGTTCATTGTGGCGGGACATTCGTGGATTGCCGGCGCGCTGGTGGCCGTTTACTTCGGCGTGTTTTATTACGCGGTGATGCGCAACGAGGAACGCGACCTGCGCGCGCGCTTCGGCCCGGCGTTCGACGAGTATGCCTCGCGCGTGCCGCTTTTCTTCCCAGGCATTCGCAGTTGGCGCGGGGATGCCGCCGCGGCCGGCGCTGAGCCCGGCGGGGAATTCTCGTGGGCGCAGTACCGGCGCAATCGCGAATATCAAGCGCTGATCGGCGCGATTCTTGGTTTCGGAACGCTGTTCTTGCGGATGTGGATCCGGGCGCGCTGGGGTTTGTAGAAGGCGCTGGGCTGCGAAGGTTCACGAGAAGAAGAATGCGAGCTACTGCAAGTTGTAGACAGCGTGCATGACGCGCTGAAACTGCGGCTTGTAAATGAGGTCGAAGGCGCGTTCTTTGCCCGGGAACATCTCGAGGGCGACGCGGCGGGTGGCGGCGACCATGCCGGCCGCCTCTTCCGCGGACAAGTCGCCGGCCGCAATGGTGTCGAGCGTGAGGTGCACGAGGATGCGCAAGCGGCGAATGCGCCTGCTCTCGTCGTCGATCTGTTCCTGCGTAGGCGCGGTATTGTCCTGATGCGTCGTTTCCATGATTTGCCCTGGCGGCACTACCCTCTAAGACGAGTATGAACTGCTGCGGTAGCGGGCGCAATAGTACGGGGGAGGGGCATTCGGCTCACGCTCCATGACGATCTTGGTTACAATAAGGGCGTGAAGGGCGAGCCAAAACATCTGCAGAACGAGCGCACCGTGGTGGCCTACACGGCGGGAAGCCAATCGGAAGCTCTCGTCGTTCGCGGGCTTTTGGAGAGCGCCGGAATTTCGGTGCCGGGTCCGGTGAGTCCCGATCCCTATCCGCTGACGGATGCCAACATGAGCCTGGGCACGACGCATGGCGTTGCGGTCTACGTCCAGGAGAGCCAACTGGACGAGGCCCGCGACATCATTCAGGACTATCTGGACCGCGACGAACAGGCGGATGAGGGCGAAGGGCAGTCGTAGCTGCGCGGCGCGCCGGTGAATGTGCGGACGAGCAAAGTGCGGCCGTCGGTCAGCGCGGTGACCGCGCCATCGCGATCGGTGCGCAGCAGCGGGACGCCATCCTGGGCGTAGCGCTGGAGCACAGCCGCAACAGGATGCCCGAACGGATTATTTTCCCCCACCGAAACGACCGCAATCTTCGGCGCGACGGCCTGGAGAAAAGGCTGCGTGGACGACGTCTTGCTGCCGTGGTGCGGCACCTTGAGGAAATCGGAGGCCAGCGGCGCACCCTCGCCGACCAGGCTGGCCTCAACCTTCTGCTGAATATCGCCGGTCAGCAAGAACGCGCGCTGACCGTCGGCGATGCGCATGACGAGGGAGTCGTTGTTCGATTTCTCGGGAATGACATGCGAGTCCTCGGGCCATAGGAGTTCGCCCTTCGCGCCGCCCCAGTCGAACCGCGCGCCAGCAATCTGGTGCACGACCGGAATTGCGAGCGCGTGAGCCTCGGCAATCAGACGCGCGAAGGCGGGCTTGTCCTGATCGCGTCCAACCCAAAGCTGTCCCACGCGGAAATTTTCGAGGACCGTGAGCAGGCCGTCGACGTGGTCGTGATCCGCGTGGGTCAAGGCGACGACGTCCAGCCGCTTCAGGCCGCGCGACCAGAGATAGGTCGAGACAACTTCTTCGCCAATGTCGGGCCCGGAACGGTAGTCGCGAACCCATTCGCCCGGCAAGCCGCCGCCATCGACCAGCATGGTGCGGCCGTTCGGGAAGGCCGCAAAAATCGCGTCGCCCTGGCCGACATCGAGAACCGTGGCTTCGAATTGGCCGCGGGGCAAATCGGGCGCGAAGGGATAAGTGGCGATCAGGATCGCCAGGACGGCGAGAATCGCGGCGGATACGCACTCGGGGAGGGTCCACAGCGTGAAATGCCGGCGACGGGCGCCGCGTTCGGCGCGCCGCCGCGCCTCCCGCCGCGAGGCCATCGCGAGCAGAATCAGAGCGACAAAAAACGCAGCGAACAGCCACGCGGGCGGCCCGGGAATGCGGTAGGACATGCGCGGCAAGCGCGCAAACCAATTGATGCAGGCCAGCAGAGCGGCCACACACAAGCCGAGAAGGCGCGCGACCAGCAGCGCCAGTCCCTGCCACACGAAAGTCAGCGCCAGGCACAAATAGCCCAGCGGGACGATGATACCGGTCAAGAGCAGCGCGGGAATGTTGGTGACCGGGCCGGTTAGCGTAACGCGATGGAATTGCTGCGCGAGGGAGGGCAGCATGCCGAGCTGGATCGCGAGCGACAGGATCACGATGTCCCACAGGCGCAGCCCGGCTCGAAGCGGGAGCGCCAGAATGCGTTCCGAGCGCGCGGCGAGCTGCGCCGGGAGATGAGCAGCGAGCCAATGCGCCGCGTCGCGCAGCTCGATGCGGAATTGGGCGACGCGGGGCGGATGCGTGGCGTCGCGCGTCACGTCGCTGAGATGCGCAAGGCCGGCGCGATAGGGCTGGCTCGTTCGCGTCATCCAGGGCAGCGCCAGGCCCGCGATCATGCCGACAGCGAGAAAAGAGAGCTGGAAGCTGGGGTCCGCAAGCGAGGACGGCTTCCATACGAGCAGCGCCAGCGCGGCCAGCGCGATGGTGTTCAGCAAGTCGATTCGGCGGAACAGAGGGCGCGCCAGCAGGTAGAACGCAGCCATCATGACGGCGCGCAAGATGGGCGGGCGGTCCTGCACGACGAGGAGATAAAGGGAGAGAGCGGCAACCGCGACGAAACCGGCCGCGCCCAGCGGCATGCGCAAGCGGCGGCAAAACCACAAAATGAAAACGAGCAGCGCGCCGACGTGCAGTCCCGCCAGCACCAGAACGTGGAACGCCGACGTCTTTTGAAACGCGGTGACGATGTCCGACTCGAGAAAGGTGCGGTCGCCCAGCAGCATGGCGCGCAGCACGGCCGCACGCTGCGGGGTTTGCGCGTAGAGCGCGTCGAGGCGCGCCAGCAAATTGCCGCGCACGCGCGCGCATCTCTGAAAAAAGGCAGGACGCGGCGTGCCGACGCGCTGCATCAGCTCGCCGGTGCGCAGCGAGCCGATCAGGTCGATCTTCTGGCGGGCGAGCGTGGCGCGAATGTCCGGGGCGCCGGGATCGAGGAAATTTCGCGGCGGGCGCGCGCGCAGCAACACTTCAACGCGATCGCCGGCCCGGAGTCCAGCGGGCGCGGGAGTGATGTTCGGGCGATCGTAGAGATTGGCGCGCAGGCCGCCGCTGACGGGCAGCGTCGAGCCGGCCATCTGTACCTGTTCGAGGTCGAGTTCGTAGCGATAGCCCCAGGGCATGCGAAGCGGGTCCGCGCGCAAACGCCCGCGCCAGCGCAGCGCGTCGGAGGTGTCGAGGCGCCCTGCGGCGAGCAGGCGCGTTACGTGGTCGGGCGGGAGCGAGGCGCGTTCGAGAGCGGCGGCGAGCGCTCCGAGGGCAAGCCATGCGGCGAGCGCCAGGACCCAGGCTGCGGCGAGCCTCCCGCGATAGGCAGCCAGTGCGGCGAGCGTGAGTGCGAGGATGCCGGCCGCAATCAGGGGCAGCGCCGGCATGGGCTCGCGCATCGAGACGAGGATTCCCGCCGCAAAAGCGAGCGCGATCCACAACGCCGGCAATCTCATGTTCACCGCCGCAGGCGCACGATGGTTTCCATGTGAAAGGTCTGCGGAAACAGATCGAACAAATCGATGCTGCAGATTTCGTAGCCGCGATCGACGAGGCCGCGCAAATCGCGCGCGAGTGTGGGCGGCTCGCAGGAGACGTAGATAATGCGCGGCGGCGCGATTTCCGCGAGACGCTGCACGATGCCCGGTGCAAGTCCCGTGCGCGGCGGATCAACGACCGCCAGATCAGCGGGCTCGCGAAACTTCCGCAAAAATTCCTCGGCGTCCGCGGTACGAACTTCAATCGCGGATTTGCCCGCCGGGTTGATTTCGAGGTCGCGGGCCGCCGCGGGATTGGATTCGACGGCAATCACGCGCTCGAAACGCTCCGCGAGCCGCAGTGAAAACAGGCCAACGCCGGCAAAGAGATCAAGGGCCAGCCTGCCGCCCGCTTCAGCCCGCGAGACCTCGCGAGCGAGTTCGGCGGTCAAGAAACGGTTCACCTGGAAGAAAGAAAAGTGGCCGACGCGATAGGTGTGGCCGCCGATGGCGTGCGGAAGAAACCCTGGGCCAAACAGCTCCATGCGGCCCTGGCGCGGCTCGTGGAAAAGCAAGCTCTCCGCCTCGGGCAGCAGGGCCCGAATCTTTTCGGCGTGTTCGGCCAAGCGGGAAGGGAAGCCGGAAA
>JBJKQB010000373.1:0-2796 GCA_046705825.1 Candidatus Acidiferrales bacterium
CGCCCTTACCGCGCCTGCGCCACAATCAACGTGATGTCGTCGTGCTGTTCCTGCGGGCTGAAGCGCCGGACTTCGTCCACAATCGCCTGCATCAACGATTCCGCCGGAAGGCCGCGATGCCGCCGCAGAGCCTCGACCAGGCGCGGCTCGCCAAACATCTCGCCGCGCGGATCGAACGATTCCGTGATGCCGTCCGTGTAGAGGGCCAGTGTGTCGCCGGGCGCCAACATCACCCGTCGGCTGTCGCACTCCCATTCGGGAAACAGCCCGATCACCGTCGAGGTGGCCTCCAGCCGCTCAACCGTGTCGTCGGCGCGCAACAGCAGCGCGGCGTTGTGCCCGCAATTGGCGTATTCGAGCTCCCGCGAATGATCGTCGTACACGGCGAAAAACATCGTCGCGTAGCGCCCGTCCGGAGTGTTCTCGCAGAACAGCCGGTTCACCCCGCACAGCAGCCGGGGCAGGTCGTCCAGCGCCAGCGCGTAGCGGCTGCGCAGGTTCGCCTGCAGGTTGGCCATCAGCAGCGCACTGGCGATGCCCTTCCCCGAAACGTCCGCGAGCACGAACGCCAAATGCCAGGCCGCGACCGGCAGGTCCCGCGTCGCGCCCCGGTCCATCCGGTGCAGCGACCCCAGGTCCAGAAAATCGTAATAGTCCCCGCCAACCTGCCGCGCCTGGATGCACACGCCCGCGTAATCCAGCGTGCGCAGCGGCGGCAGCGTTTGTGGAAAAAGATTCGCCTGCACCTGCGTGGCAATTTCGAGTTCCTGCGCGGTGCGCCGCTCGGCTTCGAGCTTTTCCGCTTCCGCCCGCCGCTGCAGTTCCAGTGCCCGCGTCACTTCATCGAAGCTCACCAGCGCGAATGAATTCCCGTCCACGTCCCGGAACGTGGCGTAGGCGCCGCCCCAGGCCCGCGCTCCTTGCCCCAGTATTCCGGAGGTATCCGTCGTGGCCTCGTCGTACTTGATTCGCTTCAGCCGCGGCGCGACCTGAAAGCGCACTCCGCGCTTCACCCATTCCTGAAATTTCGCCGCTACATCGTCCGTGATGAAGGAAACGTGCGTCGACCGCCCGATCAACTTGTACTCCGGCGAGCCGGGCTGCGGCGCCACCAGCGTCAGAACAGCGCTTCCATCCGGCGGAGAAACCGCCAGCCAGCGCTCGCCGGACTGCAGCGGCGCGTCGAACGCGACCCTGAACCCAAGCTGGTCGCGATAGAAGCGCAGGCTGCGTTCCTGGTCCCGCACGTACACACGCACCGAGTGCAGCCGCAAGTGCACCGCCTGCCGCTCCTCCGGCTCTTCGGGCGCAACGACCGGCGCTCGCTCCCTCTTTTCCATGAAGCAGGATTATACAGTCGGTCGAGCCCTCGTTTCACCGTGCGGCCAAGCCCGTTGTAGCTCATTCGAAGCGCGCTCGATCGATTTCCGATTGGCAACCCGCGTCGCAGCGAAAGCCTTCCATCTTCTGACGCATCGCGTCACAGCGAATCAAAATCGAACTAATGCCTTCCCTGTAGACGCGAGCAGTCACGCCTCCGCACTGCAGCTTCCATGCAAGCCCTTTTCTTCCTTTGGGAAACTCTTTTCCTCATTCTCAGTCTGCGAAATCACCATCTGTTCAAATTTCAGTCACTTGCGCTGTTGCGTCTTTGGGCAAGCGCTTGCATCTAAGTGCGTGTGGGCAGGAGAGGGTGATGAAAAAGGCTCTGAGGGACCTGAAACCCGTAATGACGAAGCTGTTGGCGAACTCCAAATTCCGTTCCATAACCTTGGTCGTCGTGGCTGTTCTTTTCATTCTGCAATTGTATTTTGTTCAGGAATTGCTGGCCGCGGAACTGCTCTTCGGCATGGCTTTTGCCGCCTTGTTCCTGCTCGGCGCGCTGTTTTACCTCCTCGGCGCGATTGGCGAGCGCGGTTTCGATTGGACCGAGGCGGGCGTCCGCGTCCTGGCTGTTTCGGCCCGGCGTGGCTATGCCGTCGTGGAAGAAATCAGCCGCAAGCAATTCCGGCATCCGCGTTCTCAGTCCGCTCAATGAGTACGATAGCCTGTCTGCTCCTCTAGGCCGCAGCAGCGTTCTCCTCCGCCGCTGCGGCCTTCTCCTCTATCCCATCGTTCCCGCCGCTGTGGCCTTTTCCCGCGTTCCGTTTTAGTCCACGCCACGCCCGCCCGATTCGGTTGGTCGCCCAGTCCGGCTACGGTATGATTCCCGCGCCTTTATGCCCCGAGCCCGAAACCCTGCCCGCACGCCGCGCCGTTTCGCTTCCGTCGCAGACGCACCTGCATCTCCCTGCGCGGGCGCAGGCCCCAGGATTCATGTCGAGGTTTGCATCGATTCCTTGGACTCCGCCATCACCGCCGAATCGGCGGGCGCGGATCGTGTCGAGCTCTGCGCCAATCTTCTCGAGGGAGGCGTCACACCCAGCGCGGGACTCATCGAAGAGGTGCGCCGCAGCGTTGCGCTCAAGCTGCACGTCATGATCCGGCCGCGCGGCGGCGATTTCTCCTACAGCGGCGCCGAATTGCGCGTCATGGAACGCGACATCGAGGCGGCCAGGCAACTCGGCGCGGACGCCGTCGTCCTGGGCCTTCTCGACGCGAACGGCGCCGTGGACGCCTCAAAGACCGCCCGCCTGCTCGATCTGGCTCGCCCCATGAAAGTGACCTTCCATCGCGCCATCGACATGTCCCGCAATCCCCTGCAATCCCTCGAAACTCTGGTCGGTCTCGGTGTCGACTACGTCCTTACCTCCGGCGCCGAGCAGACTGCCCTCGAGGGCGCTGCGAATATCGCGC
>JBJKQB010000374.1:0-3751 GCA_046705825.1 Candidatus Acidiferrales bacterium
CCGTGAACGCGAACGGGAAACTGCAATCCGAGCCGCTTGCTCCGCCGGAATTGCCTGCGCACTTTGACTGGGGCTGTCGCGCTCATAGATCCTCACAGTGAAGCGATTACCGATAGAAACCGACGAGACGCCGGACTCGCCGTGCACGCCCGGTTAGGGGCAAGGCCTCGTCATCTATACACGAGACTCACCCATGCACGAGACTCGGCACTTTGCGGGCCGCCCGGCTCGAAAGCGCCTCGGCCACTTTCTTGACCAGCGTGTCGCGCGAGAACGGCTTCTGTAAAAAGAACCCGTCGTCCACGAACTCGCCATTGCCGCGTTCGTATTCCAGATAGCCCGACATGTAAACCACGCCGATTTCGGGACGCAGGCGGCGCAGCCGCTCGGCCACCTCCGGGCCGCGGAGCCTGGGCATGACGACATCCGTCAGCAGCAGATGAATCGGATTCTCGGAGTTCTTCCCTACCGCCAGCGCCTCGATACCGTCCTGCGCCGTAAGGACTGTGTAGCCCGCCGACTTCAGAAACTCCGAAGCCAGCTCGCGCACGCTATCTTCATCCTCGGCGATGAGAATCGTTTCCCGCGGGCGAACCGTCCGCCCGCCGCCCTTTTCGGCCGGCAGAATCTCCGTCACGGCGTTCACCTGCGCCAGATACACTTCGAACCGCGCGCCCTGGCCGGGCTCGCTCTCCACCCAAATGAAACCGCCGCTCTGCTTCACCACGCCGTACACAGTGGCAAGGCCCAGCCCCGTTCCCTTGCCCATTTCCTTGGTTGTGAAGAAGGGCTCGAAGATGCGCGCCTTCGTCCGCGCGTCCATGCCCTGGCCCGTGTCGGTGACGGTCAGCGCGACGTACCGACCCGGCGGCATGGGCGGACGATCCTGGGCCGTCTGCTCATCGACGATTACGTTATGGGTTTCGATGGTGAGCCGGCCGCCTTGCGGCATGGCGTCGCATGCGTTGACGGTCAAATTCAGGATCACCTGCTCGATCTGCGTGGGATCGGCTTTTACACGGCCGAGCGATTCGCCGGGAATGTACGAAAAGGTGATGTCCTCGCGAATCAGGCGCTTCAGCATTTGCCACATGTCTTCGACCAGCGCGTTCATGTCGACGACTTTCGGCTGCAGCACCTGCATGCGGCTGAACGCCAGCAGTTGACGCGTGAGCGAAGCGGCGCGGTCGGCCGCCTTCTCGATTTGCCGCCCGTTTTCGGTACAGGGATCCTCGGCATGCAGCCGTTCGCGAAGCAAGCTGCTGTGGCCCTTAATTACCGTGAGCAGATTGTTGAAGTCGTGCGCCACGCCGCCCGCCAGCCGGCCCATCGCTTCCATCCTTTGCGACTGTCGCAGCTGGCGTTCCAGCTCCTCCCGTTTCGCGTCATTCTTCAGCAAGGTCGTCCGCATGCGATCGAACGACCGCGTCAACTCGGCGACTTCGTCTCCGCCTCGCGCCTCCAGCGGATACTCGTAGTCGCCGCCTTCCAGCGCCCGGACTCCCTGCGCCAGCCGTCCCAGCGGCCGGGTGAATGCATCCGAAATGAAGTAGACCAGCGCCCCTCCGGCAAATACGGCCAATAAACCGAGCCCGAGCAGCAGATGATTCAGCTGGGCGAGGAATGCGTCCGTTCCGCTGTAGGACTTCAGCACCGTCAGGGTCACGCTTGGGTGCTCGCCCGGAGTCAGGTCGACTGTTTTCGCCAGGTACGGCTCGCGGCCAAGCTGGACCGTCGAGCGGCCGGGCAGAACCTGCATTTGTTCACGGAATTCCTGTTCCTGCAAGGGAGGCAGAGTGCTGACGACTACGTCTGCCCCGTACCGAAACGCGACCTGCGAGGAGGAAGTCTCGCGCAGCTCATCCGCCGCGCCTGCATCCAGTTGATAGCCTACGGCCACAGTACCAGCGCGCGCCCCGTGCTGGCCCTCGCTGTAAACCGGCTGCAGCACCACTTCATAGAGACTTGCGCCGTCGTACCACCAGGCGGTCCGCGCACCCTCTCCCAATGACCTGCGGAGCAGCTCCTGCGCCGTCGACATGTCGAGCCCCGGCGCCCACGTGCGCAGGCCGACCAGCTTGCCGTCGCGGTCGGCCAGGGCGAACAGATTGCAATCCTCGGATTTCCACGGATCGTCGCTGGGATCCTGGATCACCGACGCGTCTTCGTTGCGCATGGCCGCCAGCGTGGCCAGCAGATCGGCCTTGTGGCTTAGCGATACCTCATGCTGTTGCTGGAGCACGCGAAACGTGGTGATCGCGTTGTGGGTTTCCTGCTCGATTTCGCGTTCCTGGTGGAGTTCCGCCGTCTGCCGGACCACCAGCAGCGTGGCGCAGGTAAGTCCAGCCGTCACCAGCACAAGCGAGCACAGGAACTTCGCCCGCATGGGCAGGCTCAGGAGGGCGTTCCCCGATTTTGTGATTTGAGCGAGGGCCCAGCGCCCCACCTGCTGCGCCGCCCAGCGCGCGTCCCTGATTTCCGCCTGAAAGGCGGCGAGCAGCGGCGGCCACAGGAGCTTCGCGCGCCATTGCAGGTGCAGCAGGAGCGCGCCGCATTTCCGGAGTTGAGCCAGCGCCCAGAACGCGATGCTTCGCGCTACGAAGCCAGCTTGCCAAAGCCGTAGCCGCAGGTTCGCGAACAATTTGCGTAGCGACATGATTGGGAAACGGGACCGAGAACCGGAGTCTTGTTCCGTTGCGGAAGATAGCATGGGACCTCCCACGCAGCCATAGGACCGTCGTGTAGCCGGACTAGTTCGGAGGTACTAAAGTGTTTCAAGCAGAAGGGCTGGGGGCAATCAGTGCAAAGAAAAAGCGACAAAACTAAAGCCCGGATGCTTTCTCAGATTTGGAGTCCTTTGTCCAGCAATCTGAATTTTGATTGTGGCCAAGTTGCCGAAAGGGACACGGCGAAGTAGTCAGCTCAGCCTGGCGGACAAGTGCCCGGACGCCGGCCGGCGACGTTGGGCCACGCGGTACGTTGGCGGGTTCGGCACCAAAGCTGTTGCTGCGGGCGGTTCGGCCTCTTTCAACCAATAAAATTGTAGAAGGGGGAAATCGGACGGAGGCCATGGTGATCACGCGAACGGGTTATTTTCTTCTGGTATTCGGTCTTATGGTTGGCGCAGCCCCTGCGCGGGCGCAGCAGGTGGCCGCGACGGGAGCGCAGGCGGCGATCCGGTGCAACGGTCAGGCGTACGTGCCGGTAACCGCCGACGAAGAGCAGGGACTTCCGCTGCAGCTTGTGGAAAAGGCTGCGTGCGGCTCGCAAGTGACAGTGCACTCCGATCCGCAGGGCTATACGGTGAAGGTGCGGACGGCGACAGGGAAAGTTGGGTACGTCGCGCGGTACCAGATCGTGATTGTATCCGCGCCGAAACCCGCGCCAACTAACCCGGCGGACGACAAGCGCGCCGAGGCTGCTGCTGCAGTTCTTCGTGCTGATTTGCAATCTACGCCCGCGGCAACAGCGGGCAGCTCATCCGCAGCAGAGGGCCACGGTCCGCGCAAGCCGCGCGTCTATGTGAGCGATACGGCATCATGGAACGCGTCGGGAGGGTTCAACAGGGCGAGCAGCGTTGCGCCGGGCGCGTTGTACGGCGGATACGATCCGGAGTTGACCGATATCTATCAGGACTTCACGTCCAGTTGCTCGGGAATCAGCGTGACGCAGAAAAAGCTCGAGGCGGACTTCGTCGTGCTATTCGACAAGGGCACGCCGAAGAAGGGATTCACGGGGCTGCACGGGTTGG
>JBJKQB010000375.1:0-6274 GCA_046705825.1 Candidatus Acidiferrales bacterium
TGGAGCGGCGCGAGCCGGACTTCAATCAGACCACTGCTTGAAAATCGCGGTGATGTCGCGGGAATTGGCCATTTCTTCGGTGAAGGTGAAAGTGCCGCGCTCGTGCATTTCCCTTGCGGCGCGCAGAAATCCGGCCAAGGCCGCGCGGTTCAGCGAACTGCCCACGCTGATGCGCTTCACTCCCAGGGCTGAAAGCTCCGCGGCGCTCATGCGAATGCCGGCCAGCCCCGCAAGGACGTTCACTGGACGATCCACCGAGCGCACCAGCGCCGCGATCTCCTCGGGGCGGGTCAACCCCGGCGCGTAGAGGACGTCGGCGCCCGCTTCCTGATAGGACTGCAGGCGCTCGATGGTGTCCTTCAGGTCCGCGCGGCCATGCAAATAATTTTCAGCGCGAGCCGTCAAGGTGAACGGGAACGGCAGGCTGCGAACGGCTTCGACTGCGGCGCGGACGCGTTCCGCGGCATGCTTCCTCTCGTAGATCGGCTCGTCCTCGCGCCTTGCCGCATCTTCGATTGACCCGCCGACAAGACCCACGGCGGCAGCAAGCCGTATGGTTTCCGCGGCTGCTTCCGGCGAATCTCCGAAACCATTTTCCAGATCCGCGCTGACGGGAAGATCTGCGGCGCGCACGATGGCGGCGGCGTAGTCCAGCGTTTCCTCGCGGCTCAGCGAGCCGTCCGGGCGCCCAACCGAAAATGCGTAGCCCATGCTGGTGGTGGCCAGCGCCTCGAAGCCGAGGTGCGCCAGCAGCCGCGCGCTGCCCGCATTCCAGGAATTGGGGATGATGAAGGCGGAGTCGCGCTCGTGGAGCGCGCGGAAGATCCTTGCCTTTTCAGCTTGAGTCATGGCGATCAGTACTTTTATGGCCTCACGGTTCGGCTGCGGATGCGAAACAACCGCAGGGCGCGAGGCCGGCTAGCGCGATTCGTCATTCCGGCCGCGAGACCGAGTTGCAGCGCCTCGCCCGGCTATGGAGTCTTCACCTTGCTGGCCGCGTGTGGATAATCGACGCGCACCGTCACAATGTCGTACGGACGCACGGGGACGGTCACGTGATTGGCAACGACGGGCAGGGGCGACCCCTCCGGCTTTTCCATCAGATTCGTCAACGTGGCCGAGGTTGCGCCCGGCGGGACTCCAATCTGCACGCTGCCGGTCGAGCCGGCCCATTCGTAGAAGCGCAGGATGATGGCGTTGGCGTCGTCCGCTTTCTTCATCGCGGTCAGCACGACGTTCGGATCGCTGATGGTCACGAAGGAGTGCTCCGCGGGACGCCGGCCTTCATGCGATTCTAGCTGCATGGCCAGCAATGGATAGTTGAACTCGTATCCGCGGCGCACGGTCATGGCCTGTTTCCACGTGCCCGCGTGCGGGTAGATCGAATAGCTGAAGCGCTGGCGCCCGCGGTCGGCGTTGGGATCGGGCCAGGTCGGTGAACGCAGCAGGGACAGCCGCAACACGTTGCCCTTCGCGTCGTAACCGTACTTCGAGTTGTTGATTAGGCTGAAGCCGTGGCGCGCGTCGCCGAGATCGGCCCACTTCAGCGCGGGCACCTCGAACTTGGCGTCCTCGACTTTGTTGTTGCGCGTGGTGGGGCGCTCGATCGTCCCGTAGGGAATCTCGTAGGTCGCTTCGCTGCTGGAAGCGGCCAGCGGGAAAGCCGCCTTCAGCAGGATGTGCGTCTCGTGCCAATCGATGTCGTTGGCCACATCGACGCGGTCCAGCCCGGCATAGAGCGAAATGTCCTGCACGAACTTCGACTTGTCCCAGGTCCGCACGATGCGAATCGTGGCGCGCAGCGGGCCGTGCTCGATCAGCTTCACCGAATCGGCCTTGTCGAGTTTGGTGAACACTTTGTCGAAATCGGCGTCGATGTTCCACGCGTCGTAATCTTTTGGCTTGTCTCGGAAGGCGATGAGCTCGTTGCCGCAGCCGCCCGCCGCAATGGAATCGAAATTCGTTTGCTTGTCGATGAGGCTGGTGATGCAGCCCGTCTGCGGGTTCACCACCACGCGCAGGAATTTGTTCTCCAGGGTCAGGCCGTTCACCTTCAGATCCGAAGCCACCGGCCGCGTTCCGGGAACGACGTGCAGAACTTCGTATCCCATGGAGGGAACGTCCCTGGCCTCGACCAGCAGTTTGTACGTGCTCGTCGCCGCATTTTCCGAAACCACCTGCACTGGAAGCGGGACTCCCTTGGCGTCCACCACCGCGATTCCGTTGGGCTCGGGCGCCGGCATTTGCACCTTGATGTGCGCCAGATCGGTGCGCGTCCACGCCAGCGGGTTCCACACCAGTGCCGGCACGCCGGTCGTCGTGCTCGTGTCGATTTCGCTCGCGAGCCGCGTGAACGCGCGCTTGCTGGCATCGTCGGCCGTCCATTTCACGACGGCGTAGTCGCGGTCGGCGTCCTTGTAAATTTCGGCGATTCCCGAGCCCGCCGCCAAGTCGTGGAATTGGTTGAACAGCACCTTCTTCCACGCCTCGGTGAGCGGCTTTTCGGGATAGGGGGCGCCATCCAGCCACGCGAGGGATGAAATCTTCTCCGCGTCCAGCATCTCCGTCTCGGACTGGCGCATTTCGCGCTTGTGCGTAGCCTGCGTGGTGAAAACGCCGCGATGGTATTCCAGGTACAGCTCGTCATCCCAGGTGGGAATGGCGATTTCGCCCGCGGGAGGCGCGGGCAGCGCCGTATTGCCCTCCGCCAGCGTCTTGTAATTCCACACGGGCGAATCCTTGGTATCCAGCTTGCCCTGGACATCGTCGAAGAATTGCTGCGAGGTGCCCCACTTCACCGGCGGATAGACCAGATTCGTGTCATCCGACCAGTGCACGCCGTTATCGAGCATAGCGCGCGTCGGCCCGCCTCCGTGGTCGCCCACGCCGTACAGGTGCATCATCTCGGTCAAGCCGGGATTGAAGCGCCGCGCCGTAGCGATGTCTCCGGCGATGCGCACGGGATCGATGCCGTTCGCGTAGTCATGCGGGAAGTAGGTGAGGATCTTGCTGCCGTCGGGCGATTCCCACCAGAACAACTTCAGCGGCAGTTGCGTTGTGTCGTTCCAGGCCATCTTCTGCGTGACGAAATAATCGATCCCCGACTTCTTGTAAATCTGAGGGAGCTGCCAGTTGTATCCGAACGAATCCGGGTTCCAGCCGATCCTGGCCACGACTCCGAATTTGTCCTTGAAATACTCCTGCCCCACCAGCAGTTGCCGCACCAGCGATTCGCCGCAGGGCATGTTCAGATCCGGCTCGACCCACATTCCGCCGACCAGTTCCCAGCGCCCCTGGCGCACGCGTTCGAGAATCTGCTTGTATTCGTCGGGATATTTGTCGACGAGCCATTGACTGTATTGCGCGGCCGACTGCGAGAAGGTGTACTGCGGATATTCGTCCATCAATTGCAGCGCCGTGCCGTACGTATCGCGCACGACGCCCACCGTTTCGGTCCAGGGCCACAGCCAGGCCGCGTCGATGTGCGAATTGCCGGTCAGCCGGACGGTGGTGCTCTGAATCAGCGGTTGCATTTTGGCGAGCGCGCTTTGCGCCTTGCGCAGCGAATCGTCGAATTGCTGCTGCTGCGCGCGGTGCAGCGCCACCAAGTCGATGGCGTCCACCGCCGTTTCCAGTTCCTGCTGCATGGCGGAGGAATTTTGCCGCTGGTCGTGCGTCAGCAGCGCGACCGATTCGATTTCCTGCACCAGATCCGACGGATTGGGGCGCGTCGTGGTGAAGTCGATCTTCAGGTCCGCACCCGCGAAATATTTTTTGTCCACCGTGTGCAACAGCTTCACCGCGACCAGAACCTTCTCGCCCGGCTGCGCTTTGTCGAACAGCACGATGGGCTCCAGGTCGTCGCCCATGGCCACGCGCCGCCCGTTGAAGTAAACGATCTGCGGCATGGGCCCGTTCGCGTAGGCCACAAACTGGAACCAGATGCGCGTGCCGGTCAGGTCGTAACCGTGCAAGGTCTTGGGGACTTCGATTTCGCGGCGGTACCACACCGCATCGTTGGGCGCCTCACTGCCCCCGCGCACCGTCTGCCAGCTCGAATCGTCCAGACTCACATTTTCACCGTGCGGCACATCGCCCGCGTGAAACTTCCATGCGTCCGCGGGCAAGCGCGTGAAACTCTTCAGGCTTTCCAGCGCTTCTTCCGCGCGGGTCGGCGGCGCCGTAGCGCGCTTCAGCGTTCCGGGAACGGTGAGGTTATATACGGTGAACGTTCCGTTGAGCGTGTTCCCATCCGCGGAGAGAGAGCCGTCGAAGGAAATGTCGCCTTCGCGGAAGCTCAGCTTGCCATCCTTGAGAGTCAGCCCGACAAGCGGGTTGCCGAAATTGAAGTCGTCGGGATAATCGAGTGTTCCGCGCAGCACGCCGCTCGCGTTCGAGAGATGCACGACGATGGGCCGGTTCACGCGCGAGACCGGCACAGTGCTCTGCCACTCTCCCTCGATGCTCTGCGCCCGGGCAGGAACACCGACAGCCAGGGTCGCAATCAGGCACAGCAACGCGGTTTTCATCCTTCATCTCCTAACATTCTTCGACGTGCTCCGGCAAACCTCTGCGGCAAAACGCAGGCTGCAGGTATCGTGGCCAGGCAAACTTCTCCGGGCCGCAACGCGATCCACAATCTCGCAACGGGCCCGGCAAACGCCGCGCGCTCCCTTCCCGGCGGGAAAGGCGCAACGAAGCGCAGATTATAAGTCAATTCGCCGGATTTGGAGGGAAAAGGATGTGGGGATCAGCGCTTTTATTCATCCAGCGCGGCCAACGCTTTGAGTATAGAGTGCCAGCCGGAGGAAAGGGCGGAGCCGTCAGCCCGAGTATAAATGTGCGCTTCTTTCACGTTTTTGACCGTCACGAGCCTTGTCAGGCCTTCGCGCCGTTGCCGTCGCTGTCATCCCGAACCCAGTCCCGCGCCTTTTGCGGGAATGGGGGTGAGGGATCTGCTTTGGCCCTCGCGTCGTTTCTATTCCCTTTCCTGCTTGCCTGCCCATGTAGAATCAAATCCATGCCGAAGATAGCGATCTCGCCCGGCGCGGTACACAGCGTACCGGCCGATTTACGAAAAGCGCTCATTTCCGACCCGGCCGCGCGCGCAAAATGGGAGGACATTACCCCGCTCGCCCGCAATGAGTGGATCTGCTGGGTTATCTCCGTCAAGAAGCCCGAAACCAGAAGGCAGCACATCGAGCGCGTGCGCTCGGAACTGAAGGAAGGAATGCGCCGGCCATGCTGCTGGCCCGGCTGCCCTCACCGCTGATATGCTGACGCCGGTGTCGTGCCCAGTCCGACTGGACGGTAAGACGACTTAGCGACCGGTTGCGGACTTCTCGGTGATCCGACCTATTAGACTGACGCCCTGTGCGTCATGTATTGCAAAGTAGCCGAGTCTTCTATCTGCCGCGTCTACAGGAGGTCTATTCGTAACGTCTCGATGAAGAACCGGCGCGTTTGTTGGTTCCTTCTCCCAGCCATCAGATCGCTGTGCGTAGACGACGGTCGAGAGATCAGGCAACGGCAGCACGACCTCTTTCGTAATCGGAGCGCGGATTATGATGACCGCCAGGCTTCTTCGGCCCTTTCCCTCTCGGGTGATGCTTAGCACTCGAAATGCTTGTGTGTTTCCCAAACTGCGAATGCGTTCGAGAACTTCATTCTTCGCTGCGCGGATTTCATCGTCGCCGTGAAATCCGACATGCTCAGGTCGCGCTTCTAATTCCGCCGTCGACATTTCGGAAGGTGTAATGATAGCGACAGTTAATTGCTGGTTGTGAGTAACCAAATTGAAGGCGGGTTCCGGCAGTACGATTGCAGCAATGCAAAGAACTGTGACTCCAGCTACAACCGGCAGTTGCTTGGCGCGAGCCGTTACCGCCATCGCGGACACACCGCCGGGAACCCAACAGGAGAGCATGAGAACGACAAAAGCCGTGGTGGCTAGCCCGTATAACCCGAGGAGGACGGTGTACGCGAAAGCCAGAAACGCTCCCAGCAGGACAGCAATGATCAGAGTTCTTTTCTGCCCCGGCTCGTGTTTTGGCTGCATAACCGCGGCTATACCGAGGAGAAACGCGAGTGGTACTGATCCATAAATGATCCAGCGAAGATTGTAGCTGTTGCGTCCAAGCCAAAGTCCAAGATAATAGCTAGACAAGGCGATGAAAGAACTGATCGAGAAACCAACGAGCGCAGCTAGCCCGAAACGCGACAGCAAACGCACACGATCCTCCAGGTTCCCTCATTATTCAACACGGTTACAAGT
>JBJKQB010000376.1:0-2862 GCA_046705825.1 Candidatus Acidiferrales bacterium
GAGCTTTCGCAATTCCTGCCCGAGATTACGGCGGCGCCGGAGCGCTTGCGGTTCAACGTGATCTACCGCGGGCCGCAGAAATTCGCGTGGGCGAAAATTCCGCTGGCCGACGTGAAAGCGATACGGCGAGCGTGCGGAGCGAGCGTGAACGACGTGCTGCTGGCGCTGGTGACGGCCACGATCCGGCGGTACGCGGAAGAGCATGGAGACGCGGTGAAGGGGCGGCTGCTGCGGATGATGGTCCCGGTCAACTTGCGGGGGAACGGAAGCGCGGATGAGTTGGGCAACCGAATCTCGCTAGTGCCGGTGACAGTGCCGCTGGACATCCGGAATCCGCGGAAGCTGCTGATTGCCGTGCATGCGCGAACCGAGTGCCTGAAGCACGCGCATGCGGCGGAACTGGTCAGCCTGGCGGGCGGGCTGATCGGGATCTTCCCGAGCGTCTTGCAGGCGCTGGCGGGCCCGCTGCTGAGCCAGTTGCCGATCACCCCGTTCAACATGGTGTGCACGAACGTGCCGGGACCGCAGAATCCGCTCTACGTGCTGGGGCACAAGATGCTGAGCTGGTATCCGTACGTGCCGGTGGGGGGGGAGATGGCGGTGAACTGCGCGATCTTGAGCTACGACGGGAGCGTTTATTTCGGATTCAGCGGCGACGTGCATGCGGCGCCGGACTTGCGGCGGATGGAGAAGTTCCTGAAGACGAATTTTGCGGAATTGCGCGAGGCGGTGATGCCGCAGCGAAAGAAGGCGAGCCGGCCGAAAAGGATGCAGGCGAAGAAGGAAGTTGCGCGGGAGAGCGCGAGCGAGGCAACAAGCAATCCGTGGGTTCCACGAATGAGTTCCGTTGTTCCGGTTGTGGTGAAGGAAGAGCCGCGCGCTTCGATGGATGAAGAGGAAGCGCCGGCTGAGGTCGTCGCATAGATGGCGCGAGAGCGCGCGCCCCGACGCGGGGCAAGGAAGGCGGCAGAAAGAGGCAGGTGTCTTGGGAGAGCAGATGGAGGCGGCCTCACAATTCGGGGCCTGGTTGCAGCCGGGGCAGGCTCTCTTCCTGGCAGTCCACGTTCTGGGCGTCGCATGTTTTGCCTACATCGTGTACCGGCGGCTGGTCCCGCTGGTTCGCGCGCAGCGTGATGCGCGATTCGATCACCCGGCACGCCGAGCAGCGAACGTCCTGAAGTATTGGCTGGGGCAGTGGAAGCATCCGCGCTATAAGACCGCAGGAATCCTGCATATCCTGTTTTTCTCCGGGTTCATTCTGCTGGCGGCGCGCGCGTTCAGCGTGCTGTTTGTGGGCGTTTGGCCGGGTTTCGCGCTGCCGGGGCTGACAGGCGAAACAGGGCGGCTGTACGAAGCGCTGACGGACTACGCCGCGACGATTGTTTTTCTGTGCATGATTTTCGCGATTGTGCGCAGGCTGGCGTTCAAGCCGGCGCGCTACGCGGTGCCGGCGCGATATGGGAAAGCGCACACGGCGGACGCGGTGTTCCTGCTGGCGCTGATTGCGATTCTGATGGTGGCGGACAGCGTGTTCGAGGGAACGCGGGCGGCGGCTCTGGCGCAGCAAGGCGGCTCGCCGGGGATGGAAACCGTTCTCTCGCTGCCGTGGATGTTCAAGACGGCGCTGGCTTCCGCGTCCGCAACGGCGCTCGCGCGATTCTACTTCGCGGGATACCTGCTGCACGAAATCACGTTTTACTTCCTGCTGTGCTACCGGCCATTCGGCATCCAGTTCCACGTGGAGACTTCGCTGTTCAACGTGTATTTCGCGAAATTGCGGAAGGGGACAGTGAAGCCGGTGCGCTGGGGCGTCGCGGACGACCGCCTGGACGAGGTGCAATCGTTCGGGGTGAAGACGTTCGAGGATTTCACCTGGAAGCACATGCTGGATTTCTATTCCTGCGCGGACTGCGGGCGGTGCGCGGACAACTGTCCAGCGAACGCGGCGGGCCGGCCGCTGTCGCCGCGTTTCCTGAGCATCAAGGCGCGCGATTACGCGTTCCAGCACTATCCGATGTTCGGCGCAGCGAGAAACGGCACGCCGCTGATCGGAACGATTTATTCCACGGATGAAATCTGGTCATGCACGACGTGCGGCGCGTGCGAGGAAGAATGCCCGCTGCTGGTCGAGTACATCGACAAGATTGTGGACCTGCGGCGGGGCATGGTGGACGACGGGAACGTGCCGCAGTCGTTGCAGAAGCCGCTGAAGGCGCTGGAGAGCCGCGGGAACCCGTACGGAAAGCTCGAAAAGAAACGAGGGGAGTGGGCCAGCGCGAAGGATTTTCAGGCGGCCTGCCGGGTGGCGACGCTGGATAAGAAAGAGACGAGGGAAACGCTGTATTTCGTGGACAGCATTACGTCCTACGACGACCGGATGCAGTCGATCGGGCGCGCCACAGCGAAGATCCTGGATCGCCTGGGGGACAATTTCGGGATTCTGGGCTCGGCGGAACAGGACAGCGGGCACGAAGCGCGGCGGTTCGGCGAGGAGACGCTGTTCCTGGCGCTGCGCGAGCACAACACAGAAGCGATCAAAGCGAGCGGCGCCAAGAGAATCGTGACCGCCGATCCGCACGCGTTCAACGCGCTGCGACACGACTATAGCGGCCTGCCGCCGGTAGAGCACATCAGCCAGGTGATTGCGCGGGGAATCAAGATGGGCAAGATCAAATTCAATCCCATCGAAGGCGGCAAGGTGTACGCGTACCACGATCCCTGCTATCTGGGGCGGCACAACGGGGTTTACGACGCGCCGCGAGAGGTGCTCGACGCGATTCCGGGGCTGAAGCGAGTGGAGATGAAGCGGTCGCGCGACCGGTCGTTCTGCTGCGGCGGCGGCGGGCTGATGCTGTTCTACGA
>JBJKQB010000377.1:0-7819 GCA_046705825.1 Candidatus Acidiferrales bacterium
GCCTCCAGGAGTCGCCGATCGCAAACCAAAACCCACAACCAAAACAAAAACACACTATAGGCCGCCTCCCGATCATCGCTGGCGCAAGCCCTGGAACGGGACATTTCTACCTTGCACCAAACCGGACATTTCTACTTTGCGTTGACACGATTTGTCGCTCGCATTCCGGATCGCGCACAGAACGCCTCGCGTTTCCGAAGCCGCGGACCGGTCTTCCCCGTTACCGTTCGAGAAACGTGACCCACCTGTAGCGCCAAACTCGCTTTTTCGAATCGCCTTGCGCTGGCCCGCAACCGACCCGTACAATCTCTCGCACGTTTCCCATTCTGCTTGGCCAACTGGAGGTGCCCTGTGGCCACACCAACTCAAGCTGTACAACCCGACGAATCCAAGCTTCACGCTTTTATGCTCAAAGCCGTTGGCGATATGGGTGCGGCCATGCATGCCGCCTTGATCGTCATCGGCGACAAGCTGGGCCTCTACAAGGCCATGGCCGGAGCGGGGCCGTTGAACTCCGCTGAACTGGCCCAGCGCACCGGAACCACGGAGCGTTACGTCCGCGAGTGGCTGAACGCCAACGCCGCAAGCGGCTACGTCACGTACGACGCGGCAACCCAGCGCTACGAACTGCCCACCGAGCAGGCCTTCGCCCTCACCACACTCGATCTTCCCGGCGCTTTTCACATCATTTCGTCCTGCTTCAAGGACGAGCCCAAAATTACTCAGGCCTTCCGCACTGGCGACGGCGTTGGCTGGCACGAGCACGACGCCAATCTCTTCTTCGGCACGGAACGCTTCTTCCGGCCCAACTACGCCAACAATTTGATTGCCTCCTGGCTCCCCGCGCTCGAAGGCGTGATCGAAAGGCTGAAGGCGGGCGCCACGGTGGCCGACGTGGGTTGCGGCCACGGCTCTTCCACTTTGCTCATGGCTCGCGCCTTTCCCAAGTCCCGCTTCTATGGCTTCGACTACCACAGCGGGTCGATCGAGTACGCGCGCCATCTTGCGGGACGCGACGGCCTGATGGATCAGATCACCTTTGAAGTGGCCAGCTCGAAAAGCTATCCCGCGAACGGCGGCTACGATCTCGTCACTTTCTTCGACTGCCTGCACGATATGGGCGATCCGGTGGGTGCGGCCGCGCACGTCCTCTCCACGCTGAAACCAGATGGAACGTGGATGATCGTCGAGCCGTTTGCCAACGACCATGCCGAGCAAAACCACAACCCGATTGGCCGCGTCTTCTATTGCGCCTCAACCATGATCTGCACGCCGGCCTCACTGGCCCAGGAAGTCGGTGCGGCCCTGGGCGCGCAGGCCGGCGAAGAACGCATTCGCCAGGTCGTAACCGCGGGCGGGTTTACGCGTTTCCGCCGCGTCGCTGAGACCCCGTTCAATCTGATTTTTGAAGCCCGCCCGTAGCGTAAAGCCTCGGGCGTCCCGCAAGGCGGAAAGCAGGCCGGCTATCGCTTTCCGCCCCCGCGGCATCGTTCTCGCTTCTCCCCCTACGGTGCCTGTTCATTTCGACTGTTCTTCAGGCGCCCACTCTCCAGGCTCGACTTGGACCAACTTCGTGTTGCCGACGCCGACATGCACCTTCATTCTGAAATGGAGTCGGTAATGGGGTTGGTAAAGGACCCAGAGGTGGTCGGAACGACAGACGGGCACGCCGCTTACTAATTGCCAAGAGTGGCCGGCCGCCTCGAAGGAAATGCGACTCATGGCAACCCGCGCCTCGACGGCTCCCTTCATCGGCAACTCCGAAAGCACGAACCGGCCCTGCCCCTGAACGTAGATCACGATCGCCAAGTCCGGATCGTCCTGGCTGTAATAACTGCCGATACTGCTCGACAAGTCGCCAAACACGACGTTATCTTTCAACAGCAGCGGTCTCCCAAGCCGAAGCTCATTCGGAGCCGGGTCAAGCGCGCCCAGGATTGGCACGTGGTCCAGCCACTGGCCCTTCAGAGTAAGCGTGCCGACGCTCGGCACATCGATCTTCAATGGCTCGCCCGGCTCGAACCAGATTTTCTTCCCGGGTTCGTTGTCATTTGCAAAAGAGGAAAGGTCGCGTGGCCCTGAGGCGAGCGGGTAACTGAGCGTACGAATTCCCAGCAGGACCCGACTTCCGTCGCGCGAAAGCAACCTGACTTTGTATGCGAGAAACTGCGAGCCTACGTGGCCATACCAGGAGCACATGGCCTTATTATTGTCCTGCGTCGAGAGCGGGCAGTCCTCCCCCAACGGGCCATTTGGTCCTGCCGTACTCAGCAGTACTACGGTTCCGGTATTGTGCGCGCGGGCCTTCGTTACGGCGAGGGCTGACGCAAGGACCACGACGCCTGCGATCAAAACAGCAAAGGCGAGCTTCGGGATGCGCATGGTTCCCCATCCTTTCTGCCACCAGGTGGCAAGGCGGTTCTGCGGTTTGGTCCAGCGGGCAGAAGATACGGCGCCGGCTAGTTCAAGGCTTGCTGCTCGGCGCAACTCCGCGCTGAGAGCGAGGTAGTCGCTTAGCCGCACCTGGCACTCTGGACAAGTAGAAATGTGTTGCGCCACGGCGAGCGGCACAGTCTCGCCGTCGCAAAGAGCGGAAACGTACTCTGCGGCATCATTACATATCATGGCGACCCCCTGAATCCTGGCGGGCCACGCGCCAAACTGTGCGGAGAGCCTCGCGGGCGGCAAAGAGGCGCGATCGAACGGTGCCGAGAGGGAGGTCGAGGATCATGGCCAGTTCCTCGTACGATTGCCCTTCGACTTCGCGAAGCCAGAGAAGCGTCTGTTGATCGAGCGTTAGGCGGCTGAACGCTTCGGTTACCATGGAGCCAATCTCTGCGCGGTCGGGAGCCGGTGGATCGACACCGAGTTCATCCGATCTTTTCTGTTTGCGCTTCCAGTCCGCGGCTTGCCGTCGGGCAGCCCCAAATAGATAGGCACGAGGCGAACCGAGTTCGGGGTTGAAGCGGTGGGGATGATGCCAGATTTGGGTGAAGGTCTCTTGCATAACGTCTTCAACCGCCTGTTCGTCAGCGAGAAGGCGGCGGAGGAACACCCGCACGTGCGGAGCGGTTTCTCGATACCAGGTATCGAATGCGACCGCGTTCCCGTTAGCGATCCTCTTCCAGAGCTCCCGGTCGTCAAACATCCGGTCTCCTACTTGTACTTAGGAAAAACTACGAAAAAAGTTCGGGGCACGGTTAAATTTATCAAGGGGGATGGGACGGCAACTGTGAAAGCAGTCGCAAATAGGAACGAAGTCCGAACAAACGGGAAAGCCGGACATTCGCGACAGCCGTGTCTGACAGCGGCGGTCCCTGCGGCCATTTTCGGCGCGGAGGTGTCACAGCGCGCCGTCCATTCCTGGTCTGGCCGGAAGCGAGCCTTAGCAGCACCAACGGGGCTTACTGCTGCCGTTGCGTTTCCTCTTTCGGCTGGCTGATCTTCTGCGAGGCTCCGACCCAGAAAAGCTTGAAGTCGCTGTAGCGGTGGTAAAAGTGCCAGAAATGTCCCTGATACTGAATGTAGGTATCCACCGTCTGCGGCAGCCACAAGCGCACATTGTGCTCGCGAAAACGCACCGGGCGGTAATCGATGGAATCGTGGAGGCGTTTTAGATCGATCGCCGCGATCGGGCTGACCAGGTCGCTATCGAGGTGCAGCACCTGATAGGACCTCTCGGAAATCCAGGCGCGGCCCTTCAGCGCCACAGGATAGCTGCCCGACGGCCCATAGAACCAGGACAGCACGTTCGGCGCTTTCGGCTTTTGCGCGAAGTGGATCACCCAGGCCGCTTGGCCGTCCCACGTGCCGAGCCCTTCGCATTCCCAGTCGAGGTTTTTTTGCACCACAGGATGAAACGCCAGCGCCAGCGCCGGAGCACCCTCATCGGTGATTTTCCCCGGCAGGCCCACGGGTTGCGAATTCCTCTGGCGGATTTCCTGCACATCGAAAGCCTCTGGCGACGCGCGATCGATGAACACAAGGTATTCGAATCGATCCTCCGATACATTTTTCAGGTTGTTGCCGTTCTTCAGCTCGACCTTCTGAAAATCCTCCTTGGCCGAAAACTCCTGCAGCCCATTCACGAACTCCTCCGCGTGCTTTCCCGCCTGCGTCAGAACCTGCCGCACCGGGCAAGTCGCCGTCGAAACCACGAAGGGGCGTACGGCGTCGATGTCCGGCGGCGCCCAGTTCGGGCTGGGAGGAACTTCCACCGGCGGCTGTGGCGAGACTCCACTTGCGGCGCTCGATTCAGCCAGCCGAACCGGTGATGATACCCCGGCGTTCGGGCCTGTCCCCGGTTGCGGACTTGGCACGAGCGGTGGCTGAGGCTGGCGTAACATCTCGGCCCAACGGCGCGCTTTGGCAGCCTCCGGGTTCGACGGGAACTGTTTCGCAAAAGTTTCGAACGCACTGGCGGCTGCCTCGCGTTCTCCCAGCCCCGCGAGCGCCTTACCTAAAATCAACTGGACCGGCCGCGCCTCCTGTTTGCCAATTTTTAGAGCGCGCTCGGCGTGATCGCGCGCATCCGCATACTTCCTCACCCCGAGATCGGCCGAGGCCAGCAGCCATTCCGCTTTCCAGGATTTGGCATCCAGCTGGACCGCCTTTTGCAGCACTTCCACAGCGCCGAGAACGTCCCCCAGTTGTAGCCGCGCTGTGCCGAGCGCAGCCAGCGAAGGCGCTTCTCCTGGATCGATCGAAACCGAATTTTCCAGGTACGGTTTCGCCTGCGCAAATTGGTTGGACAGCATGAAGGTCATCCCCATGACGTACTGCACGTACGGGTTTCCGGGGGCCAGCTTCAGAGCTTTCTCCGCGTGCTTTCGCGCCGAGGCGATCCGCCCGGATTGCAGGTCCTTCAGCGCGTGCTGAATTTCCTTTGCAGGCTTGGGCGCAAGGACGAACTGCCCGCCGGGGCGGCGAAAGAGCAATTGTTTGTCCGCAAGGCGCAGAAACACGATGACGCTGGCGGTTGCGCCGGGGATGTTGGGAATGGTGACACTCTGCTTCTCGGGAAGATAGCCGTTCGCCGTCACTTCCACTTCGTATTCCCCGCCCGCCGCCAGCCCCGTGAAAACCCAGGCGTCGCCCGCTCGCGTAGGGAAACTCGCGAGCGGCGCGCCGCTCTCCCGCGAGCTAATACGAACCATGGGCGAGACGTCGTCCGCCAAGGGCCGCCCGCCCTCCGTACGCAGGTACACGTTGAGATTGGCAGAGGGAGGAGTCTGAGAGGGTTCCTGCGGTCCCTGCGGCCTGGGCAGCCTGGGCGGCGCGGGCAACTGCGCGAATACCGCTGACGAAACCAGGAGCGCCATCAATGCGAGCGCCATCGTTCTGGCTGGGCTGAACTGCATGTTTCACCGCATCACAGACGCAGCTTTAAGAACACGATCTGTGAACGATCGCTCCGCTTCCGTCTACGACTTCGGTGATCCGGTACACTCCGGGCCAATGTTCTTTGAGAGCGCGGACCAGCACCTCGGCTTTTTCCAAATCAGCGCGCGTCGTGACTTCCACCAGCTCTCCGTCTTCCAGTTCGCGCTGTACCTTGAACGCCATGGGCCCATGCTCAACCCGGGAGGCGCACCAGCCTGTGACGGCGGTCACCGCACTGTGGGGCATGGATCACAGGGGCCGCAAAGGCCTGCCCAGCTTACCCGCGATTATATGCGAAATCACCCACGGTACGTGAACCCGGCAATAAGCGCGCTCCTTCGAATCCCGAACCCTTCAGAATTCCCGCACGCAGCAAGCGGATTTCATTCTCGTCTCGAACCGCGTTATAGTCCTTTCGGGAACCAAATCGCCGGCGAGTCCTGACACGTGCCGTCCAGGCAGTCCGGCCACCCCAGAGGTCTCGCGCCGGGAGGGACCATGCTCGAATTTGATCCGCACGTATTGGACGAGAAGCCGCTGGCGCCGCCGCAGGAATTCAGCAAGCGCGCGCGCGTGAAGTCGCTCGAAGAATACCGCGCCCTGTGGGAGCGCGCTACGAATCATCCGGAAGAATATTGGGGCGAGCAGGCCAAGATGCTCGACTGGTTCGAGCCGCCCACGAAAATCCTCGAATGGAAGCTGCCGCATGCGAAGTGGTTCGTGGGCGGCAAGCTGAATGTCTCCTATAACTGCCTCGATCGCCATCTGGCCAAGAACGGCAACAAGCCTGCCCTGCTGTGGGAAGCGGAAGACGGCTCGACCATGCAGTTCACGTACGCCGAGCTGCACAAGCGTGTCTGCAAATTCGCGAATGCCTTGAAGAGCCTCGGTGTAGGCGCGGGAGACTGCGTCGCGATCTACATGCCCATGGTGCCCGAGTTGCCGATCGCCATGCTGGCGTGCGCGCGCATTGGCGCTATTCACTCGGTCGTGTTTGGCGGCTTCAGCGCGACGGCGCTGGCCGATCGCATCGCCGACGGAAAATCCAAAATCCTGATCACCGCGGACGGCGGCTTCCGGCGCGGCAAAGTTGTGCCGCTGAAAGACACAGCGGACGCGGCGCTGAAGAATTGTCCCACGGTCGAAAAGTGCATCGTGGTCGAGCGCACGGGAGAAAAAATCGCCTGGCGCGATGGCCGCGACCTCTGGTGGCACGAACTCGAGAATGCCGCTTCAGCCGACTGCCCTGCCCCCGCCTTCGATTCCGAACAGCCGCTCTACATCCTGTACACCAGCGGGACAACCGGCAAGCCAAAGGGTGTGCTGCACACCTCCGCGGGCTACCTGTTGCAATGCATGTGGAGCACGCAGCTAGTTTTTGATCTGCGCGACGACGATGTCTATTGGTGCACCGCCGACATTGGCTGGGTCACGGGCCATAGCTACATCGTGTACGGCCCGCTCGCCAGCGGCGCCAGCGTGGTCATGTACGAAGGCGCGCCCGACTTTCCACGCAAGGACCGCTTCTGGGAGATCGTCGACCGCTACAAGGTCACGATTTTCTACAGCTCGGCCACGGCCGTGCGCGCGTTCATGGCCTGGGGCATGGACTGGATCAACTCGCACAGCCTGAAAAGCCTGCGCCTGCTGGGAACAGTCGGCGAGCCCATCAATCCCGCGGCCTGGAAATGGTATTTCGAAGCCATCGGCAAGAATCGCTGCCCGATTGTCGATACCTGGTGGCAGACGGAGACAGGCTCGATGTTGATTTCGCCGCTGCCGGGCGCCACGCCGACCAAGCCGGGCTCGGCAACGCTGCCGCTGCCCGGCATTAACGCGCGCGTGGTCGATTTGAAAGGCCAGCCGGTCAAGCCCGGCGAAACGGGATATTTGACTATCCAGAATCCCTGGCCCTCCATGCTGCGCACCATCTACGGCGACGACGAGCGCTACCAGCGCGATTACTGGAGCCGCATTCCCGGCGTCTACTTCGCGGGCGATGCGGCGCAGTGCGACAAGGACGGCTTCATCTGGGTGCTGGGGCGGGTCGATGACGTCATCAAGGTGGCCGGGCACCGTCTCAGCTCGATGGAAATCGAGAGCGCGCTGGTGGCCCACGATGCGGTGGCCGAGGCGGCAGTGGTGGCGCGTCCCGACGATATCAAGGGCGAGGCCATCATTTGCTTCGTCACGCTGCGCGCGGGCATATCTCCCAATCACGGCCTTCGCGCGGTGCTGATGGAGCACGTCTCGAACACGATTGGCACCATTGCGCGCCCGGCGGACGTCCGCTTCTGCGACCTGCTGCCCAAGACGCGCAGCGGGAAAATCATGCGCCGCCTGCTCCGCGAGCTGGCGCAGCAGGGCCGCGTCTCCGGCGACACCACCACCCTCGAGGACATGGCGGTCATCGAGCGCCTGGCCCACGCCCAAGGCC
>JBJKQB010000378.1:0-3215 GCA_046705825.1 Candidatus Acidiferrales bacterium
ATGTTGGATTGATTGAGCGACGCGAGGACTTTGGCTTCGCGCTCGAAACGCCCCATGCGTTCGGCGTCGGCGGCGAACGCGACGGGCAGCACTTTCAGCGCGACTTCCCGCCCGAGCTTCGTATCGCGCGCGCGATACACCTCGCCCATCCCGCCCGCGCCAATCGGCGCGACGATTTCATACGGCCCCAGCCGCGTGCCTGAAGAGACAGTCATTTCGGTGAACAGGCGCGCATTTTATCCCAACCGTGTGCCGCATCCGAACGAAATGTGGCGCAGGCGTCTTGCTTACATTGCCCTGAGTGAATTGGCGACGACAGCGCAGCGAACGCGCCGTCGTTTTTCTCCGGCCGCAGGCCGCTTTGGAGTGCGGCAGCTTGCTGCCGCTTTCTTCCGCCACGGCTCAAGCGCCGAGGCAAGCGCAACTGTCGGGATCACGCGGGATCCAGCTGCGGCCCGTCTTAGCCCGCGTGACGGCCATCACCCCCGCGCGTGATTCCCGCCTTCGCGGCTCGCGTTTACCCCGTGCTAGAATTGTTGGGTTCGCATACTCGATTTTGCCCAGAACTGGGAGGCGGAATGATGAAGATTACACCCGGAAAGCAGAAGGGTCTCGAAGCGGTGTCGGATGAGCGCGGCGTGATCGCCGCCGCCGCTATGGACCAGCGCGGCTCGCTGAAAAGCGCCATCGCCAAAGAAAAAGGAATCGACAAGAAAGACGTCAGCGCCAAAATGCTCGAGGAGTTCAAGACTGCGGTGACCAAGGTCCTCACTCCTTACGCCAGCGCGATTCTCCTCGATCCCGAGTACGGCCTTCCCGCTACGCGCGCCCGCGCCAAGAATGCCGGCCTGCTGCTGGCCTATGAGAACAGCGGCTACGACAACACGCGTCCCGGCCGCTTGCCCGATCTGCTCGACGTGTGGTCCGTGCATCGCCTGGTCGAAGCCGGCGCTAACTGCATCAAGATCCTGCTCTACTACACGCCGTTCGATCCGCCCCAGGTCAACGAAATCAAGCATGCCTGGATCGAACGCATCGGCGGCGAATGCGTCGCCGCGGACGTCCCCTTTTTCCTGGAATTTGTGGGCTACGAAGAAGGCGGAAACGAGAAGGGAATTGAATTCGCGCGCAAGAAACCGGAAATCGTGGCGCGCAGCATGGCCGAATTTTCCAAGCCGCAATACGCCGTCGACATTTTGAAAGTGGAAGTGCCGGTAAACATGGCATTTGTGAAGGGGACCAAAGCATGCAAGGGCGAATCGGCTTACACGCGCGAGGAGGCCAAAGAGCATTTTCGCCGCGCTGCGGCTGGCGCCAAAAAGCCGTTCATTTACCTTTCCGCGGGCGTCGACAACGACGTGTTCGCCGAAACGCTGGAGCTGGCCGCCGAAACGGGCGTGAACTTTTCCGGGGTGCTTTGCGGGCGCGCCACCTGGAAGGAAGGCATTCCGGTCTACGCCAAGCAGGGCGTGAAAGCGCTGGAGGACTGGCTCGCGGACCAGGGCGTCAAAAATATCAAGAACGTGAACGAACGGTTGAAGGCGGCGCACCCCTGGTTCGGTTTCTATGGGGCCAAATCGCCCGCGGCGCTGGTGGCCGACTGAGCCCCGTTCCGGCACGCGCCTCATGGCGAACCACACGATCAAGCTGCGCACCTCGCGGCGCACCGAACTCCAGAACGTCACGGCGCAGGTGGAGAAGGCGGTGCGCGAGGCGGGCTGCGCGCAAGGTGTTTGTTATCTGTACGTTCCACATACGACGGCGGGCGTGATCGTCAACGAGGGATACGATCCGGACGTGGCCCGCGATGTGGAGGGCGCGCTCGACCGGCTGGTTCCGGACAGCCCGCAGATCCAGCATTCCGAGGGGAATTCGGATTCGCATATCAAAACGGCGCTGGTCGGGTCGTCGCAAATCGTGTGGATCGAGAATGGGCGGCTGGCGCTGGGCCGCTGGCAGCAAATCTTTTTCGCTGAATTCGACGGCCCGCGGTCGCGCGAACTGCGCTTGAAAATCGTCTCCGACCCAGACTAGCCGGCGAAGAATTTTCCACTGAACTGGATGGCTCCGGACCGCCCGAACTGTGTTTGAAAATCATGTTCGACACTGACCTGGCTGACGAAGAGTTTTTTCCCGTTTGAGGAACGCCGGCCAAGGAAAAAAACTCGGACGATCCACGCTCGAGCGTCGTCCCTTCGGGCGAAGCTAAGGCGAAAAACAACTGCGGTATCGACATCAAGGTTCTTGCTCTCAAAAGCGCCTTAAACGGGGTTAAAAAGCCAAAAAATGACGGTCTGGGGAGTGGGAATCGGGTAAGAGAAGGGGCGGGCTGTTCCAAAATGGAACAGTTCGGGGCAAGACGTCCGGGTGGCGGGGCCAGATGGACTCGGAGAGCCAGAAAGACTCGGAGAGCTAAGGGAGGGGAGGCGCGGTTTGTGCTGCTTCAGCCGGAAATGGAGAGAGGGCGCTTTCCCTTAGTGATCCGCCCTTCGGGCAAGGCATTGTAGGCCACATGTCCATGGGTCTCAACTTCCGAATGGCCCGTCATCCAGAACTTTTGCTGGAATGTTCAACACTTCGGAAGCGTCTCGGGCTGACTCGCGCCGCTTTAGGGATATGGATCGCGGGGCGAGGCACGGCAGCATCTGCGTTGATTTCCCTAACCGTTGTCGCTAGAATTCCAACATTCGAGCGTCTCTTCCTCTATGATCGGGCAAACCGTCTCCCATTACCGGGTGATCGAAAAACTCGGCAGCGGTGGTATGGGCGTGGTCTACGAAGCGGAGGACCTGAAGCTGGGCCGCCATGTGGCGCTGAAGTTTCTTCCCGAGGAACTTGCCAAAGATGCGCACTCCTTGCAGCGATTTCACCGTGAGGCGCGCTCTGCTTCCGCACTGAACCACCCCAATATCTGCACAATTTACGAGATTGACGAATCTGAGGGGCGTCATTTCATCGCGATGGAGATACTTGAAGGGCGGACGCTCAGGACGGCGATCTCCGGAAGGCCGCTGGAGCTGGAAACCGTTCTCGATTTAAGCATTCAGATTGCCGATGCTCTTGCCGCAGCACACGCCCAGGGAATTGTGCATCGTGACATCAAATCGGCAAACATCTTTGTGACAAAGCACGGCCAAGCAAAAATTCTCGACTTCGGCCTCGCAAAATTCGCGGGCAAGCCACATGCCACAAGCGAAGGTTTCAGTGCCTCGACG
>JBJKQB010000379.1:0-3175 GCA_046705825.1 Candidatus Acidiferrales bacterium
CGCGCGAGGCGGCCATCAGCCAGGCCAAAACGGAGATGACTGGCGACAGCCTGGACGACAAATTCGCCCTGCTGGAAAAAGAGGACGAAATCGAAAAGCTGCTGGGCGAAGTGAAGGCTCGCCGCCATGCCACCGGCTAACCCGCTGTTCGGCGGTCGTTTAACTCATGCCGGCGCGGTGGATTGGGGCCGGCCATGGCGCCCACCAGCGCAGGAGTTGCGCTAGTAAGCGGCGTCGGGGCTTCGTTTGCTAAGCCTCTCCAATCGCTGACAGCCTATTCGGATATGGCACCTTAATCTGAGTTCGAAAACCAAGTATCAGCGCAGCACGGGGTTCGCGGAGCAATCCACGCTACTGGGATACGCAAGTCTGGGGCACTGCGGTGGTTGTGAAATATTTGCGGGCGGGCGCGCGTATATATGATGGGCGAACGTAATACGGCCGGGGCGATGAGCGAAACGGAACTGGCGCAATTGCTGTCCCAGGTCCGGGCGGGCGATGCGGACGCCTGGGGCGAGCTGTACCGTCGCTACGCGCCGGCGATGTTCCGGTTCTGCCGCCGCCTGCTGCCCGCGCGGGAGGATGCCGAAGACGCAACCACGGAAATCTTTATGAAGGTGCGGCAGAAGCTCGGGACTTATGATTCGTCGAGGCCTTTCACCGCCTGGCTGTATAAGGTGGCCAGCAATCATTGCTGGGACACGCTGCGGAGGCGGCACATCCGGCAGGACCTGGAAACCGGCGACGTGGACGATCTGCCGCTGGAGCATCCCGACCCGAACCAGCTGCAGCGCCTGGAGGCCGAGCATAGCGGGAAGGAAGTGCGCGACGGGCTGGCCAGGCTGGCGGACCGCGCGCGCGCCGCTTTGGTCTTGCGTTATTTCGCGGATATGAGTTACGAGGAGATTGCCGAAACTCTGGGGGTGCGGCGGCAGTTCGTGGGCGTGCTGCTGCTTCGCGCCAGGCATCAGTTGCGCGACGTGCTGGGCCAGAGCGCCGCGCGCAGCGTTGCGGTGGGGAGAAAGCCATGAACGGCAACGACGGTCACTTCGACGAGATGACGGCGCTGCTGTATCTCGAAAGCCAGCTGGATGCCGAGCGCGCGCACGAGACCGCGCAGCATCTGGCGAAATGCTCTGCGTGCCGCTCGCTGCTGCGTGCCCTCGAGCGCGAATCGGACTGGCTGCGCGAGTCGATCGCCGTGGACGACGAACCCATTCCCGCGCGCCTGGCGAATATCCCGCAGCACAACATCGTGCAATGGATTTGGATCGCGGCATTTGGGCTCATGGCGGGCGGCGTTTATACGCTGTGGAACGGAATGGTGGTGCCGTGGTACGCCCAGGCCCAGGCGGCCGGATTCACGCAGGGAAATGTTCTTACCATGCTGTTTTTCAGCGGCGCATTTTGGAAAGGGTGGGATGCGATGCGTAGCTTGATGGAATTCATGGCCGCGGCCACGCTCGGTACGGTAGCCATGTGGCTGCTGCGCAAGCGATGGCGTCACCTTACGGCTATGGCCTTCGTCATGGGCGGGATCGTGGCCATGCTGGCGCTGCCCTCCGTCGCCAGCGCTGCTGAAGTGCAGCACGGCCATCCGAGCTACACGCTGGCAGCGGGGCAGACGGTGGACACCGATCTGATCGTGGTGGGTTCGGACCGCACCGAAATCGACGGAAACGTGAACGGCGACCTGATCGTGTTTTCGAACTCCGTCACCGTCAACGGGCATGTGACCGGCGATATCCTGGCATTCGCTCAAACGATTCGCGTGGATGGTCCCGTGGACGGCAACGTGCGCGTGATGTGCCAGACGCTTTCGCTGGGCTCGACTGTGGGAAAGAACGTATCGGCCTGGGCCGGATCGGTAGAGCTTGACCAGAAATCTTCCATCGGCGGTTCAATGACCCTGGGCTCGGGCAACGCCAACCTAGCCGGGCGAATCGCGGGCGATTTCCTCGCGCTCTCCGGCGACGTTGACATCAACGGCTCGCTGGGGCGCAACGCGACGATTCGTGCCCAGGGCCTCAACATCGGGTCCAACGCCGAAATTACCGGTCGCACGAAGTTTATCGGACCGCGGCAGCCGCAGGTCGCCGCCGGAGCAAAACTGGGCAGCCCCATTCAAACTACGATTCAAAGTCGCGGACCGGATTACGCGCGAGCCGGCTATTACTGGCGCGAGACGATGGAGTGGGGCGCGAGCTTCCTCTTCGGGCTGGTGGTGCTGCTGGTCACTCCCGTGTTTTTCGGAAACGTGGTGCATGCCAGCGATAAAGTGGCGCCGGCAATTGGCCTCGGAGTCCTCTTCCTCTTTGCTGTTCCGATTGCCGCGATTTTCGCCTGCATAACCATCGTCGGCCTGGGACTCGGAATCGCGGCGCTCTTGCTGTATCTGGTGGCGCTGTATTCCACGCAGGTGTTCGTGGGCGCCTGGATCGGCGAGAAGCTGCTCGGCCTTGGCAGCGGAATTGGCCCGGCCATTGGGCGATTGGCGCTCGGGCTGGCCATTCTCCGCGGGCTGCGCATCCTCCCGTACATCGGCTGGCTGGTCACGCTGGTTATGCTCTTCTGGGGACTCGGCGCGCTGGCGCTGGCGCTTCACCGGATGTCGCGCACCAAAGCGCCGGCAGCGGAAGTTTTGGTGGCGCACTAAGCGCCGCCTGCCATTCCCCACAGAAGCGGCGGCGCTGCAATCGTTCCGGCGCGTGATGATCTGCGCGCGAGTCCCCTGCTGTTCCCCAATCTGCTCCACAACCCGCAGGAAACTGCGACACGCCTCAGTCAGGTTCGCTAGAATCGCGCTGGCGGATTTTCCGGCTCGCGGATTTTGCCCCGCTCCGCGGACTTGCGGCGCGGCCGCGCGAACGAACAAGGAGATGTTTTGAGCCTTCGGCAACGCTGGCATGAGGTCGCCACCGGTTTTTCGCCGGCATTCTGGGTGGCCAACTTCACGGAAATTTTCGAGCGCGTGGGCTACTACTCCACGCAAGCCGTGCTGGCGATTTTCCTGGTCCAGGAGCTTCGTTTTTCGCCGCAAGCCCAGGGCTCGGTAATGGGGATTGCCGGTTTTGTGGTGTACGCGTCTCCGATCGTCGCCGGGACGCTGGCGTATCGCTTCGGCTTTCGCCGCGCGCTGCTGTTCGCGTATCTGATGCTGACCGCCGGCTACTTC
>JBJKQB010000380.1:0-3278 GCA_046705825.1 Candidatus Acidiferrales bacterium
AGCCTGGAGCGCCCCTAACTCCGAAGCCGCAGCAAACGCCGAAATCGCCCGGCACGGGTTCCACCACATCGCCCGCCAATTCGGCTCCCACCACTGCAACTCCGGCGTCCGCCCCCGTAGCACCAACTGGGTCCGCGACTCCCGCCAGCTCAATGCCTTCTCCCGCGCCCGCCAACGCCACCGATTCCTCGAGCAAGTCGACGCCCCGAGTCCAATAGCCCTTCGCTCACCGCGCTGTCATTCCGAACCCAGTCCCGCCGCTGTTGCGGGAATGGGGGTGAGGAATCTGCTTTGCCCCTGCCGCAAGTCGGCACGCTCTCTTCTCTAGTCAAATCTTCTTCGGTTTTTGCCAACGCCTCGCATCGTCCTCGCCAGTTCGCCAGCCGGAATTCGAGCCGCAAGGGAGGCTGCAACTCCAGAAAAATACGTTCTGCTTCTCTCCGGCTGACAGATTTTCCACTACCGGCTCCGCCCAAGAGATTCCTTCCGAATCCCTCCACGTTGACGCCGTCGCTCGGCCCTTGTTACTCTGATCCCTCAATCCGCTGGTCGCATTCGGAGGATCACCATGGCTACTTCCTACGCTTTGAAGACCTACAAAAATTTCATCAATGGCGAATGGGTGGAGCCTCGCAGCGGCCAATCCATCGAAAACCGCAATCCCGCCAATCGCGACGAGCTGATCGGAATCTTTCCTGCTTCCTCCCAGGACGACGTCTCTCTCGCCATCGAAGCGGCCCGCGATGCCTACAAGGACTGGCGCCTTACTCCCGCGCCCAAGCGCGCCGAAATCATGTTTCGCGCCGCACAAATGCTGGTCGAGCGCAAAGAGGACTTCTCCCGCGACATGACCCGCGAAATGGGCAAAGTCCTCGACGAAACCCGAGGTGACGTGCAGGAAGCCATCGACATGACCTACCTGATGGCTGGCGAAGGACGCCGCCAATTCGGCCACACCACGCCCTCGGAACTCCCCAACAAGTTCGCCATGTCCGTCCGCTCGCCCATCGGCGTGACCGGCCTGATCACTCCCTGGAATTTCCCCATGGCCATTCCTTCCTGGAAGATCATGCCCGCGCTCGTCTGCGGCAACACCATCGTGATCAAGCCCGCCGAAGACACTCCGCTCTCGACCCATAATCTCGCGCAAGTCCTCGAAGAGGCCGGCCTGCCGCGCGGCGTCCTCAACGTTGTCTTCGGGAAGGGAACTGTGGTTGGCAAAGCGATCCTCGGCAGCGAGGACGTCAAGCTGGTCAGCTTCACCGGCTCGACCGACGTCGGCCGCATCGTCAGCGAATCCTGCGCGCCCACCTTCAAGAAGTGCCACCTCGAAATGGGCGGCAAGAACGTCATCGTGGTGATGGACGACGCCAACCTCGACCTCGCCGTCGACGGCGCCATCTGGGGCGGCTTTGGCACCACAGGACAGCGCTGCACCGCCGCCAGCCGCGTCGCGGTGCAAAAGAAAATCTACCCGCAGTTCGTCAGCCGCTTCGTCGAACGCGCCAAGTCCCTCCGCGTGGGCAACGGCCTCGATTCGCGCACGCAGATGGGTCCCGTCATCAACGAGCAGCAGCTCAACACCGTCATGAAGTACGTCGAGAACGGCAAGAACGAAGGCGCCAAGCTCGCCACCGGCGGACATCGCCTCGAAGGCGGCGATTACGCCCATGGCTGGTTCCACGAGCCCACCATCTTCACCGACTGCGATCCGCAGATGCGCATCTCCCAGGAAGAAATCTTCGGCCCCGTCGTTTCCGTCATTCCCTTCGACTCCTTCGACGACGGCCTGCGCATCGCCAACGGCGTAACCTACGGCCTGTCTGCCGCGATTTACACGCGCAACATCAACCACGCCTTCCGCGCGCAGCGCGATCTCGAGACGGGCATCGTCTACGTCAACGCCCCCACCATCGGCGCGGAAACCCATCTGCCCTTTGGCGGCATCAAGAACACGGGCAACGGCCATCGCGAATCAGGCGACGCCGCGCTCGACTTCTATTCCGAATGGAAGACGGTCTACATCGACTACTCCGACCGCCTCCAGCGCGCCCAAATCGACAACAACTAAACCCGCCACGTTCTGTAGGTGCGCTGCTCGCTGCGCCCGGCCCATCCCGGCTGGCACTTCCAAATCTCTTTGGTCCGGCAGCGGATGCCGCGCTGCTCGTCCTGTCGCGCGCTCGGCTTTGCCGTCCTTCTTTGCCTGCTCTACCTCCTTTGCTTCCTCTGGTTCCTTGCTCTACTCCGCCGCACCCTCCTTTTCCTTGTCTCTTTGCTTCCCTGTCTCCTTGCCTCCTCGTTCCTGTCCTTCCGGTCAGTTTCCGCATCGGGCAAATGCTTCGCACTTCGTTCTTCGCGCCGCGCCGTGGCGCGCTACAGTGAATGCCAGTCCGGGGCCACGCCTGCCGAGGCAGGCAAACGAAATTCATTTCATCCCTTTCGATCGGAATGGAGGAACCATGTGGAATAAGCAGTCAGACGTGCCGTCAACATCCCCTTCGCAGCAGCCTTCCTGGCAGTCCTCGCAGCCGGCGCCCGCTTCTTCCGCCGGAGCGCGGCCCAGCGCGCCGGCAACGCGTACCGTCTCATCGCTCGGCGCCAGCATTGAAATCAAGGGCAAGATTACCGGCGAGGAAGATCTCCAGATCGACGGCAAGGTGGAAGGCTCGGTCGTGCTCAACGGCCAGCGCCTCACCGTCGGCCGCAGCGGCCAGCTAAACTCGGAAGTCTGGTCGCGCGAAGTGGTCGTCTACGGCAAGCTCACCGGCAACGTTCATGCCAGCGATCGCGTCGAGATCAAGAAGGACGGCTCGGTCACCGGCGACATCACCACCGCGCGCATCAGCGTCGAGGACGGCGCCTACTTCAAGGGCCGCATCGAAATCGAGCGCAGCAGCAAGCACTCGACCTCCGATTCCGCCTCCGAACTGGTCGGCGCCGCTAATTGACGATCCGTTCAGGATCGTCATCCTGAGCGGAGCAACGCGGAGCGAAGGATATCTCTTCTGATCCTGCTTCTCCGGACGCAGGAAGCAAGCGGAGCATCGCGAAGCGAAGGATCTCTCTTCCTCCCTTGTACGGGCGGGCCTGGCGCCCGCCCGTAACCTCGCAAGCCAAGCGCGGTCGTTGAAACCTTTTCGCCTCCTGCCTTTCCTCTGCGTCTTCTCTGCGCCTCTGCGGTAAAGTCTTTCGCCTTTACTGCTTTCGCCTTATCGCGCTGCCCCAATCCGAATGGTCCTCCCAGTTTCCGCCGACTCCCGGGCTGCATCCAGAAT
>JBJKQB010000381.1:0-5044 GCA_046705825.1 Candidatus Acidiferrales bacterium
GAGCTGCAGAAGGCGGCGCAACTCTTCGATTGGAAGAAGAAGTGGCATCCGCGGGGACAATCGGGGCCGGGCCCGGTGAAAACGGGCGTGGGGCTCTCGATCCACACCTGGGGCGGCGCGCCGAATCAGAGCAACTGTTCCGTGACGATTCGTCCCGATGGCTCAGCCGAAGTCGCCATGGGCACGCAGGACTTGGGCGTGGGCTGCCGGACGGTTGTGGGAATCGTGCTGGCGGAAACGTTAGGCCTGCCGCTCGAGGCAGTCACTGTGAACATCGGCGACAGCAAGTATCCCCCGGCGGGAGCTTCGGGCGGTTCGACCACCACAGGTGGCGTCAGCTCATCGACGCGGTACGGTGCGGTCCAGGCGCAGAACGAGCTGTTTGCGAAAGTGGCGCCTTCGTTAGGCGCGCAGCCGGATCAACTCGAGGCGTTCGAGGGAAAAGTCCGCGTGATTGGAAATCCATCGAAGAGCCTGACCTGGAAACAGGCGTGCGCGAAACTGGGCGGCACGCCGATCACGGCCATGGGCAGAACCTACCGGCCGCTGACGTCCGCGGGAGTTGGCGGCGTGCAGATGGGGGAAGTCAGCGTCGATACCGAAACGGGCGTGGTACACGTCGACAAGATCGTGGCGGTGCAGGATTGCGGGCTGGTCATCGACAAGAAAACAGCCGAGAGTCAGGTGTACGGCGCGCTGATCATGGGCGTCACCTACTCGCTGCACGAAGAGAAGATAATGGACCAGCAGATCGGGCGTTGCCTGAACCCCAACATGGAGTTCTACAAGCTGGCGGGGATCGGGGATGTTGGAGAGCTGGTGGTGCACATGATGACCGGGCCTGGGTACGACGATCGCGGGGTGATCGGCTTGGGCGAGCCGCCGGTGATTTCGCCGGGGGCGTCCATTTCGAACGCGGTGGCGAATGCGATCGGCGTTCGCGTTCCGCATCTTCCCATTACGCCGCAGCGGGTGCTCGCGGCGCTCGGGAAAGGAGGTGTAGCGTAAATGGAAGCCTTCGCGTATGCATCGCCTGCGTCGTTGAATGAAGCCGTTGGCCTGCTGGAGGCGCAATGGGGCCGAACGGCGGTTCTGGCCGGCGGCACCGACTTACTGAGCCTGATGAAGGATGGAGCAGGCCAGCCATCGCGCCTGGTAAACATCAAGAGCATTGCCGAGCTGCGCCGCATTCGTGAAGAGAGTGGCGGCTACCGGGTCGGCGCCATCGTCACGTTTGATGAATTGCTGACGCACAGTGCGCTCCCCAAACAATTCCCTTCCCTGGCGACGGCCGCGGACGGTGTGTCCAGCCCGCAGATCCGCAACATGGGGACGGTCGGCGGCGATCTGCTGCAACGCCCGCGCTGCTGGTATTACCGCGGCGGCTACGGACTGCTGGCCATGGACAACGGCAAGTCGCTGGTTCCTGGCGGCGACAACCGCTATCACGCCATTTTCGGGAATGAAGGCCCGGCGTACTTCGTCAGTCCATCATCTCTGGCGCCCGCTCTGATTGCCCTGCAGGCAAAAGTGGCGCTGCACGGGCCGTCGGGACGTCGCGAAATTCCGGTGGAGGAGCTTTTCGTCATTCCGAAATCGGAAAGCGAGCGAGAGCACTCCATTCGGCCGAACGAAATCCTCACGGAAATTTCCCTTCCGGCGGGCGCGCACGAATGGCGCAACGTGACGTATGAGGTGAGGGAGAAGCAAGCTCTCGACTGGCCTTTGGCGACGGCTTCGGTGGCGCTGAAAACCGAAGGAGGAACGATCCGCGAGGCGCGCGTGGTGCTCGGACACGTGGCTCCAGTTCCCTGGCGGTCTCACGCAGCCGAACAGGCGCTCGCAGGCAAGTCAATCAGCGAATCAACGGCTGCGACCGCGGGCGAAGCCGCAACAGACGGCGCGAAGCCGCTCAGCGACAATGGCTATAAGGTCCAGCTTGTACGCGTGGCCGTCAAGCGCGCTGTGCTGCAAGCGAAGGAGGCATGACATGGCTGAAATGTCCAAAGCTCCCGCAAGCCGCGGCTTGAACGAACTGATCCGCGCGGGCGAAATCTGCAGCAAGCTGCGCTCGAAGAAGATGTTCTATCAGTCGGACGAAGATGCTTCGCCCATCGAAAGCTCCGGCCCATTCTGGTGTGCGCGCACGCAGTCGCTGATCGGATACGACGGCAAAATTGCCGGGCATGAGGAGTGCCGGCCCGGACGCTCCTGCTGCGAAACGGCCTGACATACGTCGGACGTGCGCGGGACGGCTTCGCCGTTCACGCCGGGGGTCGGGCTGGGTGGAAGCAGTCCGTGGGGGCGCGGACCCCTCAAATAAACGCCGAAACGTTATACCCGGTTCAGCATCTGAACTCTAAGGAGCTTTTGCTTCCCCGTACCAGCGCGGGATGCGAGAATAGGGAATCGCTTGAGGAGGTGCCATATGCGAACCAAGACAATCATCCTGACAGCAGCCGCTCTTTTGTTCCTGCCGGGCCTGGCCAAAGCGGCTCATCGCACGTCCACTGGAATTACTGGCGATTACGCCGAATTTCGTAACGCAGACATCTATACGGGTCCGTGTTTCGCAAACTCCGAGATGAATCTGGCCGGCGAGAATGCGGTGCTGGCCTGGCACGTGCGCAACGGCGAATGGTCCGGCGTACCGCTGGCAAATTTGAGCGTCGTTGCTGTGGTCCGCGCGAGCGGCACGCTCGGCGACCCCTACGCCAATCCCCTTCCTGCAAAGACCGTGTTCATGGTGGATGCCCGGGCGAACCAGGCGCAACGCGCCGCTCTGGTGCGCTTCGCGCAGGCTCAGGCCGGCGCTTTGCTGAATCAGGTGGTGGCCGTTCAATCCGAACCGATCACCTTTAACATCGTGCAGCACGGCGACACCGTCGTTCAGGTGGGCAATCGCGTCCGGCTCGCCACTCGTATGCTGCGTCCGACGGATACCATTTGCCACAACGAAGAGGTGTACTATCCGCCCCTGGCTGCGCACCTCGAGCATTCCATGCCCGTGGTGGCCACTATGAGCAGCTATACCGGAAATCGTCTTGGCGTAACCTGGCAGGACTCGAACCGGCGCAGCTCTTTCGTCGGCGCTTTCGCCGAGTAGGCTGCGGGCGAATTTCAGCCTGGGTGCCCGGCTTGCGGGGAAACTCGCTTTCGTAACGGGCCGCCCACAGGCCGCCTCAGTACGACCTGCTTTTGATATCCAAGAACGACGAGCCGTTGCGCATTCCGATCAAAAACCGTCTGGCTGGGAGAAATGATGAGCAAGTCATTTTCCGCTTGGAAATTTCTGGTGGTCTTTGCCGTGGCGGCCGCGTTTGCCACTGCGGCATCGGCTCAGTACAAACTGGCAACGTCAACGGCAGCACCGCCGCAGGAGTTGGCCGCGCCAATTCAGAGCGCCCTCTCTTCCAACGCGATTCAGGTGACTGGCGCCAGCGGCCCCTACTGCGAAATCTGGTTGGCCAAATCGATTACCGCCGCGCCGACGCCCGATACCAGCTTGGGCGTTAACTTCGGACAAATTCCCCAAGGCGCGTTGGTGGGCGCGATCAAATTCGACGCGCCGGGGGCGGACTACCGCAACCAACCGATCAAACCCGGCGTGTACACGATGCGTTTCGCACTGCAGCCGGTCAATGGCGACCATCAGGGCGTCTCACCTTATCGCGATTTCCTGCTGGCGGTGCCCGCAGCGCTCGACACTTCCACAGCCGCAATCGCGCCGAACACACTCGATAATCTGAGTAAGAAGGCGGCAGGATCCGGACATCCGTCGGTCTGGAGCCTGGTTCCCGCGGACAGTGCGCCCGCCACCCTTCCGGCCATCGCCCACCAGCAGGCGGATACGGACCAATGGGTCGTTTTCTTCCAGGCGCCATTGACCACGCCGGTAAAGATGGGGCTGGTGGTCGTGGGGCACGCCGCCGAATCGGAGTAAGCCACACCCGCTGCGAGAGGCAGTTCACACAGTCGTTACAGCTCGTCCGCGCCGCGCCCCAGTTCGAGGCACTAGCTTTGCCGATCCGCTGCGATTACTTTGCGAGCGCCGCGCGATTCTCTTTTGCCCAGGCGCTGTTGGACGGCACCGCTTTCATGGGCGGCCCTCCTTCCGTTCCACACGCGCACGGACCCTTCATCTTCGCTTCGGTCATGCAGGAGCAGGATTTCGTTTTCAGGCAGGCGCAGACGTAAACGACGCTGGCCTTCTTTTTCTGGTTGTGAGTCCCGCCCATCGCGGGAATCAGGGCCAGCGAAAACAAAACCAGCATCAGGGCAGCCAGGATCATCTTCGTTCTTGTCATCTGTTTCATAAATTCGTCCTCATCGGGCAAGTGCGAAATTCCGCGTCGCGCGGACTCGAGACGGGGCACTCCACCCGGGTCCACGCCCGCGAGATTCGCATCTGAAGTGGCTGCGATCAATACCCACTTGAACGTGAACTGATATAGCCATTATTATTTCGGGGAGATGAAGAAAGCGCCCTCTGGAATCACCCCGGTCATCGCAGTCAGCAAGAAACTTTCAAAGTCGCTTTACAGGCAAGTCTACGAGGGCTACCGCCAGGCCATCGTCGACGGGAATGTGCGCGCGGGACAGCGCGTGCCCTCGACGCGAGTACTGGCCGCAGAACTAGGCATTTCGCGCATTCCGGTGATGAGCGCCTACGCGCAACTGCTGGCGGAAGGTTACTTCGAGAGTCGCGTCGGTTCCGGCACAATCGTCTCCCGAACTCTGCCAGCACGCGGCGCCGCCCCTCCGGCTAAGGGCGGCTCCTCGACGGCGCTTGATCCCAGCCAGCGCAAGCTTTCAAAGCGCTGCGCGACTCTCCCCAGCGCGGAAGGTTTTTATCGCCGCCGGGCCCTGCTGCCGTTCAGTGTCAGCCAAATCGCGTTCGAGCATTTTCCTCTGCAGATTTGGAACAGTTTGGTCACCCGTCATTGCCGCAGCGCCAGCGCCCGCTCCCTGGATTACGGCGACCCGCTGGGATTGCGCGATCTCCGCGAAGTGATCGCCGCTTATCTGCGAACCGCGCGAGGGG
>JBJKQB010000382.1:0-3913 GCA_046705825.1 Candidatus Acidiferrales bacterium
CTAGGGAAGCTCGCGCTTCCCTCTAACCATTCTGGCGAACCGTGCGCGGCGTCAAGGGTCTGCGATGAACGGTGCGGCCAAACCCGCTGCACCGCCCTTGACCCCACGCCCGCTTCGCACACACTACCCGTGCGCCTTGCCTCTGCGGTGCGTCCCTTTTCGGCCCCGCCGCCGCAAGTGGCCCGTTGCTGAAACGTTTGCCTGTGGCGCACATCCTATCTTCAGCGCGAAAATGAATCCGGGCACAGCAAAACGGTTCAGCCGGGCGACACCCATCCGCGCCAGGAAGCAGCGCAAGTTCCAGGGGGGAAATTCGTCATGAAGACTCGCAAGTTGGGACGCAGCGGGCCCGTCGTGTCGGCCATCGGGCTGGGCTGCATGGGAATGTCCGAGTTCTACGGCCCGGGCGACGATCAGGAATCCATCGCCACCATTCATCGGGCCCTCGAGCTGGGCATCAACTTCCTCGATACCGCCGACGTGTACGGCCCTTTCAAGAACGAAGAGCTGGTGGGCAAAGCCATTCGCGGCAAACGCGACGCGATCGTGCTGGCCACCAAGTTCGGCATCGTGCGCGATCCCGCACAGCCCAGCTTGCGCGGCGTCAATGGAAAGCCCGACTACGTGCGCAAGAGCTGCGAAGCCAGCCTGCGCCGCCTGGGCGTCGAGACCATCGACCTCTACTACCAGCATCGCGTCGATCCCGATACGCCCATCGAAGAGACGGTTGGCGCGATGGCGCAACTGATCCAGGAGGGCAAGATCCGCTACATCGGGCTGTCCGAAGCCGCGCCGGCAACCCTGCGCCGCGCAGCGAAGGTCCATCCCATCACCGCGCTGCAGAACGAGTACTCCCTGTGGACGCGCGAGCCGGAAGACGAAATCCTGGCAACCTGCCGCGAATTGGGCGTCGGCCTGGTGGCCTACAGCCCGCTCGGCCGCGGCTTCCTCACCGGGCGCTTCAAGAAATTCGAGGACTTGCCTGACGGCGACTATCGCCGCTTCTCCCCGCGCTTTCAGGGCGAAAATTTCCAGAAGAATCTGGACCTGGTGCGCCGCGTCGAAGAAATTGCTCGCGAGAAGTCATGCACGCCTTCGCAGCTTGCGCTCGCCTGGGTCCTGGCGCAGGGTGACGATATCGTCCCCATTCCCGGAACCAAGCGCCGCAAGTACCTCGAGGAAAACGCCGGGGCGGTCGAGATGCAATTGACACCTGCCGACCTGCGCCGCCTCGAAGATGTTTTCCCCCGCGGCGCCGCCGCCGGCCAACGCTATCCCGAGCACATGATGAAGCTCGTCGGCCGCTAGTCTTTTCGTTTGGTAGCGCCGGCGCCTGCCTGCCGCAGGCAGGTCTCGCCGGCGGTTTTGGGCGGGATCGCTCAGAATGAGGCGCAAGAACACTGGGGGCCCGGCGCAAAGAAGAGGCGGGTTTTAACTTTTAACTTTCAACTCTCAACTTTCAACTCTTGGCCGCACTCCGAATGCGGCTGAGCAAAACTCGCTCCTCCACACTAGGTCCTGCTTCTTTGCGATTTGTCATTCTGAGTCTGCCCGCCGGCAGGCGGGCGAAGCGAAGAATCTCTCTTCGCTTGCACTCTCGCCTCTCAACTTTCAACTCTTGGCTGTCACTCCGAACGCGGCTGACCAAAACCCGCTCGTCCACGCCATGTCCTGCTTCTTTGCGATTTGTCATTCTGAGCCTGCCCGCCGGCAGGCGGGCGAAGCGAAGAATCTCTCTTCGCTTGCACCCTCGCCTCTCAACTTTCCACGCTATCTCCAGGCGCTGCACCCGAGCTGTCATCCCGCCTTCCCTGAGGCGAAGCCGAAGGGAACCTGGCCGCGCGTTTTGTGCGCGGATAGTGGTGAGGGATCTGCTTTTCGATTAAGCGGGCCTTGATGCTTCGAACTTTGCGACGCCTGAGCCGGCAGCGCTAACCGTACATTCGCTTTCCGCGTTTCCGCTGCGCCGCTGTCTAATGTGGCTCCCAAGACCTATCGAAAGGCCTTTCTTCCGGGCCGATATTGCCGAGATCGACCGTGACAGTTTCGTGATCGTCGTCATCTTCTTCCGTGTTCAACGTAAGCACCATGCAAATAACGACGAGTACGTCGGCATTGGCATTGATGCGGACGTCATATTCGTTGCCCCTGCCGACGACAAAGCGGTTCTTTGTAAACGCTGCGATCTGGACGCCGTTCTGGAAAACTGAGTAGTTGAGGCCTTTGTGCTTGTACATCTGGAATTTCTCTTGGCCGTCCTCACATGCGAAGACATCCTTCCAGAACTTCTGGCGCCAAAATCGATACGTCCTGCCGTCTGACATCGTGAAATCGTATCTCGCTCGAAAGACGGACCACCGTCCCGATATTCTCGCCACCAATCGATCGGCGTCTGCGAATACTCGAACTCGGGGCAGAAGCGATAGGAGCTTTCTTTGAGCGTGGTAGTGTTCCTCGGGAGTCTCGATGTCGTATTCAGACCGCAGAGAAAACTTCCGTTCTCGAATCGTGACGTTCATATCGCAACCCGTAAAGTAATAAGTTCTGTGATACTGAGTCAACATCTGGTACCAACGGGAGCGGTAAACGCGCTAACCGGAACGTTGCCGATCAAGGGTTTCGCGAAATACCCGCAAACGAACGCCGCGAGCTGTTGCGGCCCATCTCAGGCGGAATCGGAATCCACGATGGCGTTCTGTTCTGGCGGATCAACGCGCAATACCTTCCCCGCGCCACGCCCATCTCCGGGGCGAAAAGAAGAGGCGGGTTTTAACTTTCAACTTTCAACGTTCAACTTTCGACTCTTGGCTGCACTCCGAACGCGGCTGAGCAAAACTCGCTCCTCCACGCTATGTCCTGCTTCTTTGCGCTGTCATTCTGAGCCTGCCCGCCGGCAGGCGGGGGAAGCGAAGAATCCCTCTTCGCTCGCACCCTCGCCTCTCAACTTTCCACGCTATCTCCCGGCGCTGCTCCCGAGCTGTCATCCCGCCTGCCCTGAGGCGAAGCCGAAGGGAACCTGGCCGCGCGTTTTGTGCGCGGATAGTGGTGAGGGATCTGCTTTTCAATTCTCAAGTTCGCCCCCGTCTCGCCTGCGGTTTTGGGCCGCGTCGCTCAGAATGAGGCGCAAGAACAATGGGGCTCGGCGAAAAGAAGAGGCGGATTTTAACTTTCAACTTTCAACTCTCAACTCTCACCTCTTGCCTCTGCCCACCGGACTGCCAAAACGGTCGCCCGCTCGCCCGCCGCTCAATCCCGGTATTCTGGATGTTCCCGCCGGTATTCGGCTTCGCGGATCTTGTCCTGCTCCGCCTCCCAGCGCAGCCATTCCTCGATCTCATAGGTCATGATCGGCTGCTGCTTCACACCCGGCTGCCGCCAGGGCTGCGACTCGCGCACGGGCGCAGCTGCCTTCCGCGAACCTCGCCGCCGAAAAGGATTGCTGACCTGCTCCGCTATTTCCGCCCGGCCCGGTTCGTTTTCCGCCAGCGCCGCGGCCTCCTGCGCCTCTTGGGCCTCCTGCTGCGCTGGACCGGCTTCGCTTCCGGGCCGCGCCTCTATCCGCCGGACCAGCAGATCGCCGTACTCGCCGCCACTGTGAACCCCTTCCTCGCCGCATGCCTCTTCCTTCTCTGCGTACATCCCCTCGTCCCACTCGTCGACGTGCTCGATCTCCGACAGGAATTTCAAAATGTGGCCCGCGCGCAATTTCCGGCAGATCTCCCGCAGACTCTCCTGCTCCCGCCCGTCCAGCGCCCGCATCAACGCTTTGGCCACTTTCGCTTGCCGCGGAAACACCTGCGCCACAAACTTTTCGCCGAGCGGCGTCAGCCGGATGATTGCCATCCGCCACGACGGACGCCGCCCGAAGGACGCCGCCTTGCGGCTCGCCTGCGCGCTCGCCGCGGCCCTATCC
>JBJKQB010000383.1:0-9776 GCA_046705825.1 Candidatus Acidiferrales bacterium
TTGCGGATGGCGGACCAGGAGGACAGGATGGAGATGGCGCCCAGGACGGTGGTCAGCAGAACCATGAGGAAGCTGAGACCGTCGATGCCGAGGGAATAGCGGGCGCCGATGGAGTGGATCCACTCGAGGTTCTGCACGAACTGGAAGCGCGGCGCGCCGGGGGCGAGGCTGAAACGCCAGATCAGCGGGAGCGAGACGAGCAGGCCGAGCATGCCGAAGACGTTGCCGATCCAGCGATGCAAATCGCCGCGCTCGCGGGGAATGAAGAGCAGGATGATCGCGCCGAGAAGCGGCGTGAAGAGGATCGTGCTCAGGATGTGGTTGTCCGCAAAAAAGAAGAAATGCATTCCAGGCCTCGCGATCTTTGGCTACGGCAAACGATTTCCAGGGCTAAAGCCCATTCTCTACTCCGTTCTTTTTTCGCAGGCCTAAAGGCCCGCGCTTCCACCGGGGCTAAAGCCGCGGTAAGAAACAGCGCGCCCGTTCGGAGCGCAAAAACCGCGCTGCCCCGGACTAAACTCCGGCGGTTCCACCGAGCGGCTAAAGCCGGGAGCTTCAGGGGCTGAAGCCCGCATTGGTGTGGATGCCCTTATGTCGCACCTGAAGGTGCGACCCACAAGGCGACACGAACTGCACCTTTTCGGTCTCATCAGTGCACCGCCGCGTGCGCGAGATGGAAGTAATAGGCCAGGACGCCGATCAGACCGAGCACGATCAGGAGCATGTAATTCTGCACGTACCCGGTTTGAATGAATTTCGAGAAGAACCCGGTCAGCCAGACTGTCCGAGCCGAAAGGTTCACCCAACCATCGACGACCCAGGTGTCCCACCAAATCGAGACCTGCGAAGCGAAGCGGGTCAGCCAAGCCGAGCCGTCGACGCCCAGGCCGTCGATCACGTGCGTGTCGAACGCGCCGAAGCCAGTGCCCAAATCCTTGGCGCGATTCACGAAGAGCGCGTCGTAGAGCTCGTCGACGTAATACTTGTGATAGACGAGCTGATAGAAGCCACCCAAGGCCTTGGCGGATTTTTCCGCCAGGTAGGTGCGCTTGAGGTAGATCCACCAGGCCAGCAAAATGCCGAGAATCACGAGGCCTTCGGACAAGAGCATCAAGTACCATTCCGTCGCGTGGGAAGCAGCGGCTCGCGCAGCTTCGGCCTGCGCCGCCTGGGAACCGGCAATCACCGGCGCCAGAAAATGAATGAAGCGGTCGTTTCCGCCGAGAATTTCTGGCCAGCTGATCCAGCCTCCCGCAAAGGAAAGCGCGGCCAGAATGATGAGCGGGATCAGCATCGTTTTGGGCGATTCGTGGATGTGGTGGGCGGCTTCGTGGTCGACGCGCGATTCGCCATGGAAGGTCATGAACAGCAGGCGGAACATGTAGAAGGCGGTCATACCGGCGGTCAGCCAGCCGATAGCCCAAAGCACGAAGTACTTGTCGTAAGCCTTGCCGAGGATCAGATCCTTGCTCATGAAGCCGGCGAACGGGAAAATCCCGGCGATGGCGAGTGTGGCGGCGAGCATGGTCCCGTAAGTGACCGGGATCTTCTTCCACAGGCCGCCCATCTTGCGCATGTCCTGCTCGCCGGAAAGCGCGTGGATCACGCTGCCGGCGGCAAGGAAGAGCAAGCCTTTGAAGAACGCGTGGGTCATCAAATGGAAGATGCCCGCGGCGAAGGCGCCCACGCCGCAGGCGAGGAACATGTAGCCGAGCTGAGAAATCGTGGAATAGGCGAGGACCTTCTTGATGTCGTTCTGGACGATGCCCATGGAAGCGGCGTACAGGGCCGTGATCGCGCCAATAATGGCGACGACCAGCATGGCCTCCGGCGCAAGCTGATAAATCGCGTTCATGCGCGTGACCATGTAAACGCCGGCCGTCACCATGGTGGCGGCATGGATCAGGGCGCTGACGGGAGTCGGACCTTCCATGGCGTCAGGGAGCCAGACGTAGAGCGGGATTTGCGCGGATTTTCCGGTGGCGCCGACGAACAGCAGCAAGGCGATGATCGTAATCAGGCGCGAGCCCGCGTGATAATCGCCGGCGACGAGCGCAGGCCCAAACTGATCGAACTGAAACGTGCCCAGCAGCGCAGACGTCAGGAAAATGCCGAGCAAAAAGCCGGCGTCGCCGACGCGGTTGACGACGAAAGCCTTCTTGCCAGCGTCCGCTGCCGATTTGCGATGGAAATAGAAACCGATCAGCAGATAGCTGCACGTTCCCACGCCTTCCCAGCCCACGAACATCACGAGCAGGTTGTTGGCCAGCACCAGCATGAGCATGGAGAACATGAACAGGTTCATGTAACCGAAGAAGCGGTAATAGCCGCCTTCGTGGCCCATGTAGCCGATCGAGTAGATGTGGATCAGCAGGCCGACGCCGGTGACGATGAGGATCATCACGGCGGAAAGCGCGTCGAGCTGGAAGCCCCAATCGGCATGGAAATAGGCGACCGCGCCGCCGATCATGTGATACGGAATCGGCGGGAACCAGTCGAAGAGATGATTGGTGACGAGCCGAGCGGCTGCCGGCAAGGCGGCCAGTTGGAAGAAAGCGGCGACAGAGTAGATGAAGGAGAGCGCGACGCTGCCCACGCAGAGGACGCTGACGATGTGTTTGGGGAGACGCCGGCCGAAGAGCATCACCGCCGCGGTGGCCAGCGGAAAGAGCGGGATCAGCCAGACGTGCCGCAGGAAATAAGGCAGCGGCGCGTTTTGGCCGGCGAATTGTGCAAGCGCAGCGTTCATGGGCGGCGTGTCACCATTTCAGCAAGTCCATTTCGTCGGCCAGCACCGTGTCGCGATTGCGGAAAAAGGCGAGGATGATGCCAAGGCCGACGGCCGCTTCGGCGGCCGCGTCGGTAATGATGAAAATGGCGAAGATCTGGCCGTCGACGCCGCCCCAATAGCGGGAGAAGGCGACGAGATTGATGTTCACGGCGTTCAGGATCAGCTCGATGGACATCAACATGACGATGACGTTGCGGCGGGTGAGCACGCCAATCACGCCGATGGTGAAGAGCGTGAAACTCAGAAACAGGTAATTGCCGATTGGGAGCATCAAATCCTCCGCTTGCCCATCACCACCGCGCCAATCATGGCGACCAAGAGCAATATCGAGGCGATTTCAAACGGCAGCATGTAGCGGCCGAAAAGCGCCTGGCCCACCGCTTCCGTGTTCTGCGGGGAGACGGCAGCAACAGGACCGGATCCGATAGAGCTGCGGCTGACCCAGAACGCGCCCAGGACCTGCAACGCGAGGACAAGGGCCAGAACTCCCGCCACGAATTTCTGCCGGTTGAATTGAATCAGATGCAGCGAAAGATCGAGATTCACCAGCATGATCACGAAAACGAACAGAACCATGATTCCGCCGACGTACAGAATGATCTGGACGACGAACAGAAATTCGGCCTGGAGCTGCAGGAAGATGCCGGCTGTGGCGAGAAGCGCGGTGATCAGGAAGACGGCGCCATGCACGATGTTGCGGCGCGTCACCATCAGGATCGCGGAGGCGACCGCCAGCACGGCGAAGAAATAAAAGACCACAGCGTTCACCATCTAATCCCCTTCTGAAGCACGAGCTGTAACCGGGCCGGGCTTCTCACCGGTTGATACCAGCCACACGGCAACCGCAATGGTCGCGATGGACATGATGAGCGCGGAGACGAACGGCGGAACCCCCCACTGCTCGCTCAAAGCGATGGCCACGGCCGCGGCGATCACGTTGACGAGAGCCAGCGGAATCAGGAAGCGCCAGCCCAGGCGCATCAGCTGATCGAAGCGGTAGCGCGGAAACGTGAACCGGAACCACAGGAATACGTAAATGTACGCCCCTACTTTGGCCAGGAACCAGAAGGCTCCGTGGACTCCCGCCATCACAGCGGGCGGGGCGTAGAGCGCGGCGAACATTACTCCCGCAAGAAGGACGCAGAGCCCGGCAACAGCCGCCATGACATGCTTCTGGATTTTGACCGGCTGGCGCGGAACGAGCCGGAAGCAAAAAGCGCCGGCCGCGAGGAACAGAAGTGTGGGAAGCAGGTTCAGGAATTCGATAGACGTTCCCGGGAAATGGTCGTGAAATCCGGCGAAGGGGCGCAGCCAGCCGCCAAGAAACAGCGTCGTCGCGATGCCCGCAACCACGACCATGTTGGCGTATTCGGCAAGGAAATAGAGGGCCCAGCGGAAGCCGCTGTATTCGGTCATGTAGCCGGCGACGAGTTCCGATTCCGCTTCAGGCAAATCGAAAGGCGCGCGATTCGTCTCGGCGACCGAGCCAACCATGTAAATGAAAAAGCCAACGGGGGCGTAAAAGATGAACCAGACGCCGCGGTCGTATTGGGCCAGCACGATCGACTTCATGGAGAGCGAGCCGGCCCAAACGAGAGCGGAAACGAGGCCGAGGCCGGCGGCTGTTTCGTAGCTGACCAGCTGGGCGGCGCTGCGCAACGCGCCGAGCAGCGAATAGTGGCTGTTGGAGGCCCAGCCGCCCAGCACGATGCCGTAAATTCCAAGCGAACTCACGGCCAAAATGAACAGCAAGCCGACGTTCAGGTCGGCCACTTGAAAGGCGGGGCCAAACGGGAGAGCGGCGTAAGCGAGCAGAGCCATCCCGACACTGGCGACGGGCGCGAGCCAGAAAAGGAACTTGTCGGCGTTTTCCGGGATGATGTCTTCTTTGAGCAGGAGTTTCAGAGCGTCGGCAATGGGCTGCAGCAAGCCATGCGGGCCAACGCGCATGGGGCCGAGGCGCGCCTGCATGTCGGCCATGATCTTGCGCTCGGCCAGAACGATGTAGCCGGCGGCCAGCGGCAGAATGGCGACGATCACCACGCCATAGATAATCGGCACGATCAAATAGCGAAATGTCGGAGAGGCGAGGAAGTGGCTCATCAGCGGTCCACCTCGCCCAGAACGATGTCAATCGTTCCGATGATGGCGACAACGTCGGCCACGAGCGCGCCGCGCGCCATCTTGTCGAAGGCCTGCAAGTTGATGAAGGAGGGCGGGCGGACGCGCACGCGATAGGGCTGCGTGGTTCCGTCGCTCACGATGTAGTAGCCCAGTTCGCCTTTGGGCGCTTCGATGGAGTGATAGATCTCGCCGGGAGCGGGCTTCAGCACTTTGCCAACGCGCGCCATGATGGGTCCCGCGGGAATGTTCTCGATGGCCTGCAGGCAAATGCGATTGGACTGGCGCATTTCTTCCATACGCACCAGGTAACGGTCGTAGGTGTCGCCATGCGGGCCGGTGGGAATAATGAAGTCGTACTGATCGTAGGCGGCATAGGGCATGGCCTTGCGAATGTCCCATTGCACGCCGCTGGCGCGCAGGACGGGCCCGCTCACGCCCAGCGCGATGGCATCTTCGGCGGAAAGAACGCCGACGCCCTTGGTGCGGCCGACCCAGATGCGGTTTTCGGTGAGCAACTGCTCGTATTCGTCCACTTTCTTGACGAAATCCTGGCAGAAGCGCTTCACGTCCTGCTCGAAGCCGTCGTAGGTCTCGTACTGCAGGCCGCCGATGCGAAAGGCATGGGTGGTGAGGCGCGCGCCGCAGTACTTCTCGAAAATCTTGAGGATTTCCTCGCGCTCGCGGAAACAATAGAACACCGGAGTGAGCGCGCCAATGTCGAGGGCATGCGTGCCGAGCCAGACAAGATGGCTGGCGATGCGCTGCAGCTCGGTGAGGATGGTGCGAACGACTTTGGCGCGCGGCGGCGCTTCCGTGCCGAGAAGCTTTTCGACCGCTTCGCAGTAGCCCAAGCCATTCGAGACGGCCGCGACGTAATCCATGCGGTCGACGTAGGGCGCGAACTGCTGGTAGCTGCGATGCTCGGCGATTTTCTCGACGCCGCGGTGCAAGTAGCCGATGATGCACTCGGAGGCGACCACCCGCTCGCCGTCGAGCTTCAGCTTGACGCGCAGCACGCCGTGCGTGGAGGGATGCTGCGGGCCCATGTTGAGGATAATTTCATCCGCGCCGAGCACGGTGGTGCTGACGTTGGTCGTGTCGATTTGGCGTCCGTCGCTCATCACTGCCCCGACTCGATTCCAAGGTTCTGGCGAACCCAGTTCGTATCCTGCTGCAGGATGTCGTAATCCTTGCGCAGGGGATGCCCTTCCCACTCGTCGGGCATCAGAATGCGTTTCAGGTCCGGATGGCCTTCGAAGACGATGCCAAACATGTCGAAGCATTCGCGTTCGAGCCAATTCGCCACAGGCCAGACGTCGCAAACGCTGGGAACGCGCTCGGCATCCGCAGCATAGGCTTTCAAGCGGAGGCGCTCGTTTTTCGGAAACGAATAGAGATTGAGAATCAGATCGAAGCGTTTCTCGCGCTTGGGCCAATCAACCGCGGTCAGGTCGGTCAGGAAGTCGAATTTCTCGTGGTCGCGACAGTACAAGGAAATCTCGCGGAGGCGCGCGGCATCGACGAGCACGATGGCCTGTTTGCGGTCGAGCGTAGCCTCGCGAATCGCCTCGCCGAAGCGGGTCTTCATCCGCTGCACCAATTCGTTGTCGAGCGGAACAGGTCTGGGAGGCGGCGGAGCCGCAGGCTTCGGAGGTGCAGCAGGCTTCGGGGGAACCGCCGCGACGGGAGTTGCAGGAGCGGATGGCTTGGACGGCGGAGCTGCTGCGGCAGCGGGCTTCTCCGGCGGGGCCGCGGCCGAGGATGCCGGTTTGGCCGCTTCCGGCTGCTGCGGAGCACCGGAGGCGGGCCCGGCATCTTGCGACGGCTTGCCGTTTGGATTTTCGGGCTCGTCTGGTGTCATTTCGTTACGCCACCGCTGTGATATTCAGGACGCACGTGCCGGTCGTCAAAAGCAAAACGGCAAATCGAATACGCGAAACACACGCCGCTATACCCAATCGAGGGCGCCTTTCTTGTAAAGCCACACGTATCCGATCAGCAGGATCCCGAGAAAGACGATCATCTCGACCAGGCCAAACACGCCTAACTCGCCGTACTTCACCGCCCACGGAAACAGGAAGATCGTCTCCACATCGAAAATCACGAACAGGATCGCGACGATGTAAAACCGCACGGAATAGCGGCCGCGGGACGTGCCTTCGGGAGGGATACCGCATTCATAGGGATCGAGCTTCGCGCCGGAGGGTTTGGAGTCCGGGCGAATGTACTTGAAAAGAATGAGGGTAACGGCGGGAAAGGCCGCCGCAAGTATGGCGTAGACCAAAATCGGGATGTATTGCCTCGGCATCGCCGAATAAGACCGTGGGCCGAATCTTTGCCTGGCCGGGTGGCCCCAACCCGTCCAGGGCAATTTAAGGCGGCCATCCTAGCATATGGAAAAACGGCAGGCCAGTGATCTAGGTCACACTTGGTTGTGGAGGCCCTAAGACGGCCGGACCTGGCGATGGACGTCAGTCGTGGCGCGCGCCGTGGAGGACCTGGATGGCATGGGGCAACAGATCGGCGATGGCGTCGAGGGACTCCACCGCGCCTTTCGGGCTTCCCGGCAGGTTCACGATGATGGTGTTTGCGCGGATTGCGGTTATTCCGCGCGAGAGGACAGCCAATTTCGTTTTCTTCTGCCCCTCGGAGCGCATGAGCTCGGCGAGGCCGGGGGCCAGCCGTTCGGCAGCCTGAGCCGTGGCTTCGGGGGTGACGTCGCGCGGGCCAAAACCGGTGCCTCCGGTTGTGAGGATGACGTCGGCGGTCGCGGCGTCGGCGGTCCGGCGCAAAAGGGTTTGCAGGGCGGTGAAATCATCCGCTACCCGTTCAAGAGAGACGACTTGCCAGCCCAGTTCGCGGCAGCGAGCGGCCAGCGCGGGGCCGGAGCGGTCCTCAGCCTTGCCACTCGAGACGGAATCGCTAACGGTGAGAATGAAGACGCGCATGGGGCAATCGCTCAGACGGCCCAGGCCTCGCTAGCCTTCCGTCACAGTGGCGCTCTCGCCCTCGCTGTCGCGCTGTTCTTCATCGACCAGGCGCAGCGCCTCCATCAGCAAGCCGGTCGTGGTCCGGGAGATGGTTTCGCGGGAGGGCTGCACGTTGAAATCGATCTCGAAATCGCCGTCGGACCAGCGCACCGCCTGAAATACAGCCTGCTCGCCCTCGACTTTGCCGAGCCGGGCGTCCTTGCACTGCCCCGTGCCAAAATCCATTACGCAGGTATCGCCGTTATGGCGGATGGTGAGCTGGCAGGACTTCTGCCCCATTTCGAGCGACTGCATGAGGTCGAGCATGCTCATCTCTTCCAGACGGCCCTGGATGACGCCGGGACGCACCGCGCGATTCTGCATTTTTTCGAGGCGCAGGCGGTCGATCGCCTTCTTGGTGCGACGGACCAGGTCCTTCAGGAAAAAGGGCTTGGCGATGAACTCTTCGACGCCTTCGGCAAGGGGCCGCAGCTTCTCCTCGATGTCGTGGCGGCTGGCGAGGAAGATGAAGGGAATTTGCCTGGTCTGCGGGCGGGAGCGCAGCTTGTCATAGAGCTGGCGGCCGTCGAGGCCGGGCATCTTGTAGTCGCAGACGATCAGGTCGGGGGGATCATCGACAATTTTGAGCAGGGCGTCTGCGCCGTCGGCGGCGGCGCGCGCCTCGCAATGGGGCGAAAGGCCCTTCATGAGCAGATCGAGGACAAGCGCATTATCGTCGACGACCAGCACGCGAACATCGTTCATGGGCGCCATTACCTGCGACGCTCCTTCGCGCCTGCTGAGGCGGTACGCGCGGCCGCGCGCTTTACGCTTGCTGTGCCCGTCTTCGCGCGCGGGGAAATATATTCGCCGCTGCGCCCGCCCGATTTTCGCTCGAGGAACAAATCCGTGATCTCCATGCCGCGCTCGAGAGCCTTGCACATATCGTAGATGGTCAGCGCAGCGACCGAGGCTGCGACCAGCGCCTCCATCTCAACCCCCGTGGGCCCGGTCGCCGTGGCTTCGGAAGTGATCTCCACGCCATTTTTGCACAGCTTGGCGCGCACATCTACGTGCGTCAGCGGGAGGGGGTGACAAAGAGGAATCAGCTCCCAGGTGCGCTTGGCCGCCGCAATTCCGGCGATGCGAGCGATCTCCAGGGGATTCCCTTTCGGGGACTTCAGGCGCCGGATACTGCGTGCCGTTGCAGGAAGCATGCGGACGAAGGCGTGAGCCGCAGCGTTGCGCACGGTTGCGGGCTTGGCGGTGACGTCCACCATGCGGACGCGGCCTGCAGCGTCGTAATGCGAAATTATCGTCGTGTTGGTCTTCTTCTTCATCTTCGTCGAAGGCGCGGGATTCCTGGAACCAGCCTCCAGTGCGCAACAAGAAAGCGGCAGCCCTTCGACTGCGCTCAGGGCAAACAAGCTGGCGCACTCCAAAGCGGCCTATGGCCGCACGAGAATATCGACCCATTCGCCGGCGTTCAACTGCTGGCGCTCGCCGCGCACAACCAGGAAACAATTGCCGCGCACGACCGCGCCAACATCGCCCGACCCTTGCCACGGGATGATTTCGACCAGTGGGTCGCCGCTCGACCAGCTCACACGCGCGGGCAGGAAATGCGCCAGCGGAGTTTTCTCGCTGACCGCGTGAGCCAGCTTGGCCTTGCTGAATGGCGCGAGCGGCTCCGCACCGCTGAGCACCTGAATCGCCAGCGCGACAAACAGCTCGAAGGTCACCATGGTCGAAACCGGGTTCCCGGGCAAACCGAACACGGGCTTTCCGCGGCACCAGCCGAAGACCGCGGGCTTGCCGGGGCGAATGGCCACGCTATCGAAGAAGAATTCGGCGCCCAAATCGCGCAGAACCTGCTCGACGAGGTCGTACGT
>JBJKQB010000384.1:0-2696 GCA_046705825.1 Candidatus Acidiferrales bacterium
GAAAAGCTCAGCTCCCGGCCAATGGGATCTTCGTTCGAGAAATAACGCTCTACTAGCGCCTGGCTGACCACACAAACGCGCGGAGTTGACGGCTGATCCTGCTCGCCAAACCAGCGGCCGCGCAACAGCGGAATGCGCATGACTTTCAAATATTGCGGGCTTGCGGCGACGTAGTCTGCGCTGCGCTGGGTTCCTGCCGGCGGAGGAGCGGCGCCAGGAATCTTGAATGGCAGGTCGACGCCCTGTGGATTGGCAAGAGGAAGGGGAATGGCGGCGGCCGTCTCGGCCATTCCAGGCTGAGCTTGCAGGCGGCGCAGAAGGTCATTCGCAAACGCGGTCCACTGCCCCGGTGTCGAATATTGGAACCGTGGCAGATCGACTTCGGCCTTGACGACGTGGTTTGGATCGAAGCCCGGATCGACGGACGTGAGCGTGAGAAAGCTGCGCCCGAGCAGGCCCGCAGCGATCAACACAACCATAGCGAGCGCGATCTCGGCGATCGCCAAAGCATCGCGGGTCCATCGGCGCGCGCTCCCTTCGCCGGCGCGCGACGTGCTTTCGCTCAATCTCGACGTGAGGTTTGCGTCCGCAGCAAACAGCGCGGGAGCGAGACCGAAAATCATGCTGGCTGCGACGGAAATTGCGAGAGCGAACCCGAGTACCCAACCGTCGAGAGCGATTGCGTGCAGCCTCGTCAGGCTCGCTGGGACCAACGATCCGAGCGCGCGTACGCCCCACGCGGCGAGCAACAGCCCGGCAGCGGCGCCGAGGAGCCCGAGTACGGCGCTCTCCGCAAGCAATTGGCGCACGATGCGCAAGCGTCCGGCGCCGAGCGCAACGCGGACCGCCATTTCCCGCGCCCGTGATGTCGCGCGCGCCAGAAGTAAATTCGAAACGTTCGCGCACGCAATCAGAAGGACGAGACCGACGGCTCCCAGCAAAACCAGCAGCGCTGTTTTCGTGCCGCCGACCAAAGATTTCTGCAGCGGCACGATCTGAAACTCAAATCCCCGATCCTGCTCAGGGAACTTCTTCGCCAACCGCACGCTGATGGTATTCAATTCAGCTTGTGCGTGCTCGATCGAGACGCCGGGTCTCAGGCGCGCAGTGATAGCCATGAAGCGCAGCGTTGGATTCTGCATCCATGGACCGAACAGCGGATCCTGCTGCAGCGGAATCCAAATCTGGTCGCGCGTGAGGAAGGGATACCGGAAGCCATCCGGCATGATTCCGATAATTGTGAACGCGCGCATGTCGAGATTTACGGACGTGCCGATCACATGCGGATCCGCGCCAAAGCGGTCGCGCCACAGATTTTCGCTGAGGATCACAACGGGAGCGGCACCGCGGTTGCCGTCTTCCGGAACGAAACTGCGGCCGGCGAGCGGCTTCACGCCCATCGTTGCGAGCAAGCCTGGCGTCACGTCTGAAGTGTCCACCTGAAAGGGAAGGTCGTGACCCGTCAGAGTCAGGTCGTGAGCGGCATTTGCGCCAATTTGGACGAAGACGTCGTTCTCGTCGCGAAGTTCGCGAAAATCCTGGTACGGGGTGAACGATTGTTTGATCCCCTTCTGCGGATTTTGTTCGAACACGGCCACGAGCTGGTTCGGACGCGGATACGGCAGCGGCTCCAGCAACGCCGCATACACAACGCTGAAGATTGCGGTATTGGCGCCGATGCCGATCGCAAGGGTTAGGACGGCAACGATCGTGAATCCCGGCGATTTGCGCAGCATGCGCACGCCGTAGCGAACGTCCTGGACAAAATCCGCGAGCCAATTGACGCGGCGCGTGTCGGCGCACTCCTCCCGGATTTGATCCACGCCGCCGAATTCGCGCAGGGCAGCGCGCCGCGCTTGGTCGGGAGGCATGCCTGACGCGATATTCGCGGCGATTTGCTTTTCGACGTGGAACCGCAGCTCGTCGTCAAGCTCGCGATCCACGCGCTCGCGCCGCAGCAACGATGCCGCACGCAGTTTCAATTTGCTCGGCCATCGCATTCCGCTATTCGTTACCCTCCCGGCGCCTTGCACCGGACTTGTCACAAGCGAGCGCGAACCTCACCAGTTCGCCAGCCGTCCCACGAAGCGCAGCGGGAGGCCTGCCTACCGCAGGCAGGCTGCAAAACGAAAACTTGCCTGCCGTTCATTCCGCCGCGCCGACTTGCGCCTACTCTGTTGCCGCAGCATGCATCACCAGACCAATTGCCGACGACAGTCGCTCCCAATTCGCGTGCTCGCGCTCGAGATATCTACGGCCAGCGCGCGTCAGCGAATAGTATTTTGCGCGCCGGTTGTTGTCCGACTCGCCCCATTCCGCCTTGATCCAGCCCTGCTGTTCCAGACGGTGCAGCGCCGGATAAAGCGCTCCCTGCTTCACCTGCAAGACTTCGTGCGAAATCTGCCGGATGCGCTGCGCAATCGCCCAGCCGTGCGCGGGTTCGAGCCCCACTGTTTTCAGGATCAGCATGTCCAGCGTTCCTTGCACCAGATCACTCGGTTTACTCATTTCATCCTTCGGCTTGTTTGCAGACGCGGCGCTCGCCGCAATTGCGCCACTCCTCTCAGTAACTGACATGAACGTACGCCGGCTCCTGTCAATAATCAAGGGGAATGTTGGACCAAGCGAGCGGCGCATCGTCCAGGAGGTTACTTCAACAGAGGCTGGACGTTCGCGGTGACGCGCCGCGTTTGCCC
>JBJKQB010000385.1:0-5234 GCA_046705825.1 Candidatus Acidiferrales bacterium
CACGTACACACGCTTGCTGACCAACCCCCGCATCATGCAATTCGCTCTGCGGTATCAGTTCTAAGCAAGCAATCTGCTTTCAGCACGAAAGAGGCCCCGACAAAATCGGGGCCTTTTTCTTTTCTGCGGAATTGACGTTTGGTGCAGGGGCGCACGGTCCCGGCTTTAAGGGGAGTCGCGCTGGCCTGACGTCACGGCGCCTCGCAAAAGGGCTGGGAAGGGGGTTCACGTGCGAGCGGTGCCTTTGTGGGGGTCGAACAGCCAGAGAATGGGTTCTTTCAGCGCGATCCGCAGGGATGGCTTTCCCTGTTCCTAAGTCATTTGTTATCACTGCTGGCGTGGATCGCGGGGACCTGAATCCGGCGGGCGCATCCGGGCGTCATTTCTCGGCACCCCTGCCGAGATATTTTCAGCGTAAGTCCTTGTACATCAACAAAACCACCAAAATATCTCGGCACGTTTGGCGGGGTTCAGAGCCCCATCGCACACTGCACCGGTACGGTGCAATCCGGGGTGGTAGCCGACGCTATTGCGCCGTTTTGGACGATCCCTGGGACGCGTTTTCGAGATTCTGGAGTTTCTCGGCCAGCCCGTCGACGTTCTTCTGCAAATCGCTGATTTCCTGCTTCTTGGCGGCGATCTCGCCCTCTTGGCCCTTCAGCTTGGCTGCGCCTTGCGTATCGGATGCATAATCCGGATTGCTGAAGAACATTTGCCGGTCCAGGTCATATGTGCGCGTCGCGATGTCCAGGTCCGTCTGGACGCTCTTGAGGTGAGCCTTGGCTTCCTGTAGCTCTTTCTCCAGTTGCGCTTTCTGGTCCTCGACCGATGAGCTACCCCCAACGCCCGCAGTCCCTTCCGCTGGCTTGCTCGTTGCCGGACTCGGCGCCGGGGCCGGTGTCCCCACGATGCTGATCGCGCCAGGCGTCTTCGGAATATTATCGTTGGTCCAGACTTTCGCCGCTTGCGGCTGGCCCTTCTGTTCGGCCCGCGTGCGCCGCGCCGCTGCCGCCAGGGCATCGTGCTGCCCCGTCTGGCTCTGAGCCTGTGCTTGCTGCTGTTCCGGCTGTTCCTGCGCGGGCTGCTGCTGTGCCGCGGCAATTCCCGCCGGCGACGCCAACAGCAGGACGGCTACCCATTTTGCAGTCATACGGACCTCCCACATCCCCGGATTCTGCAGCTAATTTTACCCGCCATGGGGAAGGACCGCTGAACCAGTGCGCCACGGCGCACCCTAAAAGGCAACGCCGTTGATCGCGGTCGCCCCGGTGATGGCAAGCCCTTTGGCTGGCACACCGTGCCCCGGGGTCGAACACACAGTTGGGCGCATTGGCGTATGCTGTTCTGCCGGAGAGGCGATGAGAAAACTGTTGGCGCTTGTGGCTTTCCTCCTGACCGCCACCGTGTTCGTTGGTGCCGCCCCCGCACTCTGCGCGCGAAGCTTGCGCTCCTCCAGCGCGGCCAAAGCGATGCGTCACACGCGCGCAATTTCCCAGGGCCCGGCGTCTGAGGAGCGCAGCGCGCGAGCGAACGCGTCAGAGGCGGCATCTGCAGACCAGGACTTAACGAAGGTCACGCAGTACACGCTGCCGCCCGCGCTCTACCGCAAGGCGCACAGGCTGGGACAAATTTCGTTCTGGGGCACGCTGATCGCGACGCTCTACTCCTGGTTGATTCTCCTGCTCATCCTGAACTGGCGCCTCGCTCCGAAGTACCGCGATTGGGCGGAAAAAGTGTCGCACAGCAGATTCTTGCAAGCGCTCATTTTCGCGCCGCTTCTCCTTGTGACCGTTCTCGTGCTGGAAGTCCTGCCCGATATCGGCCAGCACTGGGTCAGCCGCCGCTACGGAATCAGCATCCAGGGATGGGGATCGTGGGCCTGGGACTGGGCCAAACAGGAGCTCATCCTGATCATCGTGGGCACATTCCTGGTTTGGATGCTGTACGCCATAATTCGCCGCTCGCCACGCCGCTGGTGGCTGTACTTCTGGCTGATTTCGGTGCCGCTCATGATCTTCCTGGTTTTCGTGCAGCCGGTGGTGGTCGACCCGCTGTTCCACAATTTCGTTCCGCTCGCGCAAAAAGATCCAGCGCTGACCGCCAAGCTCGAACAGCTGGTCCACCACGCGGGGCAGAACATTCCGCCCAGCCGCATGTTCTGGATGGGCGCCGGCGCAAAAACGAGAGCGCTCAATGCTTATGTGACCGGGATTGGCACATCGAAACGGATCGTGGTGTGGGACACGACCATTCGCGCCATGGACACGCCTCAAATCGTGTTCGTGGTCGGGCACGAGATGGGTCACTACGTCCTGAATCACCTCTGGAAGGGGATGGCCGTTGGCGCTGTGGGCCTGTTCGTCTTGTTCTATCTTGTGTTCCGCACGATTAAATGGATGCTGGCGCGCTGGGGCGGGGCAAGCGTCGATCCGATTACGCCGGAGCTGCCGCGCGGTCGATTGCGCGCGCCCGGAACTGTTCCGCCTTTGCAAAAACTGAGGATGTCGATGAATTGGGGAATTCGTGGCTTGGACGATTGGGCCTCCTTGCCCGCCCTCCTGCTGCTGGTCTCCATTCTCTCTTTCATTGCTACGCCCATCGGCAGCGCCTTCAGCCGGCATATCGAGCATCAGGCCGATCAGTACGGCCTGGAAGTGACGCACGGTCTTACGCCCGATTCGAGCCAGGTAGCCGCGCAGTCCTTCGAAATTCTAGGGAAAGTGGATTTGTCCGACCCGGCGCCCAATCCGCTGGATGTTTTTCTGTTCTACTCGCACCCGCCCATCCCCGCTCGCATCCGCTTCGCGCTGACGTACCGACCCTGGGCGCGCGGTCGCAAGCCCGAATTCGTGAAATGATGCCGAAATGGGCATTGACATCGGGAACGTGCTGGACTATGACTATAGTCAATTATGACCATAGTCACAAACCGGCGAGAACGCAAGAAGGCCGCCGTGCGCGCCCAAATCCTCTCCGTTGGTATCGAGCTGTTTTCGCGGCGCGGCCTCGATCAGGTCACCATCGATCAGGTCGCGGCGGCAGCGGACGTCGGCAAGGGCACCATCTACAACTATTTCTCCACGAAGGAAGACATCGTCGTTGCGTTTATGGCCGACCTCGAATCGCGGTTGGCACCCAAGATTCGGCGTTTTACACCCGGCAATAAGCCGCTGGACCAGATTCTTGCCGATTACGTTCTTCTGCACTTCCGTTTGAAGGAGCCGTATCACCGGTTCGTCCGGGTTTTTCTGGCGCAGATGTTCCTGGATACGGAGCGCTTCGTTCCCTACATGCTGGAGATGCAAAAGTATGTGGACCCGCCTCTGCAAAACCTCTTCGCGATGCTGCGAGAGCAGAGACTGCTTCGGCCAGATCTCGACCTGTCGGAAGCCGTCATGAGCTTCAAAACCATGCACCTGGGCCTGAGCGCATTCTGGGCCGTAGAGGGTCCGCCATTCCATCAAAGCAAGCAAATTGTGCGCCAACAAATGCGCCTTCTGTCCGAAGGCATTCAGCGGAGAAAAGCATGAGGATCTACTTCAGTGCTATCGTCGGCTTAATTGCATGCACGGTTGTCGCGGCGCAAACGCCGCCCCAAATGGCCAATCCGCTCGCGCGGCACTATCGCGATGGAGAAACGCTCAGATACCACATGACTGGGGGCAATGACGAATGGCATTACACGGCCGATGCAGCGGGAATCGTGAAGAAGGACGCTGGCGGCCGATATATAGAGGAATTTCGCTGGATCAGCATGTCCTCCAACGGGCATGTGATTGCGGCGGACCCTGCGATGGCTAACTTTCGTGAGGTACTTTCACTCGATACCGCCCTGCCTCCTTCGCCTCCCGATCTCAGCAAGGTGGATGGCCGTTTCGTGGGCCCCATCACTGATCTAATGACCTTTTATGTCGACCTGTGGCTTGCCAACAAGGTGGGTGTGCTCCAGCAACCCGGCGATCACTTCTACATGCCCAATCCGCAGGCAGGTTCTTGGGCCGACGGAACTCACATCCTTACCGGCGAGAGCCTTATCGATTTCGACCTAACTCTGCGAGCCATCGATTCAGCCAAGAAAACTGCGGCGCTTGTGGTGCGCCACGTCCCTCCGCCACACCCCAATCTTCAGCTCCCTGCAGCATGGATGCAGGCGCCGGTCGCCGACACGCCGAACAATTGGGCCCAGGTCTCCCGGACGAAAGAAGGAAACTTCGAGGCAGGCGTCGGTAAGGAGACCTTCAATGACTCCATTACCGTCAGCACCATCGACGGCCGAATTCTATCGGCAGCAATGGACAATGTCGTCCTCATCAGCGAGCGTGTTTGCGATGACGCGGCACTCACTCACTGCGGCGATGCGCACCCGCGCACGATCCACCGTCATATTCAAATTGCGCTGGAACGTTGAAAAGCAAGACGCAAGCCGGAGTAGTGCACTAATCCTGCGCACCATTAGCATTCGGCCAAGGCCGGGGCTCAGTTGGCCATCGGCGCACGGCAGGAATTCCGAATTCGTCAAACGATTCTCCGGCGGTCTGATTCCGGCATCGGTTCCGCCAGGTTGTCGCGTCCCGGTTGTGGCGAGAGGATGCTAGACAGTTGCGACGACGCGAAGGCGCCCTGGACGGCGCGGGTGACGTGCGGGCTTCACGATGATCTCGATATCCCGGCCGAGCAGGGTCAGAAAGCGCATGAGCCGCTCGGCGGAGAAACCGGAAAGCTGCCCGCGCAACAGCCGGGAGATTTTGGGTTGGTCAATCTGGAGCACGCGCGCGGCCTGAATTTGCGTCAGGCGGCGGCTTCGAATGGCTTCGGCAATGCGGATGGCCAAGCCGGCTTTCGCGAGACGTTCTTCGGGGTTGGGCAGAGCGATGTGGCGAAAACGTTTCCGGTGCCTTCTTCGATTCGAACGGATTTCCTCATGGCCGATGCTCCCTCTGTGCTTCGAGCCGCCTGGCGTGTTCTTCGGCTCGCTCAGCCGCAATCTGATCAGCTCGATGTCTCGCTTAGGTGAGGCTTCCAACCCAGCCGACGGGCTTGAGCATCGTTTCCACAATATGCCTAAACGAGCATATCAGCAGCCCCCGCGTCAGGCAGCCGCTACCCACGCAGAGCACGCGCAGGTGAATCGCCGCGCGGCTACTTTAATTTGGGGTATTCCATGGACCAGACGGCTAGCGGGCGCATGTAGAGCGAGGCGCGGTAATTTCCGTCGGCGCGCCACGCCTCCGGCG
>JBJKQB010000386.1:0-4200 GCA_046705825.1 Candidatus Acidiferrales bacterium
GCCGCTTTTGGCGTCCACCACCTTGACGTCCTGGCCTTCGCGAATCAGACCGGCGATGTCGTCCAGGTTGATGTAGCGGCTGCCCGCCGTATCGTAAAGCCTGCGATTGCCGTACTTTTTGATGAGCACGGGAGAGGGTTTCATGAAGGTCTCGGGATGCTGCGATGCACAACGAAAATATCTGTTGACAACGCAGATGTCAAGGCCTATTGTCTTCTTGAATGCTGCACTGCAGCATAACCCTTTTGGAGGTGCGCTATGGACGCAAGAGTGGAGACCCCCCGGATTCACCCGCAAGGACCCTCCTTTGCCTCGGTGGTTTCCGGCTGGGCCCAACAGGGCGTGCACAGCTTCTTTGCCACACAGCGAATCCTGCTGGATCTCGCTATGAAGCAGAATGCCAGCGTGATGCATGCTCTGCGCGAGCATCTCAACGATCCTCATCATTCACCCGCCGCCATCCTCAGCGAAGTGGCTGGGGAGGGCATGACCAACTTCATCGAAGGGCAAAAGATCCTTCTCGACCTGGGCAAGAAGCAGAACCAGATTTTGGTGGCCGGCTTGAAAGAGCGCATCGGCGAGTCTCCGGCGGCGCACGCGGCCGCGGACGCGCTGCAGCGCAGCGTGGAAACCTTCATCCACATGCAGCAGGAGTTCCTGAAGATCGCGGACAAGCAGACGCATAGCTGGATGGAGGCGGCCAAGGCCGGAAAGCCCTACCAGTCGGAGCACCTGCTGGCCCTGGCGCGCGAAGGTCTGGAGAACTTCGTGAAAGCGCAGAAGCAGTTCTTGGACATCATCGCCGAAGAAACCGCCAAGGCGGCCGGCGGAAAGCACAATGGCCGGGCCAAGAACGCCAAGAAGACCGAGATCGCCGAGTTGGCGAAGCAAGCCACGGAGTCGTTCCTCGAGGCGCAGAAAAAGCTCGTGGAAGTGGCCGGCAAGCAGTTCAACGCAACCGTGAAGACCGGCGGAAGCGTCCTCGAGCTGCTGCGGCCGTTCCCCTTCCCGCCATTTGGCGAACTGGTTCGCGAAGGCGTGCAGAGCTACGTGGACGCGCAGAAGTCGCTGATGGATGCGGTGGTGAAACCGACGGTCCAGCATGCGCATCGGGCGCCCGTCCGGCGTGGCCGCAGGCCCGCTCGCGGAAAGAAGGTAGCCGTCGCCGCGGCTTGAGAACGGGCGACAATCAACAACGTTTAGCATTGGAGCGGCCTTCGCGGCGAAGCGCGGGCCGGTCCAGGCGATGACGCATTCGAAGTTTGCCTGGGCGTGAGTCCTGGACCGCGGGCCGGCATGAAAAAGGATCGCGTGCGGCTGCGGAACACGCTCGCGCCGCCGGGCATCCATGTGTGTGGACCCGCGCGCCCGCTATGGGGTCGGCGGCGCAGCCTGCGCAAGGATCGTTCCTGTCGGTCCTGCCCCGCGCGCCGCGGGCGCAGTTGGTCGAGGTGGCCTATGCATACAGTTGCGGATATGCCGGGGAAGATTCCCGGCGGAAGTTTTTTGATCGAGGAACGCGCCCCGCAAGAGGTGTTCACTCCCGAGGATTTCAGCGAACAGCATCTGCTGATTGCCAAAACGGCCGAAGAATTCGCGGCCAAAGAAATCGTTCCGAACATTGACCGCATGGAGCACAAAGACCTCTCCGCACACCGCGAACTCCTGAAGAAAGCCGGCGAGCTCGGCTTCAGCGGCGTCGACATTCCCGAAGAGTACGGCGGCGCGGGGCTGGACAAAGTCACTTCCGCCCTGATAGCCGACCGCATCGCGAAATACGGAGGTTTCAGCACCACCTGGGGCGCGCACGCTTGCATCGGCATGCTCCCCATCGTCTATTTCGGCACGGAAGAACAGAAAAAGAAGTATCTGCCCGGCCTGGCCAGCGGACAAACCGTCGGCGCTTACGCCCTTTCGGAATCGTCCTCGGGCTCCGACGCCATGAATTGCCGCACGCGCGCGGCGCTTTCTCCGGACGGCAAATTCTATCTGCTCAACGGCGAAAAAATGTGGATCACCAACGCGGGTTTTGCCGACCTGTTTATCGTCTTCGCCAAAGTGGACGGAGAGAAGTTCACCGCGTTCATCGTCGAACGCAATTTCCCTGGATTTTCCGTGGGTCCCGAAGAGCACAAAATGGGTATCCGCGGATCGTCCACCTGCCCGCTTATCCTCAGCGACTGCAAAGTGCCGGTCAACAACGTGCTGGGCGAAATCGGCAAAGGGCATCACATCGCCTTCAACGTTCTCAACGTGGGCCGCTTCAAGCTGGGCGCCGGATGCGTCGGCGGCGCGCGCAATTCCCTGGAAAGCGCGATCTCGTACGCGAAAGAGCGGAAAGCGTTCGGGAAAACGATCGCGGATTTCGGTTTGATTCGCGAGAAGCTGGCCAACATGGCCGTGGGCGTTTTCACCGGCGAGGCCATGGCCTACCGCACGGTGGGCATGATGGACGCGGCCATCGCTCAGCTCGGCGAAAGTCAGAAGGACATGAAAGCGGTTCGCAAAGTGATCGACGAGTATGCGGTCGAGTGCTCGATCCTGAAAGTCTGGGGATCGGAGATGGTGGATTCGGCCGTGGATGAAACCATGCAGATCTTCGGCGGATACGGCTTCGTCGAGGAATACCCGGCCGAACGGCAATACCGCGACGCGCGTATCAACCGCATCTTCGAAGGCACCAACGAAATCAACCGGCTGGTCATCACCGGCTTTCTGCTCAAGCGGGCCATGTCCGGCCAGCTGCCGCTGATGGCGGCCATCCAAAAACTGATGGACGAAGTGCTTTCCGGCGGGACGGAAAACGGCGCGCAGGGCGTTCTCGCCGAAGAGCGGCGCCTGGTGGCCGCAGCCAAGAAAATGGGCCTGTTTGCCGCGGGGATCGCCACGCAGAAGTACATGCAAGCCATCCAGGACCGGCAGGAAATCCTGGGCGCGATCGCCAACATGACGATTGAAACCTACGCGATGGAATCGGCGCTGCTGCGCGCGCAGAAGCTTGCGGCGCAGAAGGGCGAAGCGGCCGCGGCGCACGCGGTGGCCATGGCCCGCGTGTACATCGCCGGAGCCATGGAGAAGGTCGAGAGCGCCGCAAAAGCGGTGATTGCCGCGTCCAGCGAAGGAGACATGCTGCGCTCGCAGATGGCCATTCTGAGGCGGCTGGCCAAATACGAACCGTTCAACACCATCGCGCTGCGGGAGAAAATCGCGCAGCGGGTGCTCGCCGCGGGGAAGTACGTCGCGGCCTGACGTTCGCAGGGCCGGCTCATCCCGGGGAGCGCTCCGGAGCGCGCTTCGGGCCCGCGCGCGGTTGCAGGAAGGGGCGCAAGCGCGAGCGTCCGCGCGCGCCAGGAGCGCTCGCGCAGGCGAAAGTCCGGCGAAGAAAAAACTGCGGCAACGACATCAAGAACCTTGATGCCAAAACGCGCTTAAACGGGCTTAAAAGGCCAATTCCGCGCACGGGTACGCCAGAGGGTTCGGGCAGGGCTTGCGTGACGCAGATCACACCGGCCAACGGACCGGCACCATGGCCCAAGCTACGAGTGAAACGCTTCAGAAGTCCACCCTGCAGGGATTCGAGGAGTACATTCGCGCAGCGGAAGCCGGGATGGAGGGGAGCTGCGCCGGCAGCGAACCGTTCCTGTGGTCGGATGCGGACGCGGAACGAGCGCGGCGAGTGCGCAGCGGGGAAGTGGCCGCGGAGTTCTGGTCCGGCGAGGGTCCGGCAAGGGTGCCGAGCGGGTTGATCCACGACTGGATCGGGGCGGCGCGCGCGGAGGGCGCGACGGTGGAAGCGATGTTGCGCCTGATCCAGAACTACGACCACCACAGCGAGATTTACCAGCCGGAGGTAACCGCCTCGAAACTGCTCAGCCGCAAGGACAATGATTTCGAGATTTACCTGCGGCTGCGCAAGAAGAAGATCATTACCGTGGTTCTGGATACGGAGCATCACGTCGAGTACCGGTCGGCCGGAAAGGCGCGCTGGACCTGCCGGTCGTACACCACGCGCGTCGCGGAAGTCGAGCATGCCGGGAAGGCGAATGAGGAGGTGCTGGCGCCGGACACGGGCTACGGGTTTCTGTGGCGGCTGTACTCGTACTGGCGATTCGAGGAGCGGGACGAGGGAGTGGACTTCGAGTGCCGCGCCATTTCGCTGACGCGCGACATTCCCGCCGGGTTGGGCTGGATCATCGAACC
>JBJKQB010000387.1:0-6055 GCA_046705825.1 Candidatus Acidiferrales bacterium
CACCTCGGCGTCCGTCGTGCCGGTCAGGCCCAGAGGCCTTCTTCGCTTTGAGGCCGCAAACTGCATCAATTCCGAGAGGGAGGCGCCGCGCAAAGTGGCGCTCAAGCGGCCCTCGCGCCGGGTTGAGAGCTCGGCGATCGAAAAGCTTCCGTCCAGCGATCCGCCCATGGCATAGCCGGCAATCTTCGGTACGGAAATATCGCCGTGTTGCAGAATGTAGCTGGCCTGAATTTGGCGCGCCTGCACGTACACGCCGGCGACGTGCGCCAGAATGTGCGGCGCCTGCATATGCCCGTTTGCGTAGATCGTGTCGAGGAATGGCCGGTGCGTGCCGCTGTCGTAACTCAGCGATCCATCGGTCCACACTTCGCCCGCTGGAATAGACGGCGAATTCAGGATGCGCGAGAGGTCGGGCGTAAAGATGGCCGCAGTGTACTTGGCTTGGACGCGCGGATGGGCATAGCCGACAACGGTTCCGTGGATTTGCAAGCGGGTGCGGCCCGTTTCGATCCGAAGCGAGGTCACGTCGAGCGCCGAGGATGTCGCCACGAAATGCATCTGCAGATCGTGCTCGAAGCCGAGAACGTGCGGTGCGGAAACAAACGCGCGATCGTAAGCCACCGAGCCGCTGTACGCCTGTGCTGGAACATCGAAGCGCGCGGTTGCATGCAGGTCGCGCAAATCGGCGGTCAGCGGGTATTTGGCATCGTTGTAGTCGATTTCACCCGCAGCGATCACCAGGCGGCGTATGCCGAGACTGAAGATTTTTTCGGCGGCAGAAGTCGACGGGCGCCCGGCCGTCGTGGAGGCAGAAGAACTCGCCGCCGGTCGCGCGTGCGGCAGGTTGTTGCGCCCCTGCGCGGTAATCCGCATGTGCACAACCGGCCTGTTCAAGAGCAGATCGCTGATGGCGAATTTCGCGTGCCACAAGGACAGAATCTTGACCGTGACCGCGAGATGCGGACAGGAAAAGAAGGGCGGCGGGCTCATGGACGGCTTGCGCAGCACCACGTTGTAGAGATCGACTTTCAGCTGCGTCCAGTGAATCACCATGTTGCCGATACTGAGTTGCTCGCCGGTGCTTTTGCCGGCCTGTTGCTCGATTTTGCCAATCACCAGATGCCTGAAATACCCGGTGTGCACGAAGATCCAGCCGCCAACGAAGACGATCAGGATCAGAGCGAGCAGCGCCAGAAGAGTTCTGCGAATTCCTTTTTTCCAGCTCATGACCAACCTACGCCGTTATGAAATTTGCTGAGCGCGCCGGACGCGCCGCTTCAAAATGCCTCTCCGAGCGTCACAAAATATTGCGTGGCGCTCACGCCCGGGATGGGGTTCAGGTTGTGCCCAATATCGAAGCGGACCGGGCCGACGGGCGTGTTGTAAAGCAGACCAACACCAATAGTGTTGGTGTAATTCCGGACCATGTCCGGAAGGTTGATGTGCGCGTAAACGTTCCCTCCATCGTAGAAAGTTTCGCCTCCCAGTCCTTTCAGGAACCGAAATGGGACCCAGGGGATGGGGAAACGCGCTTCCGTGTTGAAAATGAACAGCGATTCTCCGCCCACGGGAACGCTGATCAGCGTGCAGGTGGACTTGTCCGCGGGATTGCTGCAAACCTGCACGGGGCGCTGCGGCCCCGCTCCGTTGATGGGAAACCCGCGGAGGGAATCGGCGCCGCCGGAAAAGAACCTTTCGCTGAGGGGGACGTGGCTGCCCGCGAAGGGCGAGGCAAAACCCAGCCGGACACTGCTGGCCCAGGTCAGCCAGGGCTTCACAGGAAGATAGAAGGCGGTCTGGCCCAGGAAGTGGACGAAGTCGGCGCTCGATCCCAGCGGCGTTGAGGTCACGCCGAAGTCGAACACCTGATAGATTCCGCGGTGCGCGTCGAGCGGCTTGTCGCGCGTGTCGCGGATGTACTCGCCCGAAAAGGTCGAAAGGCGGACGCGGCGGTCCTGCGGGAGCACCAGATCGGGAATCGTGATGTTGGTGAGGATGGTGCGGTCGAAATCGTAGCGGACGATCAGGTTCCTTGTCCGCTCCGCATTCAGCGGTTTCTCCAACTGCCAAGAGGCCACCCCCAATTCGGCAGCGAAGATCGGGTTCTCGGTTGTGCGCTCTCCCGTCAACGAGATCAGCGAACTCCAGGACGACCCGCGGAAATGCATGTTCGTGAACGACAGGTCGAGGCGCTGCTCCAGGCGCGACAGCACGGTGCTGGCGGTGAACGTCTCCGCCCGGCCGAAGACATCGCGCCGCGTGTAGCCGAACGTGCCGCGCGGGGTGACGATGCTTTTCTGGCTCGCTTGGAACTTGCTGCCCAAACCGATGGGCGGCAGGCCCGGCAGAGCCACCGTCCCCACAGGGACGTTCCCGCTCCGCGGAATCACTTCGATGCCGCCACCGTATTCGATGGTGTTCCGGCGGTCTTCGTGAACCCTTTCCAATACCTCGACGTGCGTCTGATCCGTAATGGGCTGGCGCGGCTCGATGTCGGCCCAGTCGAAAATTCCCAAGTTGTACAGATTGCTTTGCGCGGTGAACAGATTCCCTAAGCTAAGGGGCTGCCCCTTCGTGATTTTCGGGCCGGTAACCTGCCGCAAGAAGTCGGCGCGCGTGTGTTTCGCTCCCAGCAGGACGACGCCGTCGATAAACGTGTGCGGCCCTTCCGTGATGGTGTACACCACGTTGACCAAATGGGGGTCCCCCTTCGTTCCGGTCGCGCTGTACTTGAATTGCGCGTCCATGTACCCGCGGTTCAAATAGGCGGCCATGAGTTGATTGCGGTCGAGCTGCACATCGCCGGGCGAATACGGTTGCCCTTTCTGCACGTGCAGATGGCCGTTCCCCAGCAGCGAGCCGAGCGACTGCGTTTTGTTCCCTACGACATGGATGCTGTTCACACGGTCCAGCGGGCCCTCCTTGATCACGAAAATGATGTTCACCTTCGCCTTCTGCCGGTTCACCTTCGTGCTTACCTGTGCATTCGCGTATCCCTGGCTTTGATAGAGCGCGGTGATCGCCTGCACGCTCTTGCGCAGAAGGTCATCGCTGAAGGTGCCGCGCGTGAACAAGTGACCCTGCTTGACCGCTACCACATCGTCCAGCTTGTCTTCGTCTATGTGCCGGTTGCCTACATAGCGCACCTCCGCCACTTTATGGCGCTCCCCGCGGTGAATCTCGTACACCACGCGATCCCGGCCCGTCTCGCGATACAAATGCCAATAAATCTGCACTCCGAAGTAACCCTTCTTCTGAAAATAGGAGACGAGGTTTCGCTGTCCCTCGTCGATCAGGTCCTGGTCCACCGAGCCTTCCTGGAACACCGGAACGAGCTTCTTCAACGTTCCGTGTGAAACGTGCGCGCCGGTTACTTCCACTGTGAAATACGCTCCAGCATTCACCTGGAAATTGATGTCCGCGCGCTTTGTTTCGGGATCGAAGGAAACCGACGCCAGCCGAACCACCGGCACCAGCCTGTGGCTGCTTCGCAAGTGCGACCGGATGTAGTCCGTGGCCTTGCTGATACGCTTGGCGGAATATTTCTGCCCCGGCCGCAGCGAATCCATCTTGATACGCGCCCACCAGGAACCCAGCGCGCCGCGCATGTCCCGCGCCTGCGATTCGGAAAGCCCCTGAAACTGGATTGCGCCGATACGCGCCACGGGCCCCAAGTCCACCACATAAACGAAGTTCACGATGCGGTGAGCTTCGTCCGTCTGCGATTCGGGCCGGATCTTCGCCAGGAAATATCCCTGAGTTTGGAAGAAATGCTGGAGGGCTTTCTGTCCCTGGAGCAGAAGATCGTCCGTGTAGGCCGACTGGTCGGGGATATTGACCGCTTGCAACAGCTGGGGGTACGCGAATTTGTGCGTAGCCCCGGGAAATGAAATCAAGCCGACGAAATAGGCAGGCCGCAGCAGGAAGAGCACCCTCAGCCCCGACATTTCGGGCGTGATCTTCACCTGCACTTGCGAGAACAGCTTGGTTTTCTGCAGCGCCGCAACGCTCTGGCGAATGGCCGCGTCAGAAAACGGCTGGTTGGCCTTTTGTGCGATCAATTTGCGAAATGGCGTGGTGTTCATCTGCGGACGGGCGGAAATATCGACCGTGGCGACTTTCTGCCCCTCAAACCCCGCGTCGGCGCCGGGCGTGGTTTGTTGCGCCGGCGCCGGCGCGGCGCAGATCAGCAGGAGCAGCCCGGCCAGAAGCGAACTAGCTGTCCACCAGTACAAACGCCGGATGGGCGCTGCTTGGCTCGAAGATGAAACGCAACTCACGCCGACACCTGTTGGCCTTTCAATTTCTCCAGTGAATTATCCAGTTCCGCCCCAACCAGAAGAATCAGGCTGAAGACGTACACCCATAGGAGCAGGATGATGGCTCCCGCCAGAGCGCCGTACACGCGCGAGTAGTTCGCGAAATCTCTAACGTACACGTTGAAGCCAAGTGAGGTTCCCACGAACATCCCCGCAACAAAAAGCGTGCCGGGCGTAAACCAGCGCCAGGGGCGCCGGCGGTCAGGCAGAAAGTGATTGGTCAACGCCAGACCCACCAGGATCAGCACCAGCGTAGTCACCCACCGGCCAATTTCGAACCAGACTCGGAACCGGTGCACCCAAGCGAGCCTTCTGGCCAGGAGAAGGACACCCAAGTGTCCTGCCGTCAGCAGCCCGAAGCTGCCAAACAAAAAAATCGCCGACAGCGAGGCCGCGATCAACGCAAGCAGCCGCTGTTTCCAGAAACCTCGCGTTTCCTTCACTTCGTAAGCTACGTTCAATGATTGGATCAGGCTGACGAAACCCGAAGACGCGGACCAGATCATGGCCACGATTCCGGCGGAAAGAAAACTTGAATACCCGCGAGTCAGTCCGAGAATAGCATGGAAGAAAGTGCTTCGCGCGTAGCGCGGAAGGTAGTGCGACATCCACTGCGCGAAGTCGTGCCAGAGATTGGTGGACGGCAGCCAGCCGACGATTGACGCCAACACCAGAAGAAAAGGAAACACCGACAAGGCGAAGTAGAAGGACATTTCCGCGGCCAGATCGATGCAGTTGTCCGCCCACACGTCCGACCACACCTTCTTGAGCAGAGTCCAATAGAACGGTTTCGACTTTTCCCGCAACGCATTTGTTCCGAGGAAACCAGCCTGTTTGGCGCAATCGATTTTCCCGAGGCCTTAGATCGGAATTGTTGGGCGGGCGTGACGTGCAAAGCGCTCCCGGAGTCAATTCCCTGGCCGGCTCCTTCAAGAGCATGGTTTCAGTTTCGGGGAGACCGTCTGGGATAGCCATCCGTAAAATGCTGTACGCCGGTATTCGCAGGCATTCAATCCGGACTTTTTCGCCGCGGGGAAGCGGCATGTCGTCAGGCGGAAAGCTTCCAGGGAGAGGCGGGAAGTTAGAGCAGAGGCGGAATCTTGCGCAGGTCTTCGACCAGGCGGCGCATCTCTTCGTGCCGCGTCGCGTCATCCGGCGCGCGCAGGATGGACGACGGATGCACCGTCGCCATCACGTGCCGCGCCAGGGGCGAATCGAGCAGTTCGCCGCGATGCTGCGTCACACGAAAGTCGCGTCCCAGCAGCGACTGCGCCGCCGTCGCGCCCAGGCATACGATCACTTTCGGGTGGACGCTCGCGATCTCCGCCTCCAGCCATGGCCGGCACGCCGCGATCTCCACCGAATTCGGCTTCTTATGGATGCGCCGCTTGCCCCGCGGCTCCCACTTGAAGTGCTTGACCGCGTTGGTGACATAGACCTTGCGGCGGTCCACTCCGGCCTCCACCAGCAGTTTGTCCAGCAGCCGCCCGGCGGGTCCCACGAAGGGACGCCCGTCCAGATCTTCCTGGTTTCCCGGCTGCTCGCCGATGAACATTACTTTCGAGCTGGGCTGGCCTTCGCCAAAAACGGTTTGCGTGCCACGCTCCCACAGGTCGCAATTCCTGCAATCTTTCGCGGCTTCCTGCAGCTTGTTCAGGTTCGTCGTGCGCGGAACAAACGGATTACCCTCAGGTTTGCCTGATTTGGGTGGGCGCTTGTCCATACCCGTTGGATGC
>JBJKQB010000388.1:0-11702 GCA_046705825.1 Candidatus Acidiferrales bacterium
GAGGACTTGGCCCTGCGTGTCTCGGCAAACAGCCGGCCGATGCGCTCGTTCACCAGCCTGGTCTGCTTCTCCTGTTCGGGGTCGTGGCCCGTCCACCAGTTGCGGAGCTTGGTCCGGATCGTCATTGTGCGCTCGCCTTCCTCTCTCCTCCAAGGTGCCCGAGGCTCTCGCGGATACCCATAGTACGACCGTCCCGTAGGCCTAATCCGAGGTTTGCCCGAGTACTACTCCGGGCAGGTCGCCCTCTTTGTCCAGGGGGCAGAAAAGGCTTTCGCCAGGCTCCCCGGAAGATGCGGCGGCCGATTCGCGCTTTCCGCCGCTTCGCGGATTGGCTACAATCTCTTGGCAATTCCGAGGGAGGATGAATGGCCCACGATAAACGTTACGTCGCCCAGAAACGGCAGCGCCGCCGCCGCAAACTGGCGAAAATGAAGCTGAAGCTCTACGAGCAGGGGAAGATTCCGCATTCGCAGCTGCCCGCCCTCTCGAAGCGGTTCCTCAGCCGCAAGACGCGCGCCCTGAAAAAAGCTGAATAAAAAAGGGCGTCCTTTGCAGGACGCCCTTTTTGCCAAGCCTCGTGCCCGGCCGCCGGCTCGTACCGGACGGCTTCGCCCGTATTAGCTGCCGTTGCTCTGTGCGTGCGTGGTCTGCGTCTTCGGCACGCTCAGGTAGCCGCTGATGGTGTTCTTGGCCACATGGTTCACCACGAACTCCAGCGGCGCGTGGTTGTACGTGCTGGTGAAGAAGTAGATCGGCTCGTTCACCGAGCCGTTCTTCTTGTCATACCGGGAATCGTCCACATACAGAGACACCGTGTAGAGATTCCTCTTCGGATTGACGTGGCGAAGAACCACGATCATGTCTCCCACCTTGTCCTTCTGGTTTCGGCGGTTGATGGTGAACTCGTAGTAATCGCGCTGCCCCAGGCGGCGCAGCTCTTCGATTTCATCATGGTTCTTGGCGATCAGAGTGCCAAACTCGCCGCGGGCCATGTTGAGGCTGTTCTTGGTGGCTTCAAGGTCGGTCTTAACGCCGCCGTCATCCGTACCCAGCTTGTTCATGTCGTCGACGGTAGCCTTCGTCGCCAGCTGCCCATTCAGGCTGTTCTGCAAATCCGCCAGCTGCTTGGCGTCTTCCCTCTTGATGATCACTGCCTGACGCCGCGCGCGCAGCAACTCGCCTTCGGTCAGCTTCATCTTGTCCGTCACCACGCTCAACTCGCCCTGCAGCTGGGCATTGGTGTCTTCGTCCTTCTGAATCCGCTGTACCAGCACGCTTTCCTGCTGCTGAACCTGTTGGCTCTGCTTCGTCAGGCTATCCTGGAGGGCCTTCGACCGGTTGGAAGCCGTCCACCCGGCGCCCAAGGCCACCAACGACACGACTGCCAGCGCGATCACCACAATGCCGATCCAGCGCGGCGCAGCCGGTTCCTGTACGAACATGTCCTTTTCGTCACTCATCTCCGTCCTCCTGAGATCCCTTGCGCGGCGGTAGAGAGCACGCGCAAAGCCAAATCGGGACACTACCCTACCCGGACGGTAACTGCTTACGGATAGATGCTTTGAGCAACACAGGAGGGTGCCGGTCTAGAAGCACGTGGTTATCCATACTCTGCAATTTTTACCCGGCGTAATGCTTTCTGCGTAGCCGAATCTGATCCGATAGAAACCGTCGCGCAATGAGACGGATAGCGGTAGTCCTAGTACTCGACCGGCGGCCACCCCACGCCTGCTCCAATCGACTTGTACGCCAAAATACGCGCGCTTACCGGGTCACCGTCATGCTGCGCAGTGCCGCGATCCGATCCGTCAGCGGCGGGTGTGTGCTGAACAGGCCTGAAAACATCTGCCGCGCATTCAGAGGCGCAACAATGCAGAGCGCGGACGTGGTGTTCGGTATGTTCATCGGAATTCGTTTGTTGTAGGAGCCCAACTTCTCGAGCGCGCTGATCAGGCCATAGGGGTGGCCGACCATCCGGGCTCCCGAAGCGTCAGCCTGATACTCGCGCTGGCGCGAGATACCCAGCTGCAGCAGCAACGCCGCCAATGGCGCCACGATCAGCATCAGCAAAGCGACCAGACCGCCGCCTTCGCGGTCGCGATCGCCGCCCCCGAAACCGCCAAAAATCATGCCCCATCGGCCCATTTCGGCGACCCAGGTGATCGCCCCGGCGATCGTCGCGGCGATGGACGATGTGAGGATGTCGTAATTCCGCACGTGCGACAGCTCGTGAGCGATCACGCCTTCCAGTTCGTCATCGTTCATCAACTGCATCAGACCTTCCGTGACCGCGACCGAGGCGTGCCTCGGATTGCGCCCGGTGGCAAACGCGTTGGGCGCAGGCTGCGGAATCAGGTACAGCTTCGGCATCGGCAGATTGGCCTTGGCGGCCAGCCGCTGCATCACGGCGTAAAGCCGCGGAGCCTGTTCCTGGCTGATCGGTTTTGCGCCGGCCGAAGCCAAGGCAATCTTGTCGGAGAAGAAGTAGGCGACGCCGTTCATCAGGATGGCGATGCCCAGCGCGATCGTCATCCCGCCCCGGCCGCCGAATACCTGGCCGATGAACAGCAGCAGGATCGTCAGTGCTGTCAGCAAAAACGCCGTCTTGAAGGTTTTCATTGGGGCTGCCTCGTAAGCCCGGCTCAGTGAACGACGCGGGCTTTTACCGCTTCGGCGCCGAATTTCATCTCGTCGCCGTTCGGGTCGGCATCGACCAGGACCGTTTCGCCCGGGCGCACCTCCCCATCTAAAATACGCAGCGCGAGCGGGTCTTGTATCAACCGCTGGATGGCGCGTTTCATGGGACGCGCGCCGTAGGCGGGATCGTAACCCTCGCGCAACAACAACGTTTTGGCGGCAGGAGTGAGCTCGATCTCAATTTTACGCTCGCCCAGGCGCTTTTTCACGTCGGCCAGCTGCAGATCGATGATGCGCTCGATTTGCGGCTTTCCCAGCGGGCTGAACATCACGATGTCGTCGATGCGGTTCAGGAACTCCGGCCGGAAAATCTCGCGCAGGGCCGCCAGGGCCTGCTCACGGGCCTTTTTCGGATCTTTCGTGGCCAGTTCGAAAATGGCGGACGACCCCGCGTTCGAAGTCATCACAATGACCGTGTTCTGGAAGTTGACGATCCGCCCTTTCCCGTCCGTCAGCCTCCCGTCATCCAAAATCTGCAGCAGCACGTTGAACACGTCGGGATGAGCCTTCTCGATTTCGTCCCGCAGCACCACGGAATATGGCCGCCGGCGCACCTGCTCGGTCAACTGCCCGCCTTCCTCGTAGCCGACGTAGCCCGGAGGCGCTCCGATCATGCGCGCCACCGAATGCTTCTCCATGTATTCGGACATATCCAGGCGGATCATGGCGTGCTCGTCGTCGAACAGAAATTCGGCCAAAGCCCGCGCGAGTTCCGTCTTGCCCACCCCGGTGGGCCCGAGGAACAGGAACGAGCCGATGGGCCGCCGTGGATCGCTGAGCCCCGAGCGGCTGCGGCGAATCGCATTGGCGACAATCGTCAGCGCCTGGTCCTGCCCTACCACCCGCTGGCGCAGCCGCTCTTCCATATGCACCAGCTTTTCAACCTCGCCTTCCAGCAAGCGGCCCACGGGAATGCCCGTCCACTTGCTGATGATCTTGGCGATCTCCTCCTCCCCCACTTCTTCCTTGAGCATGGGCCGGTCTTTCTGCAGCTGCGCCAGACGGTCCTGCGCCTCCTTCAGCTCCTTTTCCGCCGCGGTCAGCTTCCCGTAGCGGATTTCGGCCACCTTCGACAGCTCGCCCGCGCGCTCGTAGCGCTGCTCCTCTGTCTTTAGACGGTCGATTTCCTCTTTCTGCTTGCGGATGCGCCCGATGGCGTCCTTCTCGGACTGCCAGCGCGCCTTGAGCGCGTTCGACTGCTCGCGCAGCGTGCTGAGTTCCTTCTCGATGTCCGCGAGGCGCGCGCGCGAGTGCTCGTCGCTTTCCTTGCCCAGCGCGGTCCGCTCGATTTCGAGCTGCAGGATGCGCCGCTCGATTTCGTCGATATCGCTGGGCAACGAATCGATTTCCATGCGCAGTCCGGCGGCGGCTTCGTCGATCAAGTCGATGGCCTTGTCGGGCAGGAATCGGTCGGTGATGTAGCGTTGCGAGAGCATGGCCGCGGCAATAATCGCCGCATCCTTGATGCGCACGCCGTGGTGCACCTCGTAGCGCTCCTTCAACCCGCGCAGAATGGCGATGGTGTCCTCCACGGACGGTTCGCCCACATACACGGGCTGGAAGCGGCGCTCCAGCGCAGGATCCTTCTCGATATACTTGCGGTATTCGTTCAGTGTAGTGGCCCCGATCGCGCGCAGCTCCCCGCGCGCCAGGGCCGGCTTGAGCATGTTCGAGGCGTCCATCGAGCCTTCCGCCGCGCCCGCGCCCACCAATGTGTGCAATTCGTCGATGAACAGGATCACATGCCCCTCGGATTCGCCGATTTCTTTCAACACCGCTTTCAAACGGTCTTCGAACTCGCCGCGATACTTCGCGCCCGCAACCAAGGCCGCCAGATCGAGCGAGGCGATGCGCTTCGGCTTCAGAATTTCCGGTACGTCGCCCGAGACGATGCGCTGCGCCAGGCCTTCCACGATGGCGGTTTTGCCCACTCCCGGCTCGCCGATCAGCACGGGATTGTTCTTCGTACGCCGAGCCAGGATTTGCATCACCCGGCGGATTTCGTCGTCGCGCCCAATGACCGGATCGAGTTTGCCGCGCCGGGCAAGTTCTGTCAGGTCGCGCGCGTACTGCTCGAGGGCCCGATACGTGGCCTCAGGATTCTGTGAGGTGACGCGATGGCTCCCGCGAATCGCCGTCATCGCCTGCAGAATGGCGTCGTGGGTGGCGCCTGTGCGTGTCAACAATTGCGCGGCGGCATCGCGCCCGGCCGACGCAATGGCCAGCAGGATGTGCTCGGTCGAGACGTACTCGTCTTTCAGCCGCTCCGCTTCGCTGAAGGCCTTTTCCAACACGTCGTTGGCCGCGCGGCTCAGGAACTGCTCGCCGGCTCCGGAAACCTTGGGCAGGCGCTCAATCTGCTTCTCCGCGTCGCCGGCCAGAGAGGTGGGCGACACGCCCAGCTTCTCCAGCAGCGGCGGCACTACGCCGTTCTGCTGCGCCGCCAGCGCCCACAGCAGGTGCAGGGGTTCAACCTGCTGCTGGCCCCCGCGCGCGCTCATCTCTTGCGCTGCTTGCAGCGCTTCCTGCGCCTTGACCGTGAACTTGTCAAATCTCAACATAGCGAAATTCTCTCACTTTCCAACTTCCCGCCACACCGCCGAAACAAAAGGGGCCGGACTCAGCGAACCGGCCCCATCCCTGCAGTGACCACGATGGCTTGCGGCCCTTAGTTGTGGCCGTTGCTGATGTTCACCTTCACCTGCCGCGGCTTCGATTCCGCCCTCTTCGGCAGTTCCACCTTCAACACGCCGTTCTTGTAGCTCGCCTGGATGCCCTCGGTATTCACCGTGTTCGGCAAGCTGAAACTGCGGCTGAAGGCTCCATAGGAGCGCTCGACCCGCAGGAAGTTGTCCTCTTTCACTGTTTGATCGAATTTCCGCTCCCCGCGAATCGTCAGCATGTTGTTCTCGACCTGTACGTCGATGTCTTTCTCCGACAGGTCGGGCAGGTCCGCTTTCACCACCAGCTCGTTCTCCGTCTCGTAGATGTCGACCGCGGGCGCCCAGGCAGTCAGCGTGGAGCTGCTGCTGTTGCCCTTAAAGGTCGAGTCAAACAGACGGTTGACCTCGTCCTGCAGCGTGGAAAGGCCGCGGAACGGGTCCCAGCGCGTGATCGAATTCATGTGCAATTCCTCCTTCGCTTTGGCTTTGCGTTATATTAAGCACATAGGAAGCATATAATCTGCGCGTTATGCTGTCAAGTATTTTCACAAGCTTTCCACCGCTCACTAAACTTGGCCTTAGATAGCTATAAGGCCCTAATAATCATGCACTTAAGGTAGTGCGTCTCCGGAACTGTGAGCAGGATAGGGTGATCGCGGGACTGCGTTCGCCGCTCCACAACCGCTACTGGCTTGCGCGCGTCTGTGGCCGCTTCGGCAATGATCTGCAGAAAAAGAGCCTCCGAGATATGGTACGAGCAGGAACAGGTTACGAGAAAGCCGCCGGGCTGGAGGAGCTTCAGCGCTCGCAGATTGATCTCCTTGTAGCCCCTATGCGCCGCCGCCACGCTGTCCCGGTTCTTGGCGAAGGCAGGAGGATCAAGGATGACGGTCTGGAATCGCCGCCCGGCCTCGTCGTATTCCTTCAGAACGTCAAACGTGTTGCCCTCGCGAAAGCTGACGTTGCCGATCGAGTTCAGCTCTTGATTGCGCTTGGCCGCCTGAATCGCCGCGGGGGCCATTTCAACCGCCTCGACGTGCTCGCAGCGGTCCGCAACCGTCAGCGCGAACCCGCCTTGATAGCTGAAGCAGTCCAGAATCTCGCCCGAGGCATACTGGCGCGCAGCCCAGTGATTCTCGCGCTGATCCAGAAAGGACCCGGTCTTTTGCCCCTTGGCCAAGGAGGCCGAAAACTTGATCCCATTCTCGTTGGTGACGATTTCGTCCGGAATCTCGCCGTAAAGCACGCCCACCCGCTGATCCAGCGCTTCCAGCAGCCGAACCCTGGGATCATTACGTTCGAGGATGCCCTTGGGCGAGAACAGTTCCGCCAGAATCTCGACCAGGACGGGCTTCAGCCGCTCCGTTCCCTGGCTCAAAGTCTGAATGGCGAGGTAATCGCCGTAGCGATCGACGATCAGCGAGGACAGCAGGTCTCCATCCCCGTACACGACGCGATAGGAATCGGAGTTTTCCACCACCCGTTTGCGGAATTCGGAGGCGCGGCGCAGGCGCTCGGCAAAAAATGCGCGATCGACATCAAGGTCCTCGCGGGTGAGCAGCCGCAGCGAGATCTGGGACTTGTCGCTGTAGAACGCGCGGCCCTGGAAATGACCGCGCTCGTCCAGCAGGCGCACCACCGCGCCTGGCTCCGCTTGCGCGGAACGAACGTCGCTGCGGTAGATCCACAGGTGCCCGGAGCGCAGCCGCTCCACCCCGCGCGGGCTGATAACGACCGAAGCCTCTCCCACTCTTCGCCGCCTCTCGTTCGCCTGCGGCCACCGAACATCGCGGCGTTTCGCTACAATGGCTTTGCGTTCCGCGAACGCCGCAGCAAACGGCTTAAAAAAACAGGCGTTGTTCTCTTAGCACAGTCCGAGGCCCTGTGCCAATCTCCGCTGCGTAGGCGTCGCACGTGCGCCACGCCACAGACATGAAAATCAGCGACTTCGATTACGATCTGCCCCCGGAGCGAATCGCCCAGCGGCCCCTGCCCGAGCGCGACGCCTCGCGCATGCTCCTGGTCGACCGCCGCACGGGCTCCTGGCAGGACCGCCAATTCCGCGACCTGCCCGAACTGCTGCGCGGCGATGAAGTCGTCGTCCTGAACAATGCGCGCGTGATCCCCGCACGCCTATTCGGCCACCGCGAGGGCATCCATGCCGAGCCGTTGGGCCGCCACAATCCGGCGCGCCGTGAATTCCTGAAGACCCAGATCGAGGTCCTCTTGCTGCGCCGTGTGGCTGAGGACCGCTGGGAGGCGCTCGTGCGGCCGGGCCGCAAAATACCCACCGGAGAAAGCATCGTTTTTGGCGATGGCGAACTCCAGGCCCGCGTCGAAGGACGAGGCACCTTCGGCCTGCGCATTCTTCGATTCGAACCGGGCCATGCCCTGGAAGACATGCTGCAGAAAATCGGCCACATTCCGCTCCCGCCCTACATCAAGCGCGCGGATGAGCCGCTCGACCGCGAGCGCTATCAAACCGTCTACGCCCGGCAGGGCGTCGCCGCCGCCGCGCCCACGGCAGGCCTGCACTTCACTCCTGAAATTCTGGACCGCCTGCGCCGGCGCGGAATCGAAATCGTTGAGATCACTCTCGACGTTGGCTTGGGCACGTTCGAGCCGGTGCGGACCGAGCGCCTCGAAGAACACACTATCCACGCCGAAACGTACCAAATCGACGACCGCGCCGCCGCGGCTTTGAACCGCGCGCGCCAGGAGCGTCGGCCGGTCCTCGCCATCGGAACCACCGTTGTGCGAGCCCTCGAAGACGCCACTGAGAAAGCTGCCGCCACAGGTCGCGAACCCAGCGCGATCCTTCCAGGCAATCGCACCGCGGATATCTTTCTGTACCCAGGGAAGCCCTTTCGCATCGTCGATCAACTCCTCACCAACTTCCATTTGCCGCGTTCCACGCTGCTCGCCCTGGTTGCCGCGTTTGCCGGGCGCGAAAACATTCTGACTGCGTATCGCCACGCTGTGGACGCCGGCTATCGCTTCTACAGCTACGGTGATTGCATGCTGATCCGCTGATCCCGCTCTGCCATCGGCGCGGCAGACGCCGCTTCGCTCGGGCCAAGGCTGTCCCGGCAGAAACGCTTTGCTGGTCTTCGCCGCTATTTTCGGTATAATCGCGTCCCACTCGTGGGGAACGCTTCTCGATGCGCTACCTGATCTTCAGCGACATTCACGCCAACCTCACCGCGCTCGACGCTTCGCTGGCCGCGGCGCAGGGGCGCTGGGAGAAAGCTGTGTGCCTCGGCGACGTGGTCGGATATGGCCCCGACCCCAACGAAGTGATCGAGCGCGTGCGCGAACTGGGCGCGGTGACCATCCGCGGAAATCACGACAAGGCCAGCAGCGGCATCGCCGATGCTGAGGATTTCAATCCCATTGCGCGCGCGGCCGCGCTTTGGACGCGCAACCAGCTTCGCCCCGAAAATCAGGACTGGCTGGAAAAGCTTCCTCAGGGGCCCATGGCGGTGGACGCGTTTCATATCGTCCACGGAGCGGTGCACGATGAGGACGAATACCTTCTCGCTCCAGCCCAGGCCCTCGACAGCTTGGCCGATGCCCCTTCGCCCGTCACCTTCTTTGGCCACACGCACGTGCAGGGCGGATTTTTCCTGAAGGATGACAAAGTCAGCATGCTGCAGGTCAAGCCGCCCAACGGACAGTCCTACGCGACGATCCAGATCGAGCCTGGCGCAACCTATATGCTGAATCCCGGCTCCGTCGGGCAGCCGCGCGACGGCGACACGCGCGCCTCCTTCGCCATCGCCGACCTGCCCAACAATTCGGTCGAATTCTGGCGCGTGGCGTACGATATCCCGGCGGTGCAGAAACGCATGGCCGAAAACGGCCTTCCTGAGCCGTTAATTCTGCGGCTCTCCTTTGGACGCTGACCCGGAGCGTGTTGCTTCCCGCCGCACCTGATACAATGACAAGCATGCGGCCGCCATCGAGTTCTCCCCGCCGGCGCGGGAGCGGTTTCCCCGCCGCCTTTGCTATCGGGGTGGTGATCTGCCTGATCATCGCGGGCGCGGTCGTGCTGGTCTCGCGCCACTCGAGCGCGCCGCAGCGTGCCGCGCAGGTCGAGAAGTTTCCTTTTGGTCCGGCGGAGCAGGCCTACGCGCCCAACATCCACTTCACCAAGATCAAACTCGCGCGCGCTGAAAATTTCCTGGGCGAGGAGTTTACCTACGTGCAGGTGACCGTCACCAATGCGGGTACGCAGACCGTCGACGGTCTCAGCATCAATCTCGAGTTCAACGATCCTTTCAAGCAGGTCATCCTGCGCGACAGCGAACAGCTGGTCCGGACAACCGATCCGCCGCTCAAGCCCGGAGAGCAGCGCGGCTTGCAGATCACGATCGGCGGCATCCCAGCGGAATGGAATCATGAAAACCCGGTTTTCAAAGTGACCGGGCTGATTTTGAAGTAGCGGCCACGGCAGGTTCGTTTCAGGCTGTTGCGTTGTTTCTAAAACGGAAGGGTTCTTCGAGTCCGCCGCCCGCCTCGCAAAACGGGCCGGCTCGAAGGCGATGTCTATGAACGATTGGGCCGAGCTGGAGCGCGCCCTGCGCGACTTGTCCGCCTCGGATGCTGTCGAGGTCCGCGAAGACGGCCAATGGCTCGCGGGACTTTCCGCCCTGAATTGCGAGCTCCGCCACACTGGAAAAACGGCGCTCGTGCACTTGTGGTCCAGCGAGAGGAACCTCACCCGGCGCATCGTGCGCGTCAAGCAGCAATCTCCCGAACGCATCGTTCTTGAAGTGCAGCGCTTCGGCCGCGCGAATCCCGGCCGGCTCGAGTTTGTCCGCGTCGATTCCCCTCGCCCCGAAGGGCGGACCACGCGTGAGGAATTTCGGGAGCGCTTTCGCCGTTTCCTGGCCGAACGCTTTCCGGACGCGACCGTCGATTCGCTCACCGCCTCGCCGGACCTCGAACATTCCTTTTCCGGCGTTTACGCTCGCGGCCGCATGCATGAAGGCTCATGCGAGCACGCCTTCATCGCCGCCTCTTCCGCCGAGACGACTGCCTCGATCGAAGGCATCCTGACCTTCGGAATCCTGTGGCTGGATTGGGCCAGAGAGCACACGCAAAACCGCCCGGTCGAGGGCCTGCGCGTCTTCGTCCCCCAGGGCGCCAGCGGGTTCATTCGGGAACGCGCTCTCGGTCTCTCCAGGGCGGCGCGTGTGGAAGTGTTCGAATTCGACGAACGCGAAGGCCGCATTCAGAAAATGGATCCCGCCGACGCCGGCAACCTGCTAAGCCGCTTGATCCCGCGCGCGGACGCTCAAATTCTGCTCGCGGCGGCACAGGACGCGATTGCCGGCATCCAATCCTGCGCTCCGCCCAATTCCGATTTCGCCGCTTGGTTGACTTCACGAGTCGTCGCGGGGACAAACGAAGTGGCCATCTGCTATCGCGGACTCGACTTTGCGCGCTGCTCCCCGCAAGGCGTCACCTTCGGCCTCAGCGAGCCGCGCGAGCCGCTGACCGCTCAGGCCCGGCCCCGCTTGGTTCGCTTGCTGCGCGATTTGCATCGACACCGCGTGCCACACCCGGCGCAACCGGGACATCCGCTTTACCGCGGAGCGCCTGAACGCTGGCTGGAGACTCTCGTCCTTCAGGATCCCGCGCGCATCGACGGCCATCTCGATCCCGCCTATCTGTATTCCTCCGTGCCCGCGCTGGCGGCCGGCGATCGCGGCGTGCTCGACATTCTTGGCGTGACGCTCAGCGGCAGGCTGGTGGTGATCGAATTGAAGGCCTCGGAAGACATTCAGATGCCCATTCAAGCGGTCGACTATTGGCTGCGCGTCCGCCGCCATCAGCTCGCCGGAGAGTTTCAGCGCTACGGCTACTTCGTGGGCCGCGCGATCGGCCCTGAACCGCCTCTCGTCTGGCTGGTTGGGCCGGCGTTGCGCTTTCATCCCGCCACTGACACGGTCCTGAGGTACATGTCGCCCGAAATTCAAATCACTCGCATCGGTGTGAACGAAAACTGGCGGCAAGGCGTCAAGACGGTGCTCCGCCAGTAGGCGATCCGCCGCAAAACAGGTCAAAAATGGGCAAAAATAAGGGAAGCGGTCCGGTTTCAGCCGGTGCCACTTCCCGGGGTGTGTCCTAGAAGTGTTTGCTTAGTTAGACGCACTCACTGCGGAAAGGTTGCACCCGGCAAGCAAATCTGAAAAAAATTTTGCGAGGGGAATCCTGTAGAAGCCAAGCTCTAGTAGAAAAGGTACTTGCGCCATTTCTCATCGCGGTGCCCGATCAAACGCATCAGTTGCCGCGAAGTGTGCAGCGTAAATGGACGCGGCCGCCGTTGCAGCTTCA
>JBJKQB010000389.1:0-9461 GCA_046705825.1 Candidatus Acidiferrales bacterium
TTCTTGCCGCCAATCTGAACGCGCAGGCTGTCACTGGCACACTCACCGGTGTGGTGAATGATGCGTCTGGTGCGGTGATCGCCGATGCTTCAGTTTCCGTCACGAATACAGCAACAGGAATCGTGCACACTACCAAAACCGATTCCAGTGGCCATTATACCCTGACCTTTTTGCCGGTCGGGACCTATCACCTCACGATCAGCAAGTCCGGATTCAAGTCCTTCGTCAGCAAAGGAGTGGTGCTAAACGCCGGCGAAATCTACACCTCGAACGCACAATTGTCCGTCGGAACCGCCAGCGAGACGGTCACGGTGGAGGCCAATGCGCTTCAGGTGCAAACAAAGAATACGCAGCTCGGCACCGTCATTTCCGGTTCGACCATCGAAAATATGCCCATCATCAACCGAAACGCGCTGGCGCTGATGCAACTTGAGCCCGGCGTGATGGCGTCCTCGGACCGCTTCGGCACCAACTCGGTGAATGGCAGCCAGACCCAACAGAACGGCTACCAGATCAATGGAACTGATTTCAACGACATCGCCTTGAATACGCCGCTGACCGGGCATTTGGCGCCCAACCCGGACGCCATCGCGCAATTCAGCCTGATCACCAATACTCTCAATCCGGAATACGGACGCAACTCCGGCGCGATCGTCAATCAGGTGATCAAGTCGGGCACCAATCAGTTTCACGGCAGCGCGGGGGAGTTCTATCGCGACACCTTCCTTAATTCGAGAGACTACTTCGCGAAGTCGCCGCAGATTTTCCATCGCCACATCTTCGATGGAACATTCGGTGGGCCGATTGTCAGGAACCACCTCTTCGGTTTCTTTTCCTATGAAGGATTGCGGCAGCGCGCAGCGGGGAATACCGACCTGGTAACTGTCTTCACGCCGGACCAGTTGGCGGGAAATTTCGGACCCGGGTTCATGAGTCCGCCATCGACCGGTACGGGCGCTGCGCCCATACCTGAATACGGCGACAGCGCCTCCTCCTGCCCGGTTTCCGGGGGGGTAATGTGCCCGGCAGGAACTTCGTATGCTTCCCTGTGGAGCACGGGGGTAATTCCCACGCAGGATTTCAATGCCTTGGCCTTGAAGTACGTGACGGCCTACAACCCTCCGGTCAACTACGGAACGAACCAGTATTCCGCGCAATTTCCCAACCTGGATAACGTGAATCAGTATCTGTGGCGGGTGGACGAAACAATCAGTTCCAAAGATGCCCTCTGGGGCTTTGGCTACATTGAGAAGCAGAGCTCGGGCTCCGCTTTGCCGTTTACCGGTGCCAACGTGCCCGGTTTCGGGGCCATCCAGACCGAGTCGATCAGCAACTATACGGTCGCCTGGAATCACACGTTCAGCTCCAACGCGATCAACCAGTTCACGGTCGGTTACATGCGTTTCAACTTCGTTGCGGTCGAGCCCGCAAAGCCGACCTTGCCCTCCTCCATCGGTTTTGCCATCAACCCGCAGTTCCCCAGCGCCGCTGGCCTACCGTTTATCGGGCTGCCCGGCGGAGACATCAACCTCGGGTTCAGCACGAATGGCCCGCAGCCGCGCATCGACCAGAACTATCAGGTCAATGATGATCTCAGTTACGTCTTCGGAAAACATCAACTCAAATTCGGCTTCGACGGCCGGCGGTTTTGGACTAACAGCATATTCGGTGCTCGCAACAACGGGTCCTATTCATTCGCTGGCGCCGGTACGTACTCAACGGGCAATCCGTTTGCTGATTTGCTCCTCGGCTTCCCGGATTCCTATTCGCAGACTAGCGGCGGCCCCTGGGATGCGCGTTCGCAGGAATTCTATAGCTACGCCCAGGATTCCTGGACAGCTCGCCCCAATTTGACCATCAATTACGGGATCGGCTGGCAAGTCAACACGCCTTGGGTGCTGCCCTATAATAATTGGACGGCGCTCAACTGTTTCCGTCCTGGCGAGCAATCGCTTATCTATCCTTCTTCTCCTGTTGGCATCGTGTATCCTGGCGACCCAGGGTGCACCTCTTCGGGGGAACACACCCACTTCAACGAGGTTGGGCCGCGCCTGGGGTTCGCTTGGTCACCCGATCTTGGATGGCTTTCCGGAGGCGCAGGCAATTTCTCGATCAGGGCCGGCGCCGGCATCTATTACAACCAGACGGAAGATGAGGGTGCGTTGCAGAACCTGGGCGCCGTCCCCCTCCAGATCAGCGATGCCGGTTTTGCGGACGCTCTGGGTACCGCGGCTTTCCAGAATCCTTTCGCCGCCATCCAATGCCTGGATCAGCAGAACCAGCCCCTTGCTGGCTGTTCAGCAACCGATACGACCACTGGGAAAGCACTTCCGGTGACTTCCATCAATAACAAGTATCCGTTCCAGTCGCCGCCAAGGGGTTTCGCCAATATCGATTTCTCGAACTATGGCCCCTTGTCCCTCAACCTGCTCGATCCCAATTATCGGACTCCCTACTCTGTAAACTTCAATCTGACCGTTCAGCGGCAGTTAAGCAGGGATATGCTCTTGTCCGTGGGGTACGTGGGTGCGCAGGGCCGGCACACGGAAAGAGCGTACGAGCTGAACCCGCTGCTCGATCCCACTCAGTGCGCGGCTACGCCCTCTTGCGCCGACGCCGCGCCGTTCCAGTACGGGGCTCCAGGCTCTGTCTACCAATACGGTCCGCAGGCCGTTCCGTCCTTTGTCACGCCCGCTCCCGGGGCAAGCGAAGTCGTGCAACTCGCTTCGCTCGGGCAGCAGACGACCGACGGGAATTCGCATTACAACGCCCTGCAGGTCTCTCTGCGGAAGACATATTCCCACGGCCTGGATTTCCTCGCCTCTTACACGTGGTCGCATGCGATCGACGATTCCTCGAGCCTCGAAAACGCCGCGTTCAACGGCCCGGGCACGAATACCTTCCTGTCCTATCTGAACTGGGGGGATTCGGCCTTCGATGCCCGCCAGAGAATCGTGGTCGCTTATGACTATACGGTTCCCATGCCCGGTTCCTTGACGCGCAGCGCTTTCGGCAGCCGCCTGCTCAACGGCTGGCGGATCTCCGGCATCACCACAGCGCAATCCGGTTTCCCCGTCCCTACGCAGAACTTCTTCTTTACCTCACTGACATGCAATGCGTTCTCGTATTATGCGTGTCCGGATAATCTGCAGTATACGGGTCAGCCGCTCAGTGTCGCCAATCCGCGCAGCAGCGCGAAAAACTACTACTTCAGCCCCTCGGCCTTCACGCTCCCGGCGCTCGGAACCTTCGGCAACGTGAGACGCAACTCCTTCCATGGCCCGGGGATCTGGGACACGGATATGGCGGTTTACAAGGACACTCACATCACCGAACGGATGACCCTGCAATTGCGCTTGGATGCACAAAATGCGTGGAACCATGCGCAGTTCAGTAATCCCCACGGCGCGTTTGGCTTTTCCAGCTTTGGACGCGTCACGTCTACACTGGAAGGCCCGCGCATCGTGCAGTTGGGGGCCCGTTTCGTTTTCTAACCTGGTGCCCACTCTGGGCGGTATGTTCTACGTCTGGAGGGGGGCGCAATATCGAACCTGTTTGACGGAAGGCCGGCTCGCAAGGGCCGGCCTTCTTCTTTCGGCCGCACCTCGCGCGCTTACCCTCTCGGGCGTTGCCGCCCCATCCGAAGGCTGGGCCCAGCCGGCCAATCGACGACCCCAGCTTTTGTATGAAGGATATGCCTGACCCGCCTACGCGATCGGCCGCGGCATCGCGCGCTGCTCTGTCGTCATCTAACGGATAGCCTTGCTCAGATGGGCAAGGCCTGATGGCTGGTCGCCGCAGAGATGCTATACTGCCCAAAGGAGCCGTAAACGCCTTGGAGCTTGCGCGCTTCGTCCTTGCGATCCGAAAGCGGCAGGGGAGTGGAAGATGGGTGTGGAATTCCGTCAAATCATGAACTGGGCCTGGCGGCGAAAGATTCTGGTTTCGCTGCTCGTCGTTCTTACTCTCGGTGTGGGGATCATCATCGGAACGTTGATTTCCGGGCACGCGCTCGCAACCCGCGATGAAACCTTTTCACCTACCGGCGCCGCGCTCCTGGCGATTCCCGATCCCGTTGCCCTCTCGAGCAGTTTCGCCGGTATCACGAAAAGGGTGGAACCGGCGGTGGTCAACATCTCGACCACCCAAGTGCTGGAGAAGCCCAAAGGGCGCCGTTTCAATAGCGATCCCTTCGGAGATTTTTTCAATCGCTTCTTCAACTCGCCCGACGAGGGCGATAATGCGGACCGCTCGCTCGGCTCCGGCTTGATCGTCGACAAACGAGGATTCATTCTCACCAACGATCACGTGATCGACGGCGCCACCAAGATCCAGGTTCAGGTCAATGGCGACCCCACTCTCTACACCGCCAAACTCATCGGCGCGGATAACGACACGGACCTGGCAGTCATCAAGATCGATGCCGGGCACGAACTGCCCACTGCGAAACTCGGCAATTCCGACGGTGTCCAGGTCGGCGATTGGGTGCTGGCCTTCGGCAGTCCTTTTGGTTTGAATTCTACTGTGACCGCCGGCATCGTCAGCGCCAAGGATCGTGAGAACCTCGGAGGCCCCGAGCACCAGTTCCAGCATTTCATCCAGACCGATGCGGCCATCAACCCCGGAAATTCCGGCGGGCCTCTGGTGAATCTGGCCGGACAGGTGATCGGCGTCGACACGGCCATTTACACGGGAAGCAGAGGCTTTGAAGGCGTCGGGTTCGCCTTGCCCTCGAACACCGCGATCACCGTGTACAACCAGCTCATCACCCGGGGCAAGGTGGTGCGCGGCTCCATCGGCGTCACCTTCCAGGCTCAAAACAGCGCGAATCCCATTTTGATGAAGGAACTGGGCGCGCCCTACGGCATCGTTCTCGAGGATGTCGCTCCCGGCAGTCCCGCCGATAAGGCCGGTCTGAAGCCGGGCGACGTCATCACGCGCGTGAATGGGCACGCGGTTCACACCGGCACGGATCTCGTCGATCCCATTGCGCAGACGCCTATTGGCCAGTCCGTCCGGGTCAATTACATCCGCAATGAGCGGCCCGGCGAGACCTCCGTCGTCGTCGCGGACCGCTCGAAAATTTTCCCGCAGCTATCCCAGAACTCAAACGACAAGCCGGCGCAAGACGAGGAATCTGGAAAATTCGGTATCCACGTGGAACAGCTGACTCCCGACATCTCCTCGAAGCTGGGACTCTCCAAGGCGGGTGCGTCCGTTTCCAACGGCGTGATCGTCACCGACATCGAGCCCGCCAGTTTTGGCGAGGATCTGGGATTCGCTCGCGGCGACGTCATCACCGAAATCAATCATCGTCCCGTCCGGACGATGGCGGACTATCGTCTCGCCACCGCACAATTGAAGCCCGGGCAGGACGTGCTCATCAAAGTCGCGCGCTTGAGCACCGGCAATCGCATGGCTACGGTTTACCTGGCGGGTCAGATTCCTTCACCCACGGTGCACTAAACGCCGATGCACGTGAGCCGGCGGCGCTCTGCAGAGAGCGCCCGGCCTTCGCTGGTTTTACGTTGACACGCCGCGTCGCCAAGGCTTGCCGCGACGCCCTATTTTCGGTGGTGGCCTGCGCGGCGCTTCTTGTCGTACACCGCCAGCGCCGCTTCGATGATCGGATACGCTTCCGCGGCTGGCTGAATGTCATCCACCTCCACTTTCTTTCCTTCGAGCAGCTTATAGTCCTGAAAGAACCTGCGGACCATGGCGATCTTGTGCGCGGGCAATTCTGCGGCTTCGTGATAACTGTTGTACTCGGGGTCAGCCGTTGCTACGGCGATAACCTTGTGATCTTTCACCCCCGCATCGAGCATGGTCATCAGGCCGATCGTGCGCGCCTGCATGGTGGTGAGCGGAACGACCGGTTCCTGGCAGAGCACCAGAACGTCCAGCGGGTCGCCGTCCTCCGCCAGCGACTGCGGGATGAAACCGTAGTTCGCCGGATAGTAGACCGCGGAGTACAGCACGCGGTCCATTCGGATCATGCCCGTCTCTTTGTCCAGTTCGTATTTCACGCTCGACCCCAGCGGGATCTCGATCACTGCGTTGAATTCTTGCGGAATATGCTCGCCAGGACTCAGGTCATGCCAGGGATTGTTCATTTCGCCTCGGTCTCATCTCGTTCGCTGTGTGAGCCCAACGCACTCGACTCATTGTAGCGTGCGTGGGCGCTCTGGCGGCCTGTATCCTGCGGCCTCCGCGCACGCGCGCGCAAACGCCTCTTATCGTCTTCGGGAATGAGATCCCGGACCGGCGAGGGGGAAGCGCCGGTCCGGGGTTCGGGGGCTAGGAGGGAAGGGCCGGAAAATCGGAACTCAGCCTAATAATTCCAGCGCCGCAACGTCAGCATCGCGTAAAACAGCAAGACCATTCCGAACGTGGTGATCGTGAAGCGCAGGATCGTGGCTCGATCCAGAATGGATGCCAGCACGCCGCGGCCGGCGCAATCTGTCGCGTACGTTCTTGGATTGGTCTGGCACCCTCGCGCTCTCATTGCGCTTGCCTCCGCCTGGCGTTCTCACGCCTGGATGGCCCTGGGTTCCTGGAATTCTTAGTTCAAAACGTACACCGGAGTGTCGTGCTCGATGGCCAAAACCATCGACTTGAAAATGTCCACGTCCCAGCTCTCGTCGATGCGCAATCGCACGGCGTCATTCGTCTCCCCGATCAAGCGTCCCCGCAGCGGGACCCGAATGTTGCCGGCCAGCACTCGCAGAACGACGGGCTGCCCCATCCATGCCGCGTAGCCACCTTCCATTGAGCTCACCTGTTTGGGGCCGGCCTTCTTCGGCCAGCCACTGGAAACCGCGTCCTGGACCTAACCTGTTCACTGCAGGCCCTTTAGCTCTCTTCGCCCAATCCGGCCTCGCAGCTAGGATCTGTGCTTTGGAACGGCTTCATTCTCGGGCAGGCCTCCGCCCTGGCCAATAGTACAGGCGACTATTCCGTTTAGGTGGGAAGTACTAGCGTCCGTTTTCGCTATCGCGGTTACTTGTGGGAAAGAGAACCACGCGCCGGGCCCGCCCATCCTGCGTAGGCGGATAAGGTGCTATGGCACCATCGTCCGGCTGTTGTCGGACCTGCTAGACGTTCCGAACCGCGTTTTCAGCGGGGTGTCGAGCTCTCTGCCGCTTCGCGCTGGGCTACCACATGCCGCGCGTTTTGATACAGCGCCCGCGCTTCCGGCACCAGCGTTTCGGCCTTGTCGAGCTGCGGATCGTCTTGCAGTTCGACCTTGTAGCCTTCGTCCAGGCCAAACACGGAAGTGAAGACCTCGCGCTTGATCTCCCATTTCAGCCAGGGCAGGTCCTTCTGAATCTGGGCCGCGGTGTAATCGATGTGCTGCTTGTTCAGATACTTCTTCAGGTCGTTCAGCACGGTATCGTCCACCACGAAGTCCTTGGTGATGTTCGGCTTCGTGCCCAGGTAGTATTGCGCGAAATCGCCTACGCTTTGCGGGAAGGGGTAGAAGACCCCGCGAGCGACTAGCAACTGCTCGAAATCGTCCAGCTTCGGCGCCGCCACCTTGACGTCCGGCGTGATGCCGCCGCCGCCGTAGACTTGCCGCCCGCTGTCCGTCAGTTTCACTTGCGGCTGCTTCGGCGCTTGCGGATTGTAGTGGTAATCCCAAAGCGTCGTGTTGCGGTAGTCCCGCTGGATCAGCCGTCCGCTCGGGGTGTAATAGCGCGCCGTGGTCAGCAGCAAGGCTGTGTCATCGCTCAACGGGAACTGCGTCTGCACCAGGCCCTTGCCGAACGTCGTTTCGCCGACGATCAGCCCGCGATCGTGGTCCTGGATCGCGCCGGACACGTTTTCCGAGGCGGAAGCCGTGTTGTTGTTCACCAGCACGATCAGCGGCACGTCCTCACCGTGATTTCCGTTCGTCGCGTAATACCGGTGCACAGGCGACGACCGCCCATAGTGTGAAACGATCAGTTCATTCTTGGCCAGGAACATGTCCGCCATGCCCACCGCCTGGCTCAACAACCCGCCGCCGTTGTCGCGCAGGTCCAGAATGAACCCGTTCAGCTTCGGATAGTCCAGCGCATTCATCGCCGCCGCTAGATCGCTATCCGTCGTCTCGTTGAAGGTAGTCACGTGCACGTAGCCCAAGCCCGGCTTCAGCATGGCGTAGTACTCAACCCCCGGGCGGGGAATTTCCGCGCGTGTAACGGTAACTTCGATGGGTTTGGTCCAGCCCTCGCGCCCCAGGGAAATGTGAACGGTCGTCCCCTTCGGCCCTTTCAGCATATTCGCAACCTGAGTCGTGTTGAGACCCGCGCAGCTCTTCCCGTCCACCTTCAAAATCGCGTCCCCTGGGCGGATCCCGGCCTTGAATGCGGGCGTTCCGACGAATGGCGCGACCACCACCGTCTGGCTCTCGCGCTGCGCGATGGTCATCCCTACGCCGTAGTAGCGCCCTTCCTGCTCTTCACGAAATTGCGCGTAGGTCTGCGGATCAAAAAAACTCGAATGCGGATCGAGGACGTGCAGCATCCCCGGTATGGCCCCGTCGTAGATGGCCTTTTCTACGCTGACTTTGTCCGCGTAGTTCTGCTCCACCACGGCGAGCACGTTGCTGAAGTTTTTCACCGATTGCTCGAGCGCGCCCGAGCCCCCGGTCGTCGCGCGCACCGTCGGGCCATACAGCCCGCCCAACAGCGCCGACGCGCCCACCACCAGCCCCAGCAAAATCAATCCGCGCTGCGATCCTTGACCTAATTTCATACGACCCCTTTGCGTTCGGATCCGCTCGCCACGCCCAACGAGCCGTCAAACCCGGCGTTCATACAAAAAACGAGTATAACATAGGCTGTTCCCCAGCCAGACCGCCCGCCGCACGCTGGTTTGACACGCCTTCAACCCTCTTCTATGATGCAAAAACGGGACTTGAGGAACCTGCGGAATTGAGTCTGTCTGTCCATACCCGGCATCTTGAATCCCGCCAAAGCGACCAGCGATGCTGAGCATCCCCCACCTGATCATCATTTTCCTCGTCGCCCTGATTGTCTTTGGCCCGGAGAAGCTGCCCGAACTGGCCCGCAATTTTGGCCGCGTTATGGCCGAGTTTCGCCGCGCCACCGGTGACCTCAGGAGCACCTTTGAGGAGCACATGCGGGACCTCGAGCGGGAGGCCGATGAACACCGTTTCGACGCTTCACGCACGCAATCCGCACCCTTCCGCGTCACGGGAACCGTGGCCGACAACGCTCCCGCCCATGCCGTTCCTACCGCGCCAGTCAGTGCGCGCCTGCCCGAACCCGCCTTCCAGGAGGATGCAGATCCGCAGAACGAGTCCACGGAACCGCACGCCGATTTGTCGGGCCAAAGCGCTCACCAGGTCGCTCACCCCTCCTCCGAATCCCTGCCCGACCCTGCGGCTGCTCTTGCGCCTGCCGCCTCCCGCCCTGATGCGAAGCGCGCCGATGACGAAACCAAATCCGAGATTG
>JBJKQB010000390.1:0-19011 GCA_046705825.1 Candidatus Acidiferrales bacterium
GGCCCGTCCGGCTGAAAAGATCGCGAAAACGGCGCGATCGGGAAAGCCGCCCCGCGGCGGCTGGGTGTGTCCGGTTCAGCATGCCCCACCTCGTTATTCGGGAGAGCAGGAATGAAAACCGCTCGCAGTAGTGCGCGGACGCCAGCCGCCGCGCCCGGCTCCGGCGGGAACGGAAACGGGTTGTCCGTATCCCCCCAGCACGACCAAATCGATCTGGCAGTGTTGCTGGCCGCACTGCAATCGATGCGCGAGGGCGATTTCTCGGCGCGCCTGCCGGGCTCCTGGACGCACATCCCCGGAAAGATAGCGGACACCTTCAACGAGATTGCCTCGGCAAACCAGCGCATGGCGGAGGAACTGAAGCGCATGGTGCATGTGGTGGGCAAGGAAGGAAAGACGCGCGAACGCGCGAGGTTCGCCGGGTCCAAAGGGTCGTGGGGCGACATGGAAGTTTCGGTGAACACGCTGGTGGAAGACCTGCTGCGCCCGACGGCGGAAGTGACGCGAGCGATCGCGGCGGTGGCGCAGGGAAATTTGACGCAGGAAGTGCGGTTGGACGTGGACGGGCGGCCGCTGGAAGGGGAATTTTTGCGTTCGGCGAAGATCGTCAACACGATGATCCAGCAGCTGGGGGTGTTCACGTCGGAAGTGACGCGCGTGGCGCGCGAAGTGGGGACGGACGGGAAATTGGGCGGGCAGGCGATGCTGCCGGGCGTGGCGGGAACGTGGAAGTACCTGACCGATAGCGTCAACCTGATGGCCAGCAACCTGACGGGCCAGGTGCGCAACATCGCGGAAGTGGCCACGGCGGTGGCCAGCGGCGACCTGTCGCGGAAAATCACGGTGGACGTGCGGGGCGAAATTCTGCAGTTGAAGGAAGCCATCAACACGATGGTGGATCAGCTGCGGTCGTTCGCTTCGGAAGTGACGCGCGTGGCGCGGGAAGTGGGCACGGAGGGGCGGCTGGGCGGGCAGGCCAACGTGCCGGGCGTGGCGGGGACGTGGAAGGACTTGACCGACTCGGTCAACTCGATGGCCGGAAACCTGACCGCGCAGGTGCGCAACATCGCGGAGGTGACCACAGCGGTGGCGCGCGGCGACCTGTCGCGCAAGATCACGGTGGATGTGAAGGGCGAAATTCTGGAGTTGAAGAACACCATCAACACGATGGTGGACCAGCTGAACGCGTTCGCCAGCGAAGTGACGCGCGTGGCGCGCGAAGTAGGCACGGACGGAAAGCTGGGCGGGCAAGCGCAGGTGCCGGGCGTGGCGGGCACGTGGAAGGACCTTACGGACAACGTGAACGTGATGGCCGCGAACCTGACGGAGCAAGTACGCGGGATCGTGAAAGTGGTGACGGCGGTGGCCAACGGGGAGCTGACGCGCAAGCTGACGGTCACCGCGAAGGGGGAAGTGGCGGCGCTGGTCGAAACGATCAACAACATGACCGGCACGCTGGCGACGTTCGCCGACCAAGTGACGACGGTGGCGCGCGAAGTGGGCGTGGAGGGCCGGTTGGGCGGGCAGGCCAACGTACCAGGGGCGGCGGGCACGTGGAAAGACCTGACGGGCAACGTCAATCTGTTGGCCGACAACCTGACGAACCAAGTGCGCGCCATCGCGGAAGTAGCCACGGCGGTGACCAAGGGCGACTTGACGCGATCGATTCAGGTGGAAGCGCGCGGCGAAGTGGCTGAGCTGAAAGACAACATCAACACCATGATCGACAACCTCCGCTTGACCACGGAGCGCAATACCGAACAGGACTGGCTGAAGACGAACCTGGCCCGCTTCACGGGCATGCTGCAAGGGCGCCGCGACCTGGCGGAAGTGGGTCGCTTGCTGCTTTCGGAACTGGCTCCGCTGGTGAATGCGCAGCAGGGCGTGATGTACCAGATGGAAACGGAGGAAACGGAGGACTTGGCCCTGCTTTCCGCGTTCGCGGACGGCGGCGAGGACCGCCATCCGCGGCGCGTGAGTCTGGGCGAGGGGTTGGTGGGCCAATGCGCGGTGGAGAAGCGGCGCATGCTGATTTCGGATCTTCCCGCGAATGTGGCTCCCATTCGCTCAGGGTTGTTCCAGGCGGTTCCGCGGAACGTGATCGTGCTGCCGGTGCTGTTCGAGGACAACATCAAGGCGGTGATCGAGCTGGCCTCACTGGGTGTATTTACGGCATCGCAGCTGGCGTTCCTGGAGCAGCTGACCTCGAGCATCGGCATCGTGCTCAACAGCATCGAGGCCACCATGCAGACGGAAGCGCTGCTGAAGCAGTCGCAGCAGCTGGCGACCGAACTGCAGGTGCAGCAGAAGGAGCTGCAGCAGACCAACGAGCAGCTCGCCTTGAAGGCGCAGCAGCTGGCGGAACAGAACGCGGAAGTCGAGCGGAAGAACCAGGAAATCGAGCAGGCCCGGCGCGCGCTGGAAGAGAAGGCCAAGGAACTCGCGCTCACTTCCAAATACAAATCCGAGTTTTTGGCTAACATGTCGCACGAGCTGCGCACGCCGCTGAACAGCATTCTGGTTCTGGGGCAGCAGCTCAGCGAAAATCCGGACGGCAACCTCTCTTCCAAGCAGGTGGAATTCGCGCGCACCATTCACGCCGCGGGCACGGACCTGCTGAACCTGATCAGCGACATCCTGGACCTGTCGAAGATCGAATCCGGGACCGTCTCGGTGGAAGCGGAAGAGGTGTTCTTCACGAACCTGCTGGAAATGGTGGGCCGTCCGTTCCGGCACGAGGCCGAAAGCCGGAGGCTGAGTTTCGAAATTGCCGCCGACCGGCAACTGCCGCGCAGCATCGCCACCGACGCGAAGCGTCTGCAGCAGGTGCTGAAGAATCTGTTATCCAACGCCTTCAAGTTCACCGCACAGGGCGGCGTGCGGCTTTCGGTGTCGGTGGCCAAAGGCGGGTGGAGTGAAAGCCACCCGGTTCTCAGCACTGCCGGATCGGTGATCGCCTTCGAGGTGGCGGATACGGGCATCGGCATTGCGCTGGACAAGCAGCGCAGCATCTTCGAAGCCTTCCAGCAGGCCGATGCGGGGACCAGCCGCAAGTATGGCGGCACGGGTCTGGGCCTGGCCATCAGCCGCGAGCTGGCCAATTTGCTGGGCGGCGAGATCCAGCTGCACAGCGCGCCCGGCAAGGGCAGCACGTTCACGCTCTACCTACCACAGGTGTACGTTGGCCCCGGCGTTGTCATTCCGCGGAAGGAAGCTGGATCGCTCTCCCTGGTGCCGCAGCTGGCCACCACCGCCAGTGAAGCTTCTGTGGAGGCGATCGAGGACGATCGCGAGAACCTGTCGCCGGAAGATTCCATTTTGCTGATCGTCGAAGATGATGCGCATTACGCGCGCGTCTTGCGCGATCTGGCGCGCGACAAGGGATTCAAGGTGCTCGTGGCACAGAGGGGAACGGACGCGCTGACGCTCGCCCGCGAATACCGTCCCACCGCCGTTTCGCTGGACGTGTTTCTGCCGGACATGCTCGGCTGGACGGTGCTCAACCATCTGAAACAGGAACCCGCCACCCGGCACATTCCCGTGCAGATGTTGACACTGGACGAGGACCGCCAGCACGGGCTGGCCCGCGGCGCTTTTTCGTTCCTGACCAAGCCGACCAGCACGGAAGGGCTGAAGTCGGCGCTGGATCGCATCAAGGAATATTCTACGGCCCATCAAAGAAAACTGCTGATCGTCGAGGACAATCCCGGCGAGCAGCTCAGCATCAAGGAACTTCTGGGGCACGATGACATCAGCGTTTCCGTGATGTCCACCGGAGGCGAAGCGCTGGAAGCACTCGAGCGGGAACCATTCGACTGCGTGGTGCTGGACTTGCGCTTGCCGGATATGTCGGGCTTCGATGTTCTCGAGCGCCTGCGCAACGCGCCGCAGCTCGGCGACGTGCCGGTCGTGGTATTCACCGGGAAGGAGCTTTCGCCCGACGAGGACGCGCGGCTGCGGTCGCTGGCGCGAAGCGTGGTGGTGAAGGGCGTGGAATCGCCCGAGCGGCTGCTGGACGAGACCGCGCTGTTCCTGCACCGCGTCGTGGCCGACCTGCCGGAGGAAAAGCAGAAGATGCTGGACCGCCTGCATCGTTCGGACGACGCGCTGATGGGGAGGAAAGTGCTGATCGTCGACGACGATGTGCGCAACATTTTCGCATTGAGCAGCGTGCTGGAGCGCCGCGGCATGGCCGTGCTGACCGCGGGAACCGGGCGCGAAGCGATCGAGACGCTGGAGCACACCCCCGACACTGCCATCGTCCTGATGGACATCATGATGCCGGGAATGGACGGCTACGCGACGATGCAAGTGATCCGGCAAAACCCGGCGTTCCGCCGCCTGCCGATCATCGCGCTGACGGCCAAAGCGATGAAAGGCGACCGCGAGAAGTGCCTGGAAGCGGGCGCGTCGGAATACCTCGCGAAGCCGGTGAACACCGAACAACTGCTGTCTGCCCTGCGCATGTGGTTGCACAGGTAGAGGAAGAAGGCCCATGGATCCACTAGTTGCCGAACGAGCCCCAAAAGCAAGCGTCACTGAGAAGGAAAAAGACAGAATCAACATTCTCCTGGTGGACGACCAGCCCGCCAAGTTGTTGACCTACGAAGCTATTCTCGGGGAACTGGACGAGAATCTTTTCCAGGCCACCTCGGGCCGCGACGCCTTGGAGAAGCTGCTGAAGATCGGCGATGTGGCCGTGGTGTTGATGGACGTCAGCATGCCAGGAATGGACGGGTTCGAGACGGCCCGGCTGATTCGCGAGCATCCACGGTTTCAACGCACGGCTATCATCTTCATCTCGGCCATTCATCTGACCGATCTGGACCGCGTGAAAGGCTACGAGCGGGGCGCCGTCGACTATATTTCGGTTCCGGTCAACCCCGAGTTGCTGCGGGCGAAGGTCAGCGTGTTTGCCGATCTGCACCGCACAACGCGGCAACTCGAGAATCTGAATCGCGAACTCGAAGGGCGCGTGGGGGAGCGCACCCTGGCATTGCAGGAGAGCGAGGCCAAGTTCCGCACGATGGCCAATTCCATTCCGCAGCTGGTCTGGATGGCCGCGCCAGACGGCTCGATTCTCTGGTACAGCGACCGTTGGTACGAGTACACCGGCCTCCGGAAAGAGGAGACGAATGGCTCGGCCTGGAAGACGCGAGTCGATCCCGAAAGCCGGGATTGGGTGCTCAAGACCTGGGAATTATCCATCGCTCGCGGCGAGCCCTTTGAAATGGAATTCCGGCTGCGGGGCGCGGACGGAGTGTGCCGCTGGTTCCTGACCCAGGTGACGCCCATCCGCGACTCGAACGGCGCGATCAAGCACTGGTTCGGAGCGCGCACCAACGTTCACGAGCACCGCGAGATTCGCCGGGTCCTGGAGGAAACACAGGAACGGCTGGTGCTGGCGCAGAAGGCCGCGCATTGCGGCACGTTCGATTACGACGTGAAAACGGGCGTCAATTTCTGGTCGGACGACCTCGAACAGATTTACGGATTCGCTCCCGGAACATTTCCGAAGACGTACGCAGCCTGGCTCGAGTGCGTGCTGGCGGAGGATCGCGAAGCAGCGGAAGCGGGCATGTGGTCGGGAAAGGCGTCCAGCTTCGAGACGGAGTTCCGGATCCGGCGGTCCGATAACGGCGAGATTCGCTGGATCAATCAACGAGGGCGCATTCATCGCGAGGAGTCCGGCAGCCCGGTCCGCATGGTCGGCCTGCACATCGACATCACGCGCATGAAACGCGCCGAGCAGGACTTGAAGCGCGCGCACGACGAACTGGAAACGCGCGTCCTGGCGCGCACCGCCGCGCTGCGCATCGCCGAGGACCGCCTGCGCAGGCTTTCCGGGCGTCTGATGCAGACCCAGGACGACGAGCGCCGGCGCATCGCGCGCGAGCTTCACGACAGCCTCGGGCAGTACCTGGTCGCCTCCAAGATGAGCCTGGACCTGATCAACATGGGCTCGTCGAACAACGATCGCGTGAAGGAAGCCCTGGCGGACGCCATCCAGCAAATCGAGAGAGCCATCAGCGAAACGCGCACGATGTCGCATCTGCTGCACCCGCCTTTGCTCGACGAGGTCGGGCTGGAATCGGCGCTGATCTGGTACGCGGAAGGCTTCGCCAAGCGCAGCGGAATCGAGGTGAAGGTGGAGATTTCTCCGTCCATCGGGCGCCTCGCGACGGATGTGGAGACGGCGCTGTTTCGGGTGGTGCAGGAATGTCTGACCAACGTCCATCGCCATTCCGGAAGCCCTACGGCCGCCGTGCGGCTCCATCGCGCAGGTGGCGACCTGAAGCTGGAGGTCAGCGACGAAGGCCGCGGGATGCCAGTGAGCGCCATGGCTGGGGATTCCGCGCAGACCGCGCCGGGCGTGGGGATTCAAGGGATTCGAGAGCGCGTGCTGCAGCTTCACGGCACCATCGAGATTGTTTCGGGCGAGGGGAAGGGGACTCGCGTGGTGGTCACCATTCCCGGCGCATCGACATCCGAAGTGGCAAGCGACGTTGTGGTGCGCGAGGGCGGCGCCGCCTCGAGCGCTTCGAGCGCGCAGCCGCCGCAATAGTTTTCCTGCGGGGATGTTACCGCGACGGGCGGCCGCATCCCACTCACAAACCAACTGAATCGTTATCGAGCGCGACCAGCCGTGCGCGCGCGATTCTTGGCCACAACGGCTTCTTGTTTGGTGCTGATCGGCGCGCTTTTGGCGGGACGACGGATGGCAGCGACGCTGAGCAGCATGACGGCGGGCTCGATCGGCAAACTGTAACGCGGCATCACGACGGTCAGGTAGTAGGCCCAAGGAAAGACAACCGGAAACACCGCGAGGGGGAACAGGTAGACACTTCGCCGGCGAAACAGCGCAATGATTCCGGACACCGCCCCGATGGCGGTGATCAGGTTGAACAGCAGCACGAAATCGAACCAGGCCGATCGCGAGCGCAAGAGATCCGCGATGGGCTCCGGCGTTCCGCCCGACCAAAATTCCAGGAAGCGCTTCCAGGTCAAATAGACCTCGCGCGCCGGATGCGCCAGCGTGTAGCGGATCGCGGCACGCTCCTTCCGTTGCATGTACGCAATCTCGCCCATGGCGACGTACTGCGCGCGCTCTGCCGAATCGTGGATGGGGTGCTGCGTTCCCAGCCAGACGGCCTTCGCCTGCGGATTGTTTCCCACCCACAACTGCAGCCCGAGAATCGAGCGCGCGGGCACGAAGGCGTGGAAGATTTCGTAATTGCGCACCGTCCAGGGCAGGCAGCACAGCGCCAATAGTCCGACCGCCAGCGCCGATTTCTTCACCCAGGGCAGACCTTTCTTCCAGCGCCGGTAGGCGATCCAGCCCAGAAGGAACGGAAGCAGGCCAATGAGGGTGGCTGTGGTCATCACGGCCAGTCCCCACAGGAGGCCGTAGCCGATCCAATCCCAGGGGATCGCAGCGCGATTATCTTTCTGAGGAGTCGTTTCCGCGGCGGCTTTCGCAACTGGGGCTCGAGCGGCGCGTTGCGCGCGTTCCGGCGCGCGGTCCCGATCTGCGCCGCGTTCGGCCAGCGCAATGGTGGCCCACAAAATGATGGCGGCCAGCAGCGCAGCGAGCGAGGCGTCCCACATGCTGGTCGAGGGAATCTCAATCGCATTCGGAAAGACAGCCCATAGCCATGCGGCACCTGCTCCGAACGCGAGCCCTCCCATCCTCTTGCCGGCGTAGAAAATGGGGATGCAGGCGAGCGCCGTTGCAAGGATGTTCACCGCGCACGCCGCGAGGAACGCGGAAAACGTGTAGGTCCCGAAGATCCGGAAAATGGCCGCGAGAATCCCCGGATAAACGGGCGTGGTCCACGCCGTCGGCCCGGTGTTCACGCGAAAGGGCGAGGCGAAGCCATGCCCGGTCGCCAGAGAGACGGCAATGTTTCCCGACTCAAAGAGAAAGGGAATGGTTGACAGCGCCTGCCTGGGGTTATGGCTGGCGTAGTTCCAGAGGAATGCCGCACGTAGTCCCAGCGCGACAATGACAATCAGCACCAGCGATGTTGCTGCCGAGCGTATTTTGCGTCGGATCACTGCTCTGGTTCCTTTCGCGCCGCCGAATTCCCCACTCTACTACGACGCGGTGCGAGGCACACAAGCATGCCGGCTGATTTCCAGTGCGGGCGTTCCGGTGTCCAATCAGGAGGGCGGATGAGGCGGCCCTCGGAGGGAGAGCGCTATGTCCATTCTCGATCCTGGCAGCAGCGATGATCGTCCGGCATGGATTCCGCGGTACATCGTTGCAGCCGTCTTGGGCGCGCTCGTCATATTCCTGATCCTTTGGTACCCCATGGGACTGCGCTTCCACGCCGAACGTGCCACCGCTTCGCGTTTCATGGACGAACTTGTGGCGGGTCACACGCGAGCGGCATACGAGACCTGGAAGCCTTCTTCCAGCTATTCATTTCGCGATTTTCTCGAGGACTGGGGCCCCCGGCCGTACTATGGGGCCATTCAGAGCTACAAAATCGAAGCCATCGACAGCGTGCAGGGCGCGTCCATCGCCGCCATCGTCGTGGCGGTCAGCCCCTATCGGCCCTTTCCCTCCGGACGCGATGCAAACGAGCAAAGCAGGACGCGGAAGATCACAGTGTGGATCGACTCCAAAGATCAATCGATCAGTTTTCCGCCGTGTGACGTAGGCCCTCATCCGAGACCGTGCTCTTGACCCGCCCTGTGGTATGTTGGCGGCAGGAACACCGAAGCGCGAGCTTCGGTTAGCCGGTTCGATGCTGCCGGAGGTGACCCATGCCAAATCCGAAAGTTCTGATCCTGACGGGTGATGCGGCTGAATCGCTCGAGGTGATGTATCCCTATCAGCGATTGAAGGAAGAAGGCTACGACGTTTACATCGCCGCGCCCAGCAAGAAGAAACTTCACTTCGTGGTCCACGATTTCGAGCCCGGCTACGACACCTACACGGAAAAGCCCGGCTACAGTTGGGACGCGGACTTCGCTTTTGCCGACGTTCATCCTGACCACTACGCGGCGCTGGTCATTCCCGGCGGGCGTGCGCCGGAATACATTCGCAACGACGCGAACGCGCAGCGCATCATTCGACACTTCTTCGAGCAGCAGAAGCCGGTGGCGCATCTGTGTCACGCGGCGTTGGCGCTGGGCGCTGCGGGCGTATTAAAGGGACGGCGAACCGCGGCATACCCCGCCCTCGAACCGGACGTGAAAGCCTGCGGCGCGCAGTTCGTGAATTCCGACGCGGTGATCGACGGCGCGATGGTCTCAGCACGAGCATGGCCCGATCACCCGGCGTGGATGCGCGAATTCATCAAGATCCTGAAGCAGAAGGCGCCGGTGCAAGCGAGCGGCTCGGCCTCAGCGCACTGATACCTCGAAGCGCTGAAGCCTAAGGTGCCAATCGAGGAATTGGTGCGTGCGGAGCTAGAAGCCGTCGCGCAAGGCCGCGCGCGCCGCGAGGTGACCGCACAGCCCGTGGACGCCGCCGCCGGGCGGCGTGGAGGCAGAACAAAGATAAAGTCCGGCCGAAGGCGTGCGATACAGGCGCCGGGTCGGCCGCAAGAAGAACTGATCGAGCTGCGCCGACCCTCCATTGATGTCGCCGCCAATCAGGTTCGGATTGTGCGCCTGCATGTCGGCAGTCAGCATTACGCTTCGTTTCAGGATGACGCGCTGAAAGCCGGGCGCGAAGCGCTCGATTTGCTGCTCGATGCGGTCCGCCACGTTCACCTGCGAATTCAGCGGAACATGGCAGTAGGCCCACGCGATGTGCTTTCCCTGCGGCGCTCGCGTGGGATCGAAGAGCGTCGGCTGAGCGAGCAGGACGAATGGGCGCTCCGCGTGCTCCCCATTCCACGGCGCCCGTTCGGAGGTTGCAACCTCTTCCAGCGTCCCGCCAACGTGCACCGTGCCCGCGCGCCGGCACGCCTCCGCTGTCCACGGAATGGGCGCATCGAGGGCCCAATCGACCTTGCAGACTCCGGGACCATAACGAAAGCGCTCGAGCTTGCGGCGATAGGACTCGGGCAATCGCCGGCCGGCCATCGCCAGAAGCTGCCGCGGGGTAACGTCGCAAAGGATCGCGCGGGCTTTCGGCAGATCGTCGATTGCGTCCACCATTTCGCCGGTGACGATTTCGCCGCCGAGCGACCGAAAATACGACGCGAGGGCATTGGCGATGCTCTGCGATCCGCCGCGCGGGATGGGCCAGCCCGCCACGTGTCCGGCGATCGCAAGAACCAGGCCGAAGGCGGCGGTCGAGAACCGTTCGAGCGGCAGCATGGAATGTGCGGCCAGCCCCGCGAACAATGCCTGCGCGCGTTCGCCTCTGAAATGGGAGTTTGCGAATCCGCGCGCCGAGCGCAGGCTGAGCAAACCGAAGAAGCTGGCAGCGAGCGGATGGCGCGGCACGCGCGTCATCGCAAGCAGCAGCGTTTCAAGGCGCGGCCAATCGGCAACCAGCCGGCCAAGAATGCGCTTGTAGGTGTCCTCATCTTTGCCAAGGCTCGCTGCTGTTTCATCGACAGAGCGCAGCAAAGTGGCGGCCGATCCGTCGTCGAGCGGATGGGCCAGAGGCAGCGGCGGCTGAATCCAGGCGAGGCCATGCTGCGCAAGCGGCAGTTGGCGAAAGAACGGCGAGATGACAGCCATGGGATGTACGGCGGAGCAAACATCGTGCAGGAATCCAGGGAGTGTGAGTTCTTCCGAGCGCGTGCCGCCTCCGATCGCCTTCTTGCCTTCGACCAGGAGGACGGAGCGGCGGGCTTGCGCCAGCGTGATGCCGGCGGCGAGGCCGTTCGGCCCCGAGCCGATCACCACTGCATCGTATTCAGCGCGCGAAGGGCGCAGCACGATTCTCCAGCAGCGAAAACTCTACGAAACGGCAACGGGTTCGAGCGATATTTCCAGAGCGGGCTCGTTCGCGTGCAAGAACCAGTTCTGGATCACAACCTGGCGCGAAAACCACGGCATGGCCAGCAGCATGCGTCCCAGAGAGCTCATCAGCCCATGCGGGAGTTTGGTCCCAATGCGCGTCGACCAATCCTGCTGGTTGCCGAAACGCTGCCGCAGTAATTCGCGGTACGTGTCGAGCTTCGCGCGCGTGTAATCGCCTCCGGCCTGGGCCAGCGTCTGGGCCGCGAGCAGGCCCGATTCGATCGCGGGACGAATGCCTTCGCCGCTCTGCGAATAGGCCAGCCCGGCAGCATCGCCGATCAGCAGAATGCGATCGCCGACGAAATTGCGCTGCGTCTTGCCATAGAGAAGATAGGCGTGGCCGAGCGGCCGCCGGGGCAGGTCGAAGGAGATGCGTTTCGTCCGGCGCAGGAAAGCAATGAAATCGGCGACGTGTTCGGCCAAGCGGTGCGAATCGAGCCGCCCCAGTCCGATGTTGAGGAAATCGCCTTTTCGGAAGCACCAGCCGTACCCGCGCAGATCGCGGCAAAAATAGAGTTCGGGGACTTCGCCCTCGACGGCGCAGGCATCACGCTGGGCCGGCGTCATTTCGAATTCCGCTTCCTGCGCCGCGACGATCACCTCGCCGCCGAGCGAAGGATTGAGATGGCGCGCGACCGGGCAGAAATGCCCGCCGGCGCCAATGACCATGCGGGCTTTGATCTCGCCGTTGACGACCCATCCCTCGCCATTCTCCTCCAGCGAGCGGAACGCGCTCTTTTCCTTCAGGCGCGCGCCCGAACGCCTCACCAGGTAGTCGTCGAATTCAAAACGCCGAATCCCATAGCTGACGGCTTCAGGATAACGGGTTTCGGTCACATGGCCGCCAATACAGCCGGTGCGGAAACCTTTGATGGGCTGAAGGGTGCGGCCGTGTCCGTAACCTGGGCCGATCTCCAGTTCTTCCACGACCTGCGGCGTGATCCAGCCGCCGCAGATCTTATCGCGAGGAAAGGAACTCTTATCGAGGATGAGCGTGTCGATACCGGCGCGGCGGAGCGCCCACGCGCAGGCCGAGCCGGCGGGCCCTCCGCCGACGATCAAGCATTCGCATGCATCCACTTGCGCTCCTGATCGGCGGAAGCCTTCTTCGCGTAGAGATGATCGCGGGTGACGGGAATCGCCGTGCACTGCGCGCCGGCAAACAGCACTTGAAAGAGTTGCATGGTGCCCGCGCGGAAGCCGGCGAGCGATCCGGCCAGATAGAGCCGCCACAAGCGCACAAACGGCTTGCCAAACATTTCCTCGATACGGCTCGATGATTTCTCAAAACGCTCGAGCCAGTGCTCGAGGGTCCAGGCGTAGTGCTGGCGCAGATTTTCAATGTCCATTACGGCCATATCCAGCGGCTCGAGGACTTCCAAGGACTCGCGAATGCCGGGCGGATAGCCGCCGGGAAAAATCCGCTTGCGGATCCATGCATTCAGCGGCTTGGGTTGATTTCTGCCGATGAAGTGGAGCAATCCGCGCCCGGACTTCCCGATGGACCGGCCAATTACGCGGGCGAATTCGGCGTAATGACTCTTGCCCACATGCTCCAGCATGCCGACCGAAACGAACGCGTCGTAGCGGCCTGCGATGTTGCGATAATCGTCCTCGACGAATTCGATTTGCCCCTGCAGGCCGGCGGCGCGAGCCTGCTCGCGCGCGTAAGCGATCTGCTCCTTCGAGATGTTGAAGGCGCGCACGCGCACTCCATAGTGGCGAGCCATGTGCAGCGCCAGCGAACCCCAGCCGCAGCCCGCCTCGACCACGCTCTCGCCGGGCCGCAATTGCAGTTTGCGGCAGACGTGATCCATCTTGGCCAGCTGAGCATCTTCCAGGGTTGCCGACGGCCGCGGGAAATAGGCGCAGGTGTAAACCATGCGCGAGTCCAGCCACAGCTTGTAAAAATCGTTGTTCAGATCGTAGTGATGATGGATGTGGGTGCGCGAGCCGCGCCGCGAGTTGTTCTGGAGCAGGCTGAGCCAGCGGGACGACAGCTTCGAAGCGAGCGATTCGGTCCGCTCTAGGCGAAAGACAGCCTCGAGAAGTTCAGGGAGGTCGCCGGCGATATCGATGCGGCCGTCCGTATAGGCATCGCCAAAGTTCAGGGAAGGATCGAGCGCCAGCTTGAGAAGCGTGGCGCGGTCGCGAAAGGTGACGACGCCGACGGGAGAGTCACCAGTGAACCCGGCTAGCGGACCGCCTGGAATTCTGACGGCCACGCGAGCCGGAGCGACGCGCTCGCCGATTTTGCCCAAAATCCAACGGTCGAACGAGCTGTTCTGAGACTGCGCGCCGGGGCGGCTGGAACCTGAGATCTGTCGCATGAGAAGACCCCGCATTAACGGCGTACGAACGCTGCAATTTTAACTCAATTGTGCGAGAAGACGGAAGAAGTGCCGGCCGGGACCGGGCAACCGGCGCTTCCCCGACAAACAATCAACGAGTGCTGGATCAGTAGCTTCCGGACTGGCGAGAAGAGCCATTGCTGTTCAGCGAGTTCATCATGTGATGCGCGAGGCGCAGGTGCGTTTCGAGCACGGGCACTGAGTTCGAAGCGTACATCTTCACCCCTTCATTCTTACTGCTGCGGGCCTCATGCTTGAACTCATGGACCGCCTTGGTATGGTCCTTGACCATGTCTTTCGCGTACATCTCGTCGAATTTCCGCCCGCTGAGCTTCGACAGCTTATCGTACGTGGCCTCCTGTTTTGCGTTCACTGCGCTGGGGAGAGTAACGCCCTGTTGCTGCGCAACCGTCTTGAGTTGGTCGGCATTTCTCATGTGATCGGTCTGCATGCGTTTGCCGAAATCTCGGACGGTGCTGCTCGTGCCTTTGCGCTGAGCGAGTTCGCCGAGCTTCACTTGGGCCAGATCGTCCTGTGCGGCCTGCTTCAGGAACTTGCGCGGTGGCACAGCTTGAGATGTGCTGTTGTCTTCCTTCTGGGTAGACCGGTTCGCCTGCCCAGGCGATTCATATCTCCCGCTGGACTGCGTATTCGGCTCTTGCGAAGGATACTGTTGGGCGTGGACCGCTGTTCCTGCGGTCAGCAAACCCATGGAAGCAATAGCCATGGTCCAGGTTAGGTTCTTCAGTTTGAGCATAGATTCAACTCCTTCCTATCAATAGGCTAGAAAAACATCTGTGCGCTAACCATCCGGCGAACGTTGTAGGGCGCCAGACCGAATCTTCTAAGGGGTTGAGGTTCATAGACTTCGGCGGTGGACAGGCGGGGCGTAGGGCGGCTTAGCGCTGGCTGGAAAACGTTTACAAATTCCACGAAACGGGAAAGCACGCTGTGTACGTCTAAACGGGGCGAGGAGCAGCAGGAGACTCGATGTCATTTAAGGGCGTAGTTGTGAAACGATGCCTGGCGGTTGCTGCGGGGGTCGCGCTGGCGATGGCCTTGTGTCCCGTCTCACCCGCGGCGAACGGGCAAGCAGCCGCTCAACCGGGCCAGGCGGCCAAGCAGCTCGGGACCATCCAGGCGATCTCGGGCAACATGTTGACATTGAAAACCGATTCCGGCGCGCAGGTGACGGTGCAGGTGCCGGACGGCGTGCGCATCGTCCGCGTCGAGCCCGGGCAAACGACTCTGAAGGACGCGACTCCGATCCATCTCGCGGACCTGCAGCCGGGCGACCGCATTCTTGTCAGCGGCCGGCTATCGGACGATTCGAAATCGCTGATCGCGGCATTCGTTGTGGCCATGAAGCACACGGATGTGCAGGCCAGACAAGAGCGCGAGCGCGAGGAATGGCAAAAGGGAGTGGGAGGTCTGGTCAACGCCGTCGATCCGGCGGCCGGAACGATCAGCATTTCCGAGGCCACCCCTGCGGGCAAGAAAGCGATCACGATCGAGACCACGAAGGCGACCAGCTTCCGCCGCTATGCCCCCGATTCGGTGAAATTTGACAATGCCAAGCCAAGTTCGATTGATGCGATCAAGCCCGGCGACCAGGTTCGGGCACGCGGCGAGCGCAACGGGGACGGTTCCGGGTTTGCCGCACAGGCCGTCGTGTCAGGATCTTTTCGGAACATCGCTGGCACCGTCGTTTCGACAAATGCTGCGGCAAACACGCTGACGGTGAAGGACCTGGCCACGAAGAAGAACGTCGTCGTGAAGGTCACGCCGGATTCGGATGTTCGCAAGCTCCCGCAGCAGGTGGCGGAATTCATCGCCATGCGCCTGCGTGGAACAGGGCCGGGAGGGCGTCCGAACGGGCCTGGCGGCGTAAACCACCGGCCAGCGGGCGGATCGCCCAATGGTGCGATGGCGAATCGTCGCGGCGGACCCGGCGGGCCGATGGGACCGAACGGCGCTCCGGACTTTCAGCAGATTCTCAGTCGCATGCCGCGCGTGCAGATCGCGGACCTGCAGAAGGGCGATGCAGTGATGATCGTTTCCACCGAAGGCGCCAGGTCCGGCGCCGTCACGGCCATCACCCTTGTTGCCGGGGTCGAGCCAATTCTGGAAGCCCCGGGCGGGGGAATGACGCTCTCTCCCTGGAGCCTCGGCGGAGCGCCCAATACCGGAGATGAGACCGGCGGTGGCATGCCGCAACAATAACCGAACTTTAATCCAACGCGGTCCAATTCAAGGCGGTTCGCCGCAAATGTACCTCGGGAGAGCAAATTGAGACGCAAGTTCCAGAGCACGTGCAATCGCATCGCACTCGTGATCGTAGTTGCGCTGGCGTTTGGGGCGCCGTCGTTCGCACAAAATCGCACCGGCACGATTCGAGGTCAAGTGACGGACCCTTCCGGGGCGGCACTGGTGGGGGCCAGCGTGCTGGTCACCACGCCCGCGGGCGAGACATTGACGGCAACTACGAACCATGATGGGACATACGAAGTAAAAGGCCTGGCGCCCGGGAAATACAAAGTGCAGGCGCTGGCCAAAGGGTTTGCGGTTTTCGAGGACGACAACGTCAACGTGGCGCCGGGGCAAGCTGAGAAGCTGGCGATCACACTGGCGATCGAGACACAACAGGAGAAGGTGGTCGTTTCCAGCGAGGCGGAGACGCTAAGCGTCGCGCCGGAGAACAATGCCGGGGCGATCGTTATCTCCGGCAAGGAACTGGACGCTCTGTCGGACGATCCCGACGAACTGCAGTCGGACTTGCAGGCGCTGGCGGGCCCGTCGGCAGGCCCCAACGGCGGGCAGATGTACATCGACGGCTTTACGGGGGGCCAGTTGCCGCCCAAGTCCTCGATACGCGAAATTCGCATCAATCAGAACCCGTTCTCGGCCCAGTACGACAAGCTGGGTTATGGGCGCATCGAGATTTTCACGAAGCCGGGGACGGACCAATGGCACGGCGAAGTAGGCGCCATGGGCAACGACTCGGCGCTGAACACGCGCAGCCCGTTCCTTGGCAGCGCCACACAGCCGGGCTACTACTCGGACATGATCGAGGGAAACATCGGCGGGCCGCTGATGAAGAACGCGTCCTTTTTCTTGTTCGCGCAGCACAGGAACATCAACGACCTCTCGATCATCGACGCGGCGGTGCCTCCCACTTTCGCGCCGAACACCTTCCAGCAGGCAATCCCGAATACGCACGGGCGCACCAATGTCGGCCCGCGGTTCGATTACCAGCTGGGCAAGAACGATACCCTGACCGTGCGATACCAGTATTGGCGGAATAGCGAGCAGAACCAGGGCATCGGCGCCTTCACGCTGCCGACGCAGGCGTACAACACGCTTGAAACGGAGCAGACCGTGCAGGCCGGCGAGACGCACATGTTTGGGGCCAACATCGTAAATGAAACGCGGTTCGAGTTTCGGAACGATGCGACGAATCAAAATCCCGTAAGCACCACGCCGACCATCAATGTCCAAGGATTCTTCACCGCAGGCGGGAACAGCCAGGGCAGCGAGAACGACAACGAACATAGCTACGAGTTCCAAAATTACACTTCGATCCTGCGCGGACGGCACATGATCAAGTTTGGCGCGCGCCTGCGGCAGTACTCGGTGACCGACAGTTCGACCTCGCAATTCAACAGCACGTACATCTTCAAGTCGGCGACCGCCTACCAGACAACTCTGGACAACATCGCGGCGGGCCAACCCGCGAATGCCAATGGCGGCGGGGCCTACGAATACCTGGTGACCGCCGGGATCCCGAACGCCTCCGTTTCGCTACTCGACGCGGGGCTCTATTTGGAGGATGACTGGCGCGTACGGCCGAACCTGACGCTCAGCGGCGGATTGCGCTTCGAAACGCAAAACGACATTCACGACCATGGCGACTGGGCCCCGCGCGCCGGGCTGGCCTGGGGGTTAGCGCACGGGAGCAACACGCCGAAGACGGTGATTCGCGCCGGATGGGGGCTGTTCTACGATCGTTTCGAGGACCAGTATCTGATCCAGGCCGAGCACCTGAACGGCATTGCGCAGACGTCGTACCTGATCTATTCGCCCGATTTTTTCGATCCCAATGCGCCAGTAACGAATCTGATGAGCTCGGCGCAAATTCCTACGATTTACCGCGTTTCGCCGGACCTGCTGGCGCCGCGAACGATGCAGACCGCGGTCAGCGTGGAGCGCCAGATCAACCGGGCCACGAAGCTGTCGGTCACGTACATGAATTCGCGCGGCGATCATCAACTGCTCACCAACAACATCAATACGCCGGAACCGGGCACGTTTCAGAATAGCCCGGTGTATCCCAACGGCATCCCCGAAAACATTTTTCAGTACGAGTCGCAGGGAATTTTCCGGCAGAACCAGCTGATCGTGAACACCAACGTGCGCGCCGGAGCGAAAGTGATGCTTGTGGCGTATTACACGCTGAACTCCGCGAACAGCGATACGGACGGCGCAAACTCGTTCCCTTCGAATCCGTACAACATCATGCAGGACTACGGCCGCGCAGCGTTCGATGTGCGCCATCGCGGCATCATCCTCGGATCGTTTTCACTGCCCTACGGCATCCGGGTCAGTCCGTTCGTCGTTGCCAGTTCGGGGAGCCCGTTCAACGTCGTGCTGAGCCAGGACTTCGTCGGGTCATCCGTGCTCAACCAGCGGCCCGCGCTTGCCACGAACCCGCTGAATCCCGATTACGTCATGAATACTCCTCTCGGTACGTTTGACACGAACGTGAACGATCTTGGCCCCGGCGAGTCCATCATCCCAGTCAATAATTTCACGGGGCCCGCCCAGTTCAGTCTGAACTTGCATCTGACCAAGACGTTCGGGTTTGGAAAAGTCGCCGAAGCCGGGGGCGGCAATGACGGAGGCGGTCACTATCACCACCATGGTGGTCCCGGCGGGCCGTTCGGCGGCGGTGGGGGCGGATTCTTCGGGGGCAGCAGCAGAGACCATCGCTACAATCTGGAGTTCAGCGTCTTCGCCCGAAATATTACGAACTACATCAATCTTGCGACGCCGAATGGCCTGCTGAACGTGCCGAATCCGGCGCTCTGCGGTTCCAATCCTGACCAGTGCCTCTCGCCCTATTTTGGCGAGTCCAACAGCCTCGCCCGGCAGTTCTTTTCCTCTTCAGGCGCGCCGAGAACTTTCTACTTGCACGTGAGTTTCTCGTTCTGAGCGAGGGAACAATAGCCAATGGCGCGGAAATCCAAGCGAAAGAAGAAGCCGCGCCTGCGCGTTGCGAAAGAGGCGCGCCGCAGGGCCCGCCTCGGTCTCGGGCTTCCGCCGCCGGAACGCGTCGTCATCGACAAACGCCTCAAGCCGCCCAAACACAAGAAGCCGCTCACGCTGGATGATTCTGGCGATGCAGATCAAGGTGACGTTCGGTGAAGTGAAGGGGACGTCTTGCGCGGCCTTGAAGGCGGTTTGCCTGCCGGCTGTTGGCGCTTAAGCTCGCACGGAGCCTAGTTCTTAGACCCTCAGCCCGGCTTGTAGTCGGGCACTACCTCGCCCGGGCGGAATAATGGTTGCGCCGGCTTTCCTGCCGCGCGTGCTGCCTCTGCGGTGATGGTTTCCAGCTCTCTTTTCGAAAAGCCTACCGAACTCAGGCGAATTTTGCCGTCCGGCACGATCCAGAAGATGCTGGGAACGTTGGTCAAGCCGTACTCATTGGAGGCGGGGTAGCCGCGGTCAT
>JBJKQB010000391.1:0-6977 GCA_046705825.1 Candidatus Acidiferrales bacterium
AATCCTGTAGAAGCCAAGCTCTAGTAGAAAAGGTACTTGCGCCATTTCTCATCGCGGTGCCCGATCAAACGCATCAGTTGCCGCGAAGTGTGCAGCGTAAATGGACGCGGCCGCCGTTGCAGCTTCAGCCCTGCCTCTTCCGGCGTGCGGTCGCCCTTCGAGTTGTTGCAGGCATAGCAGCAAGCCACCAGATTCTCCCAGGACGATCGTCCGCCCCGCGAGCGCGGCAGCACGTGATCCAGCGTCAGCTCGGCCGCCGGAAACGAATTCCCGCAGAACTGGCATGTGTTGCGGTCGCGCAGCAGGATGTTTTTCCGTGAGAGCGCGCGGCTCTGCTGCGGAATGTGCCGGTAGCTGAGCAATCGAATCACGGAGGGCACGGGCACCGCCCTCGAACTCGAGTGCACCTCCGACGGTGTGGTCTCTTCCGCCTGCGCCACTCCCTTCAGCATCAGGACGAGAGCGCGGCGCACCGCTGTGACATTGATCGGTTCGAAGGTCGCGTTCAAAACCAAAACAGGAGCTTGCATGACGGAAGGACGTGAAGCGGGGGAAGAAGGCGCAGGTTTGGCCAGCGGCGGGCCCGCAACTACGCCTCCGTGCCCAAGTCTAGGCCGGGGGCGTAAACCACCCTGGAGCCCTTTGCTCATTCTGTTCGAATCCGTCCGATCGAAGAAGACCCACCTCACCTGCTACTACAAAGATGCCGGATCGGCCGGAACGGTTTCACTCGTTTCAGTGGGTTGCTGGGCCAGCGCACCCGCGCGCGACCACCCTGGAACCACCCGCGCTACCGTCGCCGCAAAGACGGCGGCAGCTCCGGCTTTCTTCAGCGCCCTGGAACATGCATCCAGCGTGGCGCCGGTCGTCAATACATCATCTACCAGCAGAATGCGCAGGTTGTCAACTCGCGCCCCCGGGCGCGTAGCGTACGCGCCACGGACGGAGGTCCATCGCTCGCTCCGGGAAAGAATCAGCTGCGCGGGCCGCGGCTTGGTCCGCACCAGCAGGCAGCTTCCAAAGGGCAACCCGAGCTTCTTGGCCAGCGGCTTTGCGATCAGTTCCGCCTGGTTGTAGCCCCTCTCGCGCAGCCGCCCGGCGTGCAGCGGCACAGGAATGACCATATTGGCGCGCCACTCCTCCGCGCACCCTTTGACCAGCTCCGCCAGGCGCCCCGCGAACCAAGCGCCCAGCCGCCGGACCCCTTCATACTTCAGCAGAACCACCGCGCTGGAGAGCGCATCGTCGTAGGCGCCATAGCTGCGCGCCTGGTCGAATGCGTACGCCCCGGTTCGGCACAAACGACACATCGGCTGCGCGGCCTGAGCTGCCACCGGCGAAACGAACGGCCGACCGCAGCACTGGCACATCGGCGGGCCAATCGCCTGGAAGCTGCCAAGGCAGTTGTCGCAGACTGGGATCAGGCTGGCGGTGGTCAGCAGGCCGCCGCAAATCCGGCAGGGCGCCGGAAACAACACGGCGGACAGCGCATCGGCGACACTTCGAACCCGCAAGCTCGCTTCTCCGGAATATACGGGCAGAAGCTAGCTCAACTCTGTGGCTTAAAAAAGTCCGTAGAACTACGGAATCCGCGGTGAGAGAGCCGCTGCGCGCCTTCGGCGCGACGAAATGAGGCGCCTCAGCCCGCCCGCTGGCGCCTTACAGCAGCCCTTGTTCCATCTTTTCCTGGCAAGCGATGCAGTAGCGCGTCCAAGGCACGGCTTCCAGCCGCTTTTGCTGCAGTTCCTGGTGGCAGGAGATGCACTCGCCGAAGGCGTTGTCGCGAATACGGTTGAGAGCGTCGTCGACCAGCTGCAGAAGAGTGCGGTCGTTGTGCGTTTGGCCGAACAAGAATTCCTTGGTGTAGGAGTTGGCGGCCTTGTCGGCAAGGTCCACGGTCGGATCTTCGTCCGCTTCGCGTCCTTCCTGCTGGGTTCGTGCGATGCCGCGGAGCAGCTCTTCGCGGCGCGCGGTCAGTTTCTTCTTGTAGTAGTCGAGGCGTTTCTTATCCATGGTTCGAATCCCCACTGAGCTACTTCAGCCCACCGAAAACCTGCAATTCTATCGAGCGCGTCCCTCGCTGTCAATCTGTGCACACGCTGCCGTTACACATGAAGCAGGGCCGCGAGCACATCTGCACTCGCCGGACCCGCTCCAGGAGCGCCGCGCGGGACACCCCACACAGCCGCGTGCACGCCACGGAGGCGAGCGAGACCGCCTCCATCCGCTGGCTCTAGTTTCGGAAATCGTTACGCGATCGGCTGCGCCGCGCGCTCGCGATAGAACGCGATCAGCCCCGTATCCACGGGCTTCGCGCCCAGCTGGCGCAGCAGGGTCACCACCTGCCCGCGATGATACGTGCTGTGGTGCAGTACGTGGTTGAGCATCGGCTCGAGTTGCCCCTCGAACGGCGTTCCCTTCGTGTTCTTGTACTTGATGATTCGCTGCAATTCAGCCGGCGTCAGCGAATTGATGTAATCCCGCCGCTCGCGATCGAGCGCTTCCCAGCGCGCTCGCAGCGTCTGCAGATCGGGAAAATCCGCCGCGGAAGGCAGCGCCGTCGGAATTCGCCCGTGCCAGCGTTCCAGCCAAACCCATTCCGCGCCGTAGATATGCGCCAGTGTGTCGCGCACCGAACGAAAACTCGATCCCATATCGCGCGTGAATTGTTCCGGCGCCAGCGCCGCGCAGGAATCGAGCGTGCGGCGGTTGGCCCAGGAGTTGTACGCGTACAGCGTGCGAAAATCATCCACCGTCATGGCCGTTGCCCCCTTCCCCAAAACCCGAAATGCGAAACCCGGAACCCGAAATTCGAAAGCGCCGTTCGTAGCGCCGGCATCTTTCCGGCGTTTCTGACTTATCTTCGACGCCCGCCAGCAAGGCAGCCATAGCCATGCCAGTTCGCAGATCCAGTTTCGAAGCGCCAAGGGAGGCTGCAAAAGAAAAGCAGTGATGCTTCGCCCCTTCGCCCCGGAGCATCAATTTCGATCGGGTCGATCGGCCGTTACTCGCGCGGCCGGACCAATTCTTTGTGAATTTCCGCCGGAGAGTGGTACGACTCCGCATCCGACGGGAACCGCCCGGCGCGAACGTCCGCGCAGTAATCGGATGCGGCGCGCGAAATCTCCGACGCAAGATTCGCGTAGGGGCGCGCGAATTTCGGCCGGTGGCCCAGGGTCAGCCCCACCAGATCGTGATAGACCAGCACTTGGCCGTCGCAGTCCGGCCCTGCGCCGATTCCAATCGTCGGGATGCGCAGCGCCTTCGTAACCCGCTCCGCCACTTCGCGCGGCATCGACTCCAGCACGATCGAAAACGCGCCCGCCGCCTCGACCGCTCGCGCGTCGCGCTCCAGTTGCCGCGCCGCCTCCGCCGATTTCCCCTGCACGTGAAAACCGCCCATGGCGTGGACCGACTGCGGCGTCAGCCCCACGTGCCCCATCACCGGAATTTCCGCCTCGACCAGGCGCGCGATCAACTCCATGCGCCGCTCGCCGCCCTCGATCTTCACCGCTTCCGCGCCGCCTTCCTTCACCAGGCGAAGCGCGTTGCGCACGGTCTCATCCGCCGAGACGTGATAGCTCCCATACGGCATGTCCGCCACCAGCAGCGCTCGCCGCGTGCCGCGCTGCACCGCGCGCAGGTGCACCAGCATTTCGTCGAGCGTCACCGGCAGCGTGTTGTCGTAGCCCAGCGTGACCATCGCCAGCGAATCGCCCACCAGCAGGATGTCCACGCCCGCCTCGTCCAACAGGCGCGCCGACGGATAGTCGTACGCCGTCAAGCATGTGATTTTCTTCGTTTCCTTGGTTTCGGACGGCCCTGCGGAGGAATTCTTCCAGGAGAGGATCTCGGGAACGGTGACCTTTCCGCCGCCCGCGACAGGTATGGCGCTCATTTTTGCCCCCGGTGCCGCTCCCTAATCGGGATGCAGCCCACGAACAATTTCGATTTTATCGCCGCGCGGGGCCGCCTCCAAGTGAATCTTTTGCGGCTGCGCCAAACGTCACGCCGCAGGCACAGCTTTCCCGCGCAATCTGAGCGCGTCTCGGTCGCCTTCGTCCTGCGCCGCTCGCCTTAGACTTCGGCGAGCGCGCGATGCACCAGGTGGATCGCGATCGCTCCCTCGCCCACCGCCGACGCCACCCGCTTCACGTTCCCCGAGCGCACATCCCCCACCGCGAACACGCCCGGCAAACTCGTCTCCAGCATTTGCGGCGCCCGCTCCAGCGTCCAGCGGTGGCCATTCCGGACCAGGTCCAGATCGCGCCCGGTAAGAATGAATCCCTTTTCGTCGAGCGCCACGCAGTCTCGCAGCCACGCGGTTCGCGGCGACGCGCCCGCCATGATGAAAACGTGCCGAATATCGCGCACCGACGTCTCGCCCGTCTTTTTGTCGCGCCAGGTCACACGCTCCAGATGCATGCCGCCATCCAGCGCCACGATTTCCGTGTGGTAAAGCAGTTCGATCGCGGGGTTCTCTTCGATGCGCCGGATCAAATAGCGCGACATCGTGTCCGACAGCTGACCCGAGCGCACCAGCATGTGCACCTTGCGCGCCGTCTGCGACAGATACACGGCCGCTTGCCCCGCCGAGTTCCCCCCGCCAATCACGATGATGTCTTCCTGCTCGCACAGCTGCGCTTCCATGTACGTCGCGCCGTAATAAATTCCTTGCCCTTCGAACTTCTCCACATTGGCTAGCCCCACCTTGTTGTACTGTGCGCCCGTCGCAATCACGATCGCGCGCGCCGCCAGTTCGTTCCCGTTGTCCAGCAGCACTTTGTACGGACGCTTCGCGCAATCCAGCTTCACCACGTCGTGCGCCACCATCATCTTCGCCCCGAATTTCTCCGCCTGCGTGGTCGCGCGCGCGGCCAGTTCCTGCCCCGAAATTCCCGTCGGAAACCCGAGGTAATTCTCGATTTTCGAGCTCGACCCCGCCTGCCCTCCCGGCGACATCGTTTCGATCACCAGCACGTCCAGCCCTTCCGAAGCGGCGTAAACGGCCGCAGCCAGCCCCGACGGCCCCGCGCCCACAATGATCAGATCGCGGATCTGCGTCGTGTCGATGTTGAGGTTAAACCCCAGGCAATCCGCCAGCTTCTGAATCGACGGGTTCTTCATCACCGTCGTCCCGTGGCAAATCACCACCGGCACTTCCTCCATCTTCACTTGAAAGCGGTCCAGCAATTCCTGCGACGCCTTGTCCTTGTCCAGGTCCACGTAGGTGTACGGATGCCCGTTCCGCGTCAGAAACTCGCGCAGCCGCAGCGTGCCGGCGCAGTGTCGCGAACCCATGAGAATGATGTTTCCGGCGCTGCTCTTGATCAGCTCCAGCCGGCGCAGGATGAACGCGCGCATGAAGATCTCGCTCAACTCCGAGTCTTTGGCGATCAGCGAGCGCAGTCCCTCGCCGCTCAACTCCAGGAATTCACCGGGCGAAGTCACGCGCCCGCGCACCAGGCTGCGCCGGCCCGAAATCATGTTGGTTTCGCCGGTGAACTCGCCCGCTTCATGCTTCGCGATGGGCCGCTCGCCCTGCAGGTCCGGCTGCGCGATTTCCATGCTCCCGGAAAGCAGCACGAAGAACGGCGTTTCGGTGTCGTCGGGCTCAAACAGGATTTCCCCGGCTTCCACGCGCCGCACTTTGGCCAGCGCGCGAATTCGCTGAATCTGCGGCTCGCTCAGAACGGGGAACGCCTGCGTGCGCGGGTCCAGCACGCTCGGTACCGGAATGGAAGCCATGTTTCCTCCACAGCTGGGCGGGGCTGTAAACGTTTCAGATGGATTTAGATGATGCTTCCGCTCAGAGGATTCCGCAACCCGATTCCTGCTACCCACGATGAATTTCGCGTTGCGAAATTCGTTGTAATTCGGCCCTCAGAAAAACCAGAATCTCTTCCGTCGCTTCTTCCGCTGCCCTCCGCCTTGCGGCGCGAACTCCTCGCTCAATTCGGGGACGTACGGCAGCGGGCGCCCTTCGAACGCCGCCAGCGGATTTTCGACCAGCAGCGCGCGCGCCACGCTTTCCCCATTCCTGCTGGCAATCGCCTTAAACGCCTCGCTCAGCTTCAACGGCCGCGACGTCACGTTGTGTGCATCGCTCGCCACGAAATGGACGGCGCCTCCATCCAGCCAGCGCTCCGCCGCTTCCCTGGCGGCCGTTCCCCATCTCCCCAGCAGCGCCCCGGCGGTCACCTGCACGTAGAGGCCTCGCTGCAGCCACGCGAACAGCCGCTCGGGTTGCGCCCGGATCAGCGGATTGCGCTCCGGATGCGTGATCACCGGATTGAGTCCCGCAAGCTGCAGTTCGTGCAACGCCTGGTCCATCGACGGCGGAATCGAATAATCCGCGAATTCCACCAGCAGATAATTTCTCTGATTCAGCGTGTAGCGCGTGGCTTCGCGCCGTATGTCCTGCAGGTTTTCAAAACTCAGATGGAAATCGCAGCCGCTCGCCAGCGTGAGCCGCCCTTCGAAACGCGCCTGCAGCTCCGCGCAGCGCTGCCGGATCGTTTCGGGCTTGAAGGCGTACGCCTCGGTCGCGTGCGGCGTTCCGATGATGTGCGTGATTCCGTCGGCTATCGCCATTTCCGCCATGGCGCAGGCTTCGTCCATGGATTCCGCGCCGTCGTCCAGCTGCGGCAGAATGTGACAATGAATATCGATCATGCGCTATCGAGCATACCGCGCACGCACACATTTTTCCCACCCGTCGAACGCGGGATTTCGGCAGGAAGCCATTAACCAGGAATGTATCGGAGCACGGCGGCGCCGGCCGTGCTTCTTTGCTTCCTTGCCTCCTTGCTTCCTTGCATCCATGCGTCCTATTCGTATCTCAACGCCACCATGGGATCGACGCGCGTCGCCTGCCGCGCCGGTACGTAGCTCGCCGCCAGCGCCACGAGAATCAACGCCACCGCCGCGCCGCCAAATGACACAGGATCGGACGCGCTCACGCCATACAACACGCC
>JBJKQB010000392.1:0-5795 GCA_046705825.1 Candidatus Acidiferrales bacterium
CACAGGCTTACTACGATTCCATCATTCGCCTGTATGCGAGCTGGGGCGTGGATTTCCTGAAGGTGGACTGCATTGCGAGCCATCCGTACAAGGGCGCAGACATCCGCATGCTGGCCGAAGCCATCCGTAAATCCGGGCGCCCAATGGTATTGAGCCTGTCGCCGGGTCCGGCGCCGCTGGAAAAGGCCGAAGCGTTTCAGCGATACGCGCAAATGTGGCGCATCTCGGACGACATATGGGATGTCTGGCAAACTTCGACGACTTTCCCGCAGGGTCCGGGCAATCAATTCGCGCGCGCCTCGGAATGGGAGAAATACTCGGGCCCCGGTCATTGGCCGGACGCGGACATGCTGCCGATTGGGCGGCTCGAGCCCTCGCCGGGATGGGGCCAGGCACGCGAGACACGCTTGACACACGAAGAGCAGCGCACCCTGATCACGCTGTGGTCGATTTTCCGTTCGCCGCTGGTCGTGGGCGGGAATCTTACCGCGCTCGATCCATGGACCGAATCGCTGCTCACGAATCCGGAAGTGCTTGCGGTCGACCAGCACTCCCGCGATAACCGCGCGGTGATCGATGCAGGCAAAGCTGCTGTTTGGCTGGCGCGGCCGGAATCGGAAGCCGGCTATTATTTGGCGCTGTTCAATCGACAGGATGCGCCGCAGACGCTCCGATATTCCTGGAAGGAATTGGGACTGCGCGGATCGAAGTATCGGCTGCGCGATCTGTGGGAACGCAAAGGCATCGGTTCAGCTGGGTCCGTTTCAGTTATGTTGCCTGCGCACGCGTCAGCGCTCTATCGCCTCACCGCACGCTGAATAACGAAGACCTGCTGTTCTACGGCGTACAGGCGGACGAGCTACATTACTTGCCGATTTTCCTCTACGCGCTAGACCCGATGGCCCGCTTTCGTTCGCTCGCCTAGCTTTAGAGAGGGGCTCGTTCCCGTACACAACCGCGAGGCAACAAACGCACATGCTCCCGCCGGCAACGTGAAGAGCCCCACCAAAATTCCCCAGGTGAAAAATGGCACAAGCCAAAGCCGAGCAGCGATGCGCGAACCCGCTCTGTTCGTGCACGGTCACTTCAGACAAGTATTGCAGCGTCGAGTGTGAGGCGGAGGCAGCCGGCCACACCAAAAGCACCCATTGCGAGTGCGGGCACGAAGAGTGCCGCAAAAAACCGCGCGCCGCAAAAGTTCAAATCGGCTATTGAGCTTTTTCGAGCGTCTCGACGCGCTCATGGGCTCAGAACTTTGCTTTTCCCGCCCGCTCCGTTGCGAATCCCCCAAAGATACGAGCGATCAACCGGCTTGGAGGAGAAAATGGCTCAGAAGAATCAAAAACAATGTGCAAATCCGGCGTGTTCCTGCACGGTGACGTCAGGCGAGTATTGCAGCCCGCAGTGCGAGGAATCCATTCGCGCTTCGGACAGCGATTGCCATTGCGGCCACGCAGACTGCCGAGGACAGGCGCAAACGGCGCGTGGCGCAGCCCGCGGATAGATGCCTGGAGATCGCGAGCTATCGGTTTGGTGCGCGTACGGTTACATCCGGGCGCAGCAAAGCCAATCAGGCGTCCGCGGGAATCAGCCGCGGGTACTCCGGCGTCCACTGCGTGGCGGCAATACGGTCGCGCAGTTCTTCGGGCGGCATAGGCTGCGCTCCTCCGCTGTGCTGCGCTTCCTGTCCCACGGCGAAGGCAATGTCTCTCGCCACGCGGCGCAAATCCTTCAACGAAGGAAGCAATGGTTCCGCTGGATCGCGCAGAGCGGGAGAATTCTCGCCGAGTGCGCGGGCCGCAGCGATCATCATTTTATCTGTGACGCGGCGCGCGCCAGCCGCAACCAGGCCGAGCCCTACCGCCGGAAAGATATAGACGTTATTGCACTGCGCGATGGGAATCCTGCGGCCGCGGAAGTCCACCGCCGGGAACGGCGAGCCCGTAGCGATCAGCGCTCGTCCGTCGCTCCAGGCGAGCAAGTCGGAGGGGATCGCTTCGGAGCGGTCCGTTGGATTCGATAGAGGGAAAATGATGGGCCTTTCGACTTTGCGCGCCATCTCGCGAACGATGGGTTCGGTGAACGAGTCACGAACGGTAGAAAGGCCGATGAGGATCGTGGCCCGCACGTTGCGGACGACGGTCTCCAGGTCCACTTTGCCCTCCGGCGTGCGCTGCCACGAGGCCATTCGTTCGATCGGCTGCGCATAGACGCGCTGCTCCGGCGAAAGATCTTTGCGCTCGCTGTGCAGCACGCCGCCGCGGTTGACGATCCAAATCCGCCGCCGCGCTTCCTCTGCCGATAGCCCGCTTTGCGCTAAAGCTTCCCGCAGATAATCCGCCACGCCGATTCCGGCGGCCCCCGCCCCGAAGAACACAATCTCCTGTTCTTTCATGCCGGCGCCGGAGGCCTTGATCGCTCCGATCAGAGCGCCCAGCACGACGGCGGCAGTGCCCTGAATGTCGTCGTTGAAGGTCAGCAACTGGTCGCGGTAGCGTTCGAGCAAGGGGCGCGCGTGCGGGTTGGCAAAATCTTCCCATTGCAGGCACGTGCGGGGCAGTTCGTGCTTGAGCGCCTGCACGAACAAATTCACGAACTCATAGTAGGCGTCGCCGGATACGCGCTCGTGGCGCCATCCGAGGTACTCGGGCGCTTTCAAGCGGTCCTGATTATTCGTTCCCACATCCAGCACAATGGGAAGCGTTCGCGCGGGGTGAATGCCGCCGATCAGCGAATAAAGCGAGAGCTTGCCGATGGGAATGCCCATACCGCCCACGCCTTGATCTCCGATACCCAGGATGCGCTCGCCGTCGGTGACCACAATGATGTCCACGTCGACGTTTGGCCGGTTGCGCAGCAGATCGGGAATGCGGTCGCGCAGGGGATAGGAAATGAACAGGCCCCGGGGCCGGCGATAAATCTGGCTGAAGTGCTGGCATCCGAGCGCGACCACCGGCGTGTACACAACCGGCATCAGTTCCTCGATGTGATCGCTGACCACGCGATAGAAAAGCGTTTCGTTGGTGTCCTGCAGCGCGCGCAAATAGATGTGGCGCTCCAGATCATCGTTCTTGCGGCGGTACGCTTCATAGGCGCGCGCGGCTTGCTCGTTGAGCGATTCGATTTGCGGCGGCAGCAGGCCGGCCAGCCCAAAGGCGGCGCGCTCTTCCAAAGAGAACGCGGTCCCTTTGTTCATCAAGGGGGTGTCGAGGAGATTCATGCCTCGCAGGCCCACGCGCTCGGTACGAGCGCCCATTTCTTCCTCCAAAATGCGGCTTAACGGACTCATGGCGAGCTCCCTAGTGCGGGGCTCAGAATAGCGAAAGTGGCGGGGTTTGTTAGTGTCCTACGTCACGGCCTCGTATGCTTTTGAGCACACAGGCTTTAGCGCCGCCCACGGAAACCCTCAGGGTGGCGAGAGCTGTCCCGTGCCGGAATTCTTGGACTCCGACGATGCGGAGCGTGCCGCAGCGCGGCGCGTGCCGTAGTTCTTATAAAGAATACCCCCAAGGATAATGAGGAAAGCGAACAAGCGAACGGTATAGATCCAAGGGGTACCCTCGTTCGGGCCGGCGTTGAGGCTGGCGACCCGGTTTGCTCCTTCAATGAAGAAAGCGATGGCAAAGGCGAGGAAAAGCGAATCACGCGTGCGCCGCCAGAACTTCATGAAGAACAGCCCAGCCATCAGCGACGTGACGGCGATGAGTCCCAGCAGGAACGATTCGATTCTCATTATTCGCTCTCCCAGATCAGACCGTACATCAGAGCCGTCATAGCAATCGCTGCCACCAGGAGCCTCCAGAGATAGAGGTCGACGTTCGGCAGCAGCACGAGGTCGACGAACACCAGGAAGTTCGAGACCGCCAAACCCAGGAAGCAGATTGCGCTCCACAGCAGGAGCTTGTTGGCGCCGCGGAAGTACCCGCGCAGCAGCAGAACGCCACAGGCCAGCGTGGTGAGCGAGCCGAGAATGTAGACAGCGGGTCCCATCACTCTTTCTCCTTTGTGAAGCGAAACGCACGGGCGAAATCCCGCAGGGCCGATGGAGCTTTGGCGTGAATCATATGCGATATGCGGATCAATTCGTGGCGATAGGTGATATCGACCTGGGCCATCAAGCGGTCCTGATCCTCGGAAGATATGTATTCGTACTGCGCGGCGGATTGGACACTTTCCTGGAGGAACCCCTTGGCGGTGAGGTCGCGGAGAATCCTGGCGGCTTGTTCGGAGGGCACGTACAGTTCGGCAGCCATGGCGTCAACAGACCAGATATTGGAGCGCCGTTTCCACGCGAGCAGTAACGCCTCGAGATGAGGAACTGTGTCGATCTGCTCCAGGATGAACTGGTCCACCCGCTGGACGGATGGTTTCTCCTCGGCCACGAACTCTACCTCAACTGCGTTGGGATTACGTTCACCTTCGCCAGCCTCGCCGCGATCATTTCCAAGCCGCGAAGCGCAAGAACAGCCATTGTAGTAAAGCAAATGCGATCTACAACCTCGAATTTAAACTTTTTCGGGGCGATGCCGCGAAAACGCAGCAGGTCGCTCGCGGCTGTCCCACGGATGAGGACAGTGCTGAATGCGGCAAACGGAAAATCACACGGAGAATCGTGGCGTGTTATACACTCGAAACGCCTTCCCTGATCTCGCGGAATGACTCCGACTTCGGCGCAGGACTGGATCGTTTTTGGCGGCACAATCGCCGCGGCGCTCGTCGTGGACCAGGTGATTTTTCACCGGCGTGCGATGCGCATCTCGGTGCGTCGCGCCCTGGTCGAGAGCGCGTGCTGGATCGCGCTTTCGCTGGCGTTCGGCGCATGGGTCTACTGGTCGCTCGGGGCAAGTTCCGGAACCGAATACCTGGCAGGCTACGTTCTCGAAAAATCCCTCAGCCTGGACAACATATTCGTTTTCCTGCTGATTTTTGCGGCTCTGCGCGTCCCTGTGGAGTTTCAGGGGAAGGCACTGTACGGCGGGATTGTAGGTGCGCTGTTGCTGCGCGCGGCCTTCGTGATCGTAGGCATCAAGCTCCTGAACCTGTTCCATGGCTTCGCCTACGTGCTGGGCGCTTTTCTCTTCGTTGCGGGAATTCACATGCTGTTTCCCGGCGAACGGATGGTGCGTCCGGAAAAGAGCTGGATCCTGCGATTCGCTCAGAAGATTCTTCCCGTTACGGACCGCTACGACGGCGGGCGGTTCTTCCTTCGCGAAAACGGGAAGTGGAACGCGACGCCGCTGTTCGTGGCTTTGGTCGTGCTGGAAGGAATGGACATCATCTTTGCCGCCGATTCGATTCCGGCGGTGCTGTCGATCACGCGCAGCACATTCATCGCGTATTCGTCGAACGCGTTTGCGGTGCTGGGACTCCGCGCGCTCTACCTGGCTGTGGCCGGAATTTTCCCCCGGTTCCGCTACCTGCATCAAGCCGTTGCGCTGATTCTGGTCTTTGCGGGGGTCAAGATGGCGCTGAGTTTTTATATCAGCCTGTCGGCGGGTCTGTCTCTAGCCGTGATTTGCGGGATTCTAGCGGTGGCGATTGTGGCGTCTGTGACTTGGCGCGGGGAGAGAGAAGGAATGGGCCGCTCGTGACGGTAGTCAGGTACCAGGACCGGGCTGGAGGCGAAGATGAAGCGAAGGCGAAAGACCGTTTGAGTTGCGGTTAGAAAATGCTTTCTCCTGTGTTTGCAGCGAGATAGAGTTGTTTTTGAATTGGCCAGCGTTGCGATTAGCTTTTGCTTCGCCTATTTCGGTTTTGTTTCGCTGAACGCTCGCCGCGCCCGAGACGGCAAACGA
>JBJKQB010000393.1:0-3448 GCA_046705825.1 Candidatus Acidiferrales bacterium
AGCATCCGCATCGGAATCCACACCTCCATTGCGGGCGACGTAGTGGGCGCGCTCGACCTGGCTCACGGCCTGGGCGCCAACACGCTGCAGATTTTCTCCGCCAGCCCGCGCATGTGGCAGCGCGGAACCTCCCGCGTGAGCGACGCAGACGCCAAAAGATTTCGCGAACGGCGCAAGGAGCTCGGTCTCGGCCCGCTCGTGATCCACGACAATTATCTGATCAACCTCGCTTCTCCGAATCCAGTGCTGCGCACGCGCTCCGTTCAGGCGTTTCACCAGGAACTGGTTCGGGCCATCGCCCTTGGCGCGGATTACCTGGTCGCGCATCCGGGAAGCGGCCGCGACGCAACCAGGCAGGCTGCCATCGCGGCCATCGTGCAGGGCCTGCGCCAGGCAACGCGCGGCCTCAAGCTTGGCGATCTGCGCATTCTGCTCGAAAACACCGTGGGCAACGGCGCCTCGCTCGGCTCCCGTTTCGAGGAACTCAAGGCCATTCTGGACGCCTGTCCCGATTTGCCGCTGGGCGTGTGCGTCGATACAGCGCACCTGTTCGCTTCCGGTTGGGATATTCGCAAATCGGCGGGCGTAGAAGCCACGCTGGCGGCTCTGAACTCGGCCGTCGGGCTCGACCGCATCCCTGTGATTCACGTCAACGATTCAAAAACCGCGCTGGGATCGCGCCTCGACCGCCATGAGCATATCGGCAAAGGCAAGATCGGGCTGGAAGCGTTTCGCGCGATCCTGAATCATCCGCTGCTGGCCGGTAAGGCCTTCATCGCCGAAACCCCCATCGACCGGCCGGGAGATGACCGGCGGAATGTTGCGCTCTTGTGGAAGCTGGTCGGCAAAACGGTGATCGCAACCGGCAAAGACGGGATGAAGCCGCGAAAGAGCCGTGGTCGTGCAGCCAAGCGACCCAAACGAACTCGACGAAGCAAGCGGCGATGATCCCGCAAGGGCTCGTCGATGCCGTGTCCGGTTGAATCAAGCGCTGTGGCTGCGAATCCAATCAGGAACAGCACAAGCCCTAAGGATGAAGGCAAGCGGAAAGGATGAGGAATAGAAAGAGTGGCGGAATACGACGCGCAGGCAATTGAAGCCAAGTGGCAGAAGATTTGGGCCGAGCAGGGTGCCTTCGACGCGAAGGATTGCGACGACTCGCGCCCGAAATACTATCTCCTCGAGATGCTGCCCTATCCTTCCGGCACGCTCCACATGGGCCACATGCGCAACTACACCATTGGCGACGCGGTGGCTCGCTACAAGCGCATGCGCGGCTTCAACGTGCTGCACCCCATGGGCTGGGACGCCTTCGGTCTGCCCGCGGAAAATGCCGCCATTAAGAACCAAACGCATCCGCGCGAGTGGACCAACGCGAACATCGTCGAGTTCCGCCGCGTCCTCCGCCGCTTCGGCTTCAGCTACGACTGGCGCCGCGAAATTTCCACCTGCGAGCCCGACTACTACCGCTGGAATCAGTGGTTCTTCCTGCGCATGCTGGAGAAGGGAATCGCCTACCGCAAGAAGAGCAAGGTGAACTGGTGCCCGCAGTGCGAAACGGTCCTGGCCAACGAGCAGGTGATCGACGGCTTTTGCTGGCGCCATGAAACGACGGAAGTGGAGAGCCGCGAGCTGGAGCAGTGGTTCTGGCGCATCACGAACTACGCGGATGCGTTGCTGGACGATATGAAACAGCTCGGCGACGGCTGGCCCGAGCGCGTCCTGGCCATGCAGCGCAACTGGATCGGCAAATCGCGCGGCACGCGCGTGCGCTTCGATGTCGCGAATAAGGACGGCATGTCCTTCGAGGTGTTCACCACCCGCGTAGACACCATTTATGGCGTCTCCGCCCTGGTGCTTTCCGCCGGGCATCCGCAGCTCGAAAAACTGCTCGACGGCGTTCCCGGGCGCTCGTGGATGGAGACTCAGCTCAAGGCCATGCGCCAGAAGTCCACGAAAGCGGCCGACGTGGCCACCGCCGAGAAGGAAGGTTTCTTCACCGGGCGCTTCGCGGTGAATCCGTTCTCAGGCGAGCAGGTCCCCATCTGGGTGGCCAATTTCGTTCTCGCCGAATACGGCACGGGCGCGGTCATGGCTGTTCCGGCACACGACCAGCGCGATTACGAGTTCGCCGAAAAATATCATTTGCCGGTCAAGATCGTCATTCAGCCGCTGCAGGAAGCCCCCGTGCGCGCGGAACAGATGACCGAGGCCTACACCGAATACGGCCGCCTGGTGAATTCGGGGCCGTACGACGCGCTCACCTCGGAACAGGCCATCGAGCGCATGACTGCCGACGCACAGGCCAAAGGCTTCGGTTTTGGCGAAACCACCTACCGCCTGAAGGATTGGGGCATTTCGCGCCAGCGCTACTGGGGCACGCCCATCCCCGTGATTTTTTGCGAGAAAGACGGAATCGTCCCCGTACCCGACGATCAGTTGCCCGTGCGCCTGCCCGAAAATGTGAAGCTGACCGGGCAAGGGCAGTCGCCTCTGGCCAGCGATCCGCAATTCGTCCACACCGTCTGCCCGAAGTGCGGCGGCCCGGCGCACCGCGAGACGGACACCATGGACACCTTCGTCGATTCCTCCTGGTACTTCTATCGCTACACCGACCCCAAGAACGAGCGCGCACCCTTCGACAAGAACATCGTCCGCTACTGGTTCACCATCGACCAGTACATCGGCGGAATCGAACACGCCATCCTGCACCTGCTCTATTCCCGATTTTTCTGCAAAGTCATGCGCGACCTCGGGCTCGTGAACCACGACGAGCCCATTGCCCGATTGTTCCCCCAAGGCATGGTGCTCAAGGGCGGCGTGGCCATGTCCAAATCGCGCGGCAACGTGGTGGGCGCGGTCGAAATGGCCGACAAATACGGCTCCGATACCGGACGCGTCTACACCCTTTTCGCCGCCCCGCCGGAAAAAGATTTGGAGTGGAGCGAGGAGGCCATCGAGGGCTCGGCGCGCTTTCTGAGCAAGATTTATCGCCTCGTGGCCAAATACGCGGAGCGCGTCCGCGAGATGCCCTTCGATCTGTCCAAGCAAACGGACATGAGCAGTTCCAGCGCAAAGGAAAAAATCTTGGTGCGCAGGACCCACCAGACCCTCAAGCGCGTGACCCACGACTTCGAGACACGCTGGCACTTCAACACTTCCGTCGCTTCGCTTATGCAACTCCTGAACGACATCCATGACCAGGAGCCGCTCGACGTCGACGTCTCGCCGCTGATCCTGAAGCGCGCGCTGTGCGCTTTTGTGGTCATGCTCTCGCCCATGGCTCCCCACATCGCCGAAGAGCTGTGGCAGATGCTCGGTTATTCCGGCGGGCTCTCCAAGGAACGATGGCCCGAGTATCGCGAGGACTTGACCAAGGAAGAGCAGATCGAGATTCCCGTGCAGATCAACGGGCGCCTGCGCGGAAAGATCCTGGTCAGCGATGGCA
>JBJKQB010000394.1:0-3433 GCA_046705825.1 Candidatus Acidiferrales bacterium
TGCCAATATCGCTCGGCCATGCCCTCGCTGATGATCGCAACGCGCAACGAATCTCGTGCGTCTGAGTCCAGGAAGTCGCGGCCACGCAGCAGGGGAATGCGCATGGTCGCGAAATACCCCGGTGATATGGCGTTATCAAAGGCGTAAGGCCGCGGCGCGTTGGCCGGCGGCTGGTATCCGTTGATCACTATCGCGGTAGCATCGTTGTAGTAGCCCATGGGAACCGAAGACGCCAGACTTGCCGACTCCACGCCGGGCAGATGCCGCGCCTGTTGCAGCACGGTGTGAAGAAAGGCCTGCTCTTGCGCCGCATCGTACCCGGCCTCGTGCGGATCAAGCGTTGCGTTCAAAACGCCGTTCGGATCGAATCCCAGATCCATTTGCTCGACGTGTCCCAGGCTGCGCACGAAAAGGCCCGCCACGATCAGCAGCATCAGCGAGCCGCCAACCTGCACGGCCACCAGCGCACTCCTCACGCGGTTCCGGCCCGGGGTTGCGGTGCGCCCGCCCTCGTGCAGAACTTCGCTCACGTTGCATCGCGCCGCGCGTAACGCAGGCGTAATGCCGACCAGAATGCCCGTCAGGAGTGCCGCTGCAAACGCGTAAGTGAACACCCGCCAGTCGAACCGAAAATCGAAAACGATGGGCAATGGCGAATGCAGGGGTATCGAGGTGATCGCTCCGCTTGCGGCAAGGCCCAGAAGCACTCCCGCGGCGCCGCCCAGCAGCGCCACCAGGACACTTTCCGTTAGAAGATGTCGAATCAGGCGCGCGCGCGTCGCCCCCAGCGCGCTGCGCATGGCCATCTCCCGCTGTCGCGAATCCGATCGCACGAGCAGAAGATTCGCAATGTTCATGCAAGCCAGCAGCAGCACCGATCCCGCAAGCGCGAGAAACAACGCGCTGACTAGGGTCAGGGTCTCCGGATGTCCCGGATTGATCGCGAGCCCGGCCGGTCCCAGATACAACGCGCGATAACTCAGCAGGCCGGCTAGCTCCGGATGCTGCCGCACCTGGCGTTGCGCCACTACTTGCAGTGCCGACTGCGCAAGCTCCAGGTTGACTCCGCGCCGCAGTCGCGCCACCACGGCGAGGCCGCCGTCGCGGCGATTGGTGAAGAAATCCGCGGAGGCATCGTTCATTGTCACGGCCATGCCCAGCGGCATGTAACCCTGCGTGTCGATTAGCGCAGTGAGGCCGTGAAAACCTTCCGGCGCAACGCCAACAATCGTCATCGGATGCCCGTTCACCGTCACTTTTTCTCCGACGATCTTCGGGTCGCCGTTGAAGCGCGACTTCCAATACGCATAGCTGATCACCAGAACCGGATCGGTTCCTTTCGCGCTCCCCTCTGACGGAAGAATGAATCGCCCCAGCGCCGGCCGGACTCCCATAACCTCAAAAAAGTTGCCGGTGACGTAGCTGGTCCACATAGGCTGGCTTTTGCTGCGTTCGCTTAAGCCATCCATCTCGTATGGTTGGCTCGCCGTCACGCCCGAGAAGATGTTCGCCGTCTGTTGCTGAATGTCCCGGGAATCGGGATAAGAAAAAGCTGTTCTGTGCGCCCCGCCCTTCCATGACGAGATCAGGAAGACGACTTGGCTCGGCCGCTCGATCGGCAGCGGCCGCAGCACGATCGCGTCGACCAAACTGAAGATGGCCGTATTCGCGCCTATGCCCAGCGCTAATGTGAGGACCGCAATCGCGGTGAACGATGCGTCCTTGCGCAACACGCGCGCGCTGTAGCGAACGTCTTGGAGCAGCGTGGCGAGGAAGTGTCCGCGCTCGGCCTCATGAACTTCTTCCTTCACTTGGTCGAGCCCGCCGAACTCCTGCCGCGCGCGCCGCCGCGCTTCGGCGGGCGACATCCCCGCCGCGACGTAATCCGCGATCTGCTGATCGAGGTGAAAGCGCAACTCGGAATCCAGCTGCTTCTCCGCCCGCGCTTTGCGCAACAACCGCATCCACCAGCTCATGCGCGCCTCCTATTCCGCCGTGCGCAAAATCAGTGCGACAGCATCGGAGAGCTTTTCCCACGTCCGCATTTCGCTTTCGAGCTGCTTGCGGCCCTTGGCCGTGAGCGAATAGAACTTGGCTTCCCGCCCCGTCTCCGTATCTCGCCAATCCGCCTTCAGCCAGCCGCGATCCTCCAGCCGGTGGAGCGCCGGGTAGAGCGACCCCTGTTGCACCTGAAAAAACTCCTTGGAGATCTGGCGGATGCGCTGGGAAATGGCGTAGCCGTGGATGGGTCCCAGCGCGACCACCTTCAGGATAAGCATGTCCAGCGTGCCTTTCAGGAACTCTGATTTATCTTCGTTCATCGCGCCTCACGCCTAGGTCTTCGATGCCTCGATGTCCTACCTATACGCGCCAAGGTGCCTCTGCGTCAAGCAGAAAAGGAAGGGATGAAAGCGGCGATGCTCGGAGTGAAGCCGTCCTGGGAAAGAATCTGTGTTAACGACGAACCGAGGCAAGTTGCTGCGGGTCAGTAGCCCACTGCGAAGCGCTGGCGAACGAACTGCGGGTGTTCGATCTCGTCGACCACCGCTACGGCAAAATCCTCGACGGAAATCCGGCTCTTGCCGCCGCCATCCGCCACAACCTGGTCGGTCGACGTCCGGTAGTGCCCCGTTCGCTCGCCGGGCTCGAGCGAAGTTGCCGGGCTGATGCAGGTCCAATCAAAAGGAGCCGTGCGATAGACCGCTAGGGCTCCGCGATGCGCTTCGGCGACTGCCTTCCTCGCGTGCGGGAATTCCGGGGTATTGACGAGCTGTACCCCGGGCGAAATCTCAAGGCTCCCGGCACCGTTCACGACAATCAGGCGCATGGGTTGTTCCGCACCCACGCCCTCGACTAAGGCCTTGGCGGCGGTGACGAGATGGCCGGGATCAGCGCCCTTCGGCCCATAGGCGCTGACGACCACCTCGTTGCCCATCACCGAGAGCGCGACGCTCTCCGGCTTCAGGATGTCGCCCGGTTTGCATTGAAGATTTGGGCGCGGTTCAAGCTCACACGCCGCATCGCGCAGGATCGCCGTCACATTGTGCTGCCGTGCGAGGGCTTCCTCGAGAATGCGGGCGCCGATTCGCCCCGTGGCTCCGAAGAGCGCAATCTTTGCCATGGTCGCTCCTCTCGAGCCGCGGCCCTAGCCTAGGCCGTCTTCGAACGCTTGTTCGCTCTGGCGTTGGAGACGTCCGGAACCTCCTCACCCAGGGCGGTGGCCAGGTCGATCTGGTGGTCTTGCTCGTTGACCAGAATCCGCCGGATCTGCTCGGCCATGGCGTATTCTCCGAGCTGTTCGCATTCCCGCACACGCTCGCGGTAGTTGCGCACCGTCTCGTTCTCATTCTCGAGGTCGAATCGCAGCATTTCCCGCGGATCTTCGGAAGTGCGTACCGGCTTCGGTGTGATCGTCGGCATTCGGCCTAAGTAA
>JBJKQB010000395.1:0-5052 GCA_046705825.1 Candidatus Acidiferrales bacterium
TTCTCGCCACCTTCACCGTCATCGCCGCCATTCTTCCCATGGCCTTGGTGCGCGGCTTGATGGGACCGTACATGCGCCCGATTCCCGTTGGCGCGTCGGCGGCCATGCTCTTTTCCTTGCTGGTGGCATTCGTGGTTTCGCCCTGGGCCGCTTTGCGCCTGCTGCGCCATTACGCAACGCGTCCGGAAACAGGCCACGAAGCCGGCGGTTGGGCCACGCGTCTCTATCGCCGCTGGATGCCTCAGTTGCTGCAAAGCCGCCGGATGACCTTCGCCCTGCTCGCCGGGCTCGTCCTGCTGCTGTTCGCCGCGATGGCCTTGATTCCACTCGAATGGGTCAAGGTGAAGATGCTTCCGTTCGACAACAAGAGCGAATTCCAGGTGATCATCGACATGCCGGATGGCACGCCGCTCGAGCAAACTGCGCGTGTGGCGCAGGCTTTGGGAAACTACATCGGCCGGCAGCCGGAAGTCGTCAACTACCAGATCTACGCCGGCACTTCCGGCCCCTACAACTTCAACGGCCTCGTGCGCCACTATTTCTTGCGGCGCCAGCCCAATCAGGCGGACATTCAGGTCAACCTGCTCGATCGTCACCAGCGCTCGCTGCAGAGCCACGACATCGCGCGCGCCATGCGGCCCGCGCTGGACAAAATCGGCGATCCCTTCGGCGCGCGCATCAAGGTGGCGGAGGTTCCGCCCGGCCCGCCGGTCCTCGAAACGCTGGTCGCTGAAGTCTACGGGCCCGATTACAAAGGTCAGATCGCGCTGGCCGCAAAAATCAAGAAGGTCTTCCAGCAGACCGACGGCGTGGTCGATGTCGATTGGTACGTCGAAGACCCGCAAACGAAGTACAACGTCGCGGTGGATCTGGATAAGGCCGCGCTTAATGGCGTCTCCGCGGCCGAAGTCACTCAGACGCTGCAGATCGCCTTGCACGGAACCTCAGCCGGCCTCCTACACGATCCTTCTTCTCGTGAAGACATTCCCATCGAAGTGCGCCTGGCCCGGCCCGACCGTTCCAGCATCGAGGGCCTCGAATCCCTGAAATTACCGGGGCCTTCCGGCCAGGAGGTTTCGCTGCGCGAAGTCACTGACGTGCAGAAGACCACCATCGATACCAGCGTCTACCGCAAGAATTTGCTTCCCGTTGTTTACGTCACCGGCGACGTGGCCGGCGATATCGAAAGCCCCGTTTACGCCATCCTCAAGATGCGCGATGCCATCGGCAAAATCGATCTGCCCGGTGGCTATCACGTGAAGCAGTATTTCGGCACCACTCTGCCCACCCGCACCGACCGCTACTCGATGAAGTGGGACGGCGAATGGCACATCACCGTGGAAGTGTTTCGCGACCTTGGCCTCGCCTTCGCCGCCGTGCTGGTGCTCATGTACGTGCTGGTGGTGGGCTGGTTCAAGTCGTTCAAGACGCCTTTGGTCATCATGGCGCCGATTCCGCTCACTCTGATGGGCATCCTTCCGGCTCACGCGCTCATGCACGCCTTTTTCACCGCGACTTCCATGATCGGCTTCATTGCCGGCGCGGGCATCATTGTGCGCAATTCGATCATCCTGGTCGACTTCATCGAGTTGCGCCGCTCCCATGGAATGACTCTCGAGGAGGCTGTGGTTGATGCCGGCGCCATTCGCTTCCGCCCCATCCTGCTGACCGCCGCGGCGGTCGTGGTGGGCGCTAGCGTGATCCTCTTCGACCCCATTTTCCAGGGGCTCGCCATCTCGCTCATGGCCGGAGAAATCGCCGGAACGCTTCTTTCCCCCGTCGTGATTCCGCTTCTCTATTACTTGATTCAGCGCGGCAGTCCATCCGAACTGTCTCTCGAGCCCGATCTGGTTGGTGTCTCTACTTCGAAGGAGTAAATGAAATGACTTTGGAACGTTTTCTGCGCATGATCGCCGGTTTTTTTGTGATTCTTTCGCTGGGCTTGGGCTATTTGGTGAGCCCGTATTGGTACCTGTTCACCGCCTTCGTTGGCCTGAACCTGTTCCAGTCGGCGTTCACCAATTGGTGCCCGATGATGACCTTCCTGCGCAAAGCGGGCTTAAAAAGTTAACGCGCACCGCAGCTCGATTCCCGCGGCTACGGGCCCGGCGACAAGCGCGGCTACCGAAGCGGATCGGCTCCTTCGCGCGCATCACTCCGCCCTGAGCGCCTCCATCGGATCCACACTTGCGGCGCGCCGCGCGGGAATCCCTATCACCCGCGTGCCGCAGCACAGAGCCGCGGACCGAAACGCTTCTGCTTGCGCCTGTTGGCCGAGGGCCCGGCCGGCGCGCTTCAGTCATCCACATATCCGCGCTTGGGGAGCGCGGCCACGGGGCTATCGCCTCTCTCCACTATCGCCCCGTCCCCCTGAAATCGAGGCTGGGGGAGATGCTGTAAATCATCCACGCCATTCCCTTGACAGTGTCCTCAGTGCGCCCGTTTCCCCCGGTGAGCGGAGCGGCCCCGCTTGGCAGGGTCGCGCAGTCGAACGATCTCTCTGTGGCGTTGGCCGACCCGGCCGGAACGGCCCGGAGTCCCCGGGGCGCCGGTTTTGTGCCAGCGGCTGCGCTATTGCCCCTCTTTGTCGACATTCATAACGCACCTGGGATGCCGTTGCGTATCACATCTTCTCCAGGACCGAAGGTCTAGGCCAACGTCAGAAGTGAGTTGCGCCCCCTTGTTTTGTTGCCTTTTTCCGAATTTGCCCGTTCAATCGAGTAAAATGTCGGCTGCTCCCGTCGTGATGTTCCGCGGTGCGGCTTGTGCTTGTAGTCTTGGGAGAAGATTCCGAGGTGAGTCCTATAGAGTCGCTACCGACACCCCAAACGTGGAACGTTCTGGTTTGCGGGCTTCCACTGGGCGGTGAGAGCTTCGAGTTGGGTTCGTCGCTCGTCTTGCGTCCTCTATGGACGCCACTGACAGTCTTCGATTTGGCGGCTGCCGGCGCTGTGGGATTTCGTGAATGGGCAGCACTTGAGCCCCTTGCCGCTTTCGCAACCGCCGAAGTTACTTCGCCTGCCGGCGATGAAGCTGTCGCTCCTGGATACGATGCTCTGAACAAGTGCTGGCTCGTATCCGCTTTGCTAGTGATTCGCGGCTTCGCAAGACATATTTGTCCGGCCCGTTCGGCATATTCCTGGAACTTCATCGCCGGCCATCAACAGTCTGCGTCTCCCACCTTCCGCAAGCAGCTTGCAGAAGAGGGACCGGCAAAAGCGGTTTTTGAGCCGCGCGGCAGCCTGCCACAGTTTCAAGGAGGGCTTCTCGACTACCATCTTCGCTTGCTGATCCCCAAGGAAACGCGATCAACGCCCTTTGATTCCAAAGAGGCGGATTGGTTCAGGTCGTATTTTGAACGATTCAATCAGCTAGCCGCGGCGGACGAGCGCTTTCGTTTCGCGCTTGAGGCCGCGGTTGACTGGAGATACGCCAAAGATCCACGCGCAGCGGTAGCCCGAGTCTGGGCTGGTCTAGAGTCCTTGCTTGGCATCAATTCCGAATTGATCTACCGAGTTGCTCTTTCCGCAGCTACCGTGGTGGCGTCTCGGGGCACGGAGAGGATCGCCGCATTCAAGAAAATAAAAGGTCTCTATGGCATTCGCTCCAAGGCGGTACATGGCGAGCCTATTGCGGAGGGCAAGCTCTTCACAGGATTGCACGACTCCTTTGACGTACTGCGGAAGCTTCTGCTCGATGCGGTCGAGCGCGGCGCAGTCCGATCTAATGAGGATTTTTTCCTCGAGCTACTTTCGTAACAGGCTCCGTAGCGACAAAAGGCCCCCCGGTCCGCTTACGGCGTCCTCCGCGCCTTCGCAGTGGGATCATCAGCGGAAAGGCCGCTCCATTCGCGCACGATGACGTTCCACGGTTCAATCACTTTATTCCCATAGAATTCGGCGGCAATGGGAAAAGAAATGGCTAGCATGAGGAAGTTTGCCGCGTGCATAAACCGCGCTCCCTCATCCGACGTAACCTCACGATGAATCTGAGGCGTACCATCTGCTAGTTGCCGCACCCTACTCTGGATAGAGCGAACATCAGAATGAACCCAAGCCGAACAAGGCCGATAGATGGTTTCATATAGCCACGCGAAGATCTTAAAGCCTAGCGGCATTCTGCCGTCAACAAACACGGCTCGATCTCGTAGGTTTTTGTTGGTCCAATTACCGTTCAAAGCGCTATAGCGATCTCTAGTTCTGTTGTAGTCCACCTCCATGCCAGCTAGGACCTCCGGAGACAAGACATTTGCCGCTGTTTTCGCGTCTCTTGCGGCAACTTGCAGGTGGTCATACCAATGCCGGTACATGAAGTAGTCGGCGTAATCATCCGGCACGGGGTAAGGTGAATAGAAGACAAACAAAGCATTCACGATGCACTCGTATTGCACCCGAACAAGCGCCGACGCGTCGTCCACAAAGAGAGAATCCTGAAGCAAGTGACGAATGGCCTGGAAGGTAACAAAACTTTTGTCTGCCAGCGCCATGAGAATGCATCCCTTTCTAGTGTCAGCAATGTTTTGCCACTCGAGAAAATTGGCGTCTACGAACTCGGTCAGGTCCCGAGCTATTCTTAGTTGATGGGCAAGCTCAAGTCTTAGCGATCGGTCCATGCCAGAAATATACGCCGGATTGTGCTCGACGCCGAAGCGTCGATGTGCCTGTTCCGCGGGTCTATCCTTACAAGGCCCGTTCGAGGTTGTGAACCCTAGCGTACCCGCAGCACGGTTTCTTTCGCCTCAATTTGCTTTTTGCCGCTCCTACACAGTGGCGTCGAGTACTTGTAATCCGCCCCCGTTTTTGCGAGGGTGTAGAGCCGGAGCGACATGCCCAACCACCGCAAACACGAAGACCGTCTCGCCGAACTCCGCCGCCTGAACGCGGAGGCGGAAGCCGGCGGAGGCCCCGAACGGCGGGAACGCGAGCACAAACAGGGAAAGCTCAGCGCCCGGGAGCGCATGAATCTGCTGCTCGATGAAGGTTCGTTCGAGGAACTCGACAAGTTCGTGCGTCACCGCTGCACCAATTTCGGCATGGCCGAGCAGCGCCCGCC
>JBJKQB010000396.1:0-9829 GCA_046705825.1 Candidatus Acidiferrales bacterium
CCAAGCAGTCGGGTGCAGTGGAGTTTGATATGGGCCGGTCAGATTGCGCGAACGCGGGACTCATCTCGTTCAAGGAAAACTGGGGTGCCGCGCGTTCTTGCCTGGATTATTGGCGCTGTTCCGCCAACGGTGCCTCGTCCCATCCCAGCTCGTCTCGGCGAAGACGTGCGGTGGAAGCGGTGTTCTCGCGAATGCCGAATGCGGTCCTCAGGATTGCCGGAAAGCTTCTGTACCGTCATATCGGGTAAGGAAAGGAACAGATTCTGATTTGGCAGGAGCCCAGCTCTAACAATGTGCAGCGCCTTCGCCAACTATTATAAGTGTCCCGCCGAGTTCGCCAACTTTCGGCCGCGTGACGCCTTGACGGGACCCAAGCGCTTCTTCCGCTTTGGTCCCGACGTGATCTGTTACGGCCGGTTCGCTTCCCGCGGTGATGCGGCCCGCCCGGGCGCCTCGGTGGAAGATGTGCTGGATTCCGTAACGCTGAATGGTGATGCGTGCTCTTTTCCCTTTGATCCGGACGAAGTAGTCGAGAATCTCCGCCTCGAGCGCTACCTGCCCGCCTTCCAGGCCAACGGCCACGAGTCTGTCAGCAGGGCCTTTGTTCGCAATGCCTATTACGCCGTGCGGCCGTTCTTACCTGTCGCCGTGCGCAAGCACCTGCAGCGCATGGCCTTGCGCGGGTGGGACCAGCGTCCCATCCCCAAGTGGCCCGTGGACCACACGGTGGAATCGATTTTCGAAAGAATGCTGATGCTTTCCTTGCAGGTCAACCGTGTGGACTCCATCCCCTTCATTTGGTTTTGGCCCGACGGATTGTCCGCCTGCGCGGTCATGACGCACGACGTCGAAACCAGCCGGGGCCGCGATTTCTGTATGGCGCTCATGGATCTCAATGACTCGCTCGGCGTCAAATCGTCGTTCCAGCTGGTTCCCGAAGAACGCTACTCCATTCCTGAGAAACTGCTGCGCCTGATCCGTGAACGCGGTTTCGAGATCAACGTGCACGATCTCAACCACGACGGCAACTTATTCCGCGACCACAAGGAATTCCTGCGTCGCGCGGCCAAAATCAATCAGTACGTGCGCGACTTTGGAGCCGTGGGGTATCGCTCCGGAGTGCTCTATCGCAATCCGGATTGGTACGACGCTTTCGATTTCTCTTACGATATGTCCGTGCCCAACGTAGGACATCTGGACCCACAGTTCGGCGGCTGCTGCACCACCAAACCCTTCTTCATCGGCAAGATTCTCGAGATCCCGGTTACGGCCGCGCAGGACTACACCCTCTTTCACATCCTGCAGCAGTACTCGACCGAACTTTGGAAGAAACAGATTGAGCTGATTTCCGCGAAACACGGCATGGCCAACTTCGTCGTTCATCCCGACTACGTGATGGAGCCGCGCGCCCGCAAAGTCTATGCCGAGCTACTCCTGCACCTCTGCGACCTGCGGCGCGACGCCGGCCTGTGGATCGCCCTGCCCCGCGAAGTAAACGCCTGGTGGAGAGCGCGGACCCAGATGACGCTCGTGCGCGACGGCGATCGCTGGCGCATTGAAGGCGAGGAAAGCCACCGCGCCCGCATTGCCTACGCCCGCATCGAGCAGGGCCAGCTCGTTTACGATTTCGAATTGCAACCCGCCAGAACAGCTCTGGAGAACCGGGCATGATCGCCCCAGGCATTCTCGGAAATGAAGCGGCGGAACAGCGGCGTAACGCCCTCTTTCTCGCGATCGTGGCCCTTTCGGCCGTGCTGTTCTGGAGCGCGCTGTTCCAGTTGGTCGACTACGCGCTTCACCACGACTTTTGTTCCCAGATTCTGATCGTTCCATTCATCAGCTTTTATCTGCTCTACCTCGAGCGAAAACGCATTCTCAAGGCTCCCCGCTATGCGGCGAAGCCGGGGCTCGTCCTGATCATCGCTGGCGTCGGGATTGGAGCGTGGGCTGCGCTCAGTCTGGCCCGAACCGGCGCGAGCTGGCTATCGGTCTTTGCGTTATCGCTGGCCCTGATTTGGATCGGCGGTTTCCTGGCCTGCTACGGACTGCCCGCTGCCCGTTCAGCCGCCTTTCCCCTTCTATTCCTGATTCTGATGATCCCTCCTCCCCAGGCGCTGTTGAACCACATCGTCTATTGGCTGCAGGAGGGTTCCACAGAGGTATCCTTTCTTCTCTTCAAGGCGCTCGATATTCCGGTGCTGCGCCAGGGATTCATCCTGTCCGTTCCCGGCGTGCGGATCGAGGTTGCCCAGGAGTGCAGCAGCATCCGATCGAGCATCGCCCTGTTCATCACCTGCCTGCTGGCGGGTCATCTGTTCCTGCGGAGCGGGTGGAAGACCGCCGTGCTGGTGATTCTGTCCCTGCCGCTCTCGATCATCAAGAATGGAATCCGCATCAGCACGCTCACTCTCCTGAGCCTCTATGTCAATCCAGGGTTCCTGCACGGCAGGCTTCATCGGGACGGCGGTTTTGTTTTTTTCTTGATCGCGCTGGCCCTGTTGTTTCCCGTTTTCCTTGCGCTGGAGAAGTCGGAGCGCCGTGCCGGCCTTTCGCCCCCCGCGAGCGGGATTGCGCTTCAGAAGGAAGTCCTGAAAGGCTGAACGATTTCCTCGCCGTTTCGGCCCGGAGTTTCCATTTCATATGACTACGATCGATGCCGTCATCTTAGGAGCCGGTCCCTATGGCCTCGCCGCCGGGGCCCACTTGCGGAGGATTGCGGGTTTCGAGTTCCGCGCTTTCGGCGAACCCATGTCGTTCTGGAGCACGTGCATGCCGGCGGGCATGCTTCTGCGCTCGTCGTGGGAAGCCTCGCATATCGCCGATCCGCAGCGCGCTCTGACGCTCGACGCCTACCGCAGCGTGAACGGGAACCATATGTCCGCTCCCGTGTCGCTCGAACGCTTCGTCGAATACGGCCTGTGGTTTCAGCGAACAGCCCTGCCGCAATTGGAGCGGAAAAAGATCTCCTCCATAGATGCGGACTCGGGTGCCTTTCGCATTCTTCTCGAGGATGGCGAGGAAGTCCGCGCGCGGCGCGTGGTCATCGCCGGGGGAATCGGAGCGTTCGCCCGGCGGCCGGCGGCGTTCAGCGCGTTGCCCGCTTCACTCGTCACGCACACATCGGAGCACCGCGATCTGCGGCAATTCCGGTCCAAACGAGTTGCGGTCATCGGAGCGGGGCAAAGCGCCCTCGAATCGGCCGCGCTGCTGCACGAAGCGGGAGCGGAGGTGGAAGTTCTGGCGCGCATCGCCCAAATCCATTGGCTCGGCTGGAAGGCCCGGCTGCAACGCCTCGGGCCTTTCTCTAAACTCCTTTACTCCTGGACCGACGTGGGACCGGCCGGCATCAGCCGCATTGTTTCGGCGCCCCGCTTGCTTCAGCAGTTCCCCCGCGACGTCCAGGACAAGCTTCGCAAACGCTCCATTCGTCCGGCGGGCGCTCACTGGCTTTCCGAGCGGCTCAAAAACGTGCGCATGACGCTGGGAGTTCAGGTGAATGCGGCCCAGGAAACGAGCGGTCGCGTGCGCCTCCAGCTGAGCGATTCCACCGAGCGCATCGTAGACCACGTCCTTTTGGGGACGGGCTATCGCGTCGACGTCTCTCGTTATCCCTTTCTTTCGCCTCGCATCGTTCAGCAGTTGCGCGTCGCTGACGGGTTTCCTCAATTGCACGATGCCTTTGAGTCCTCTGTTCCGGGACTTCATTTTCTGGGAGCGCCCGCGGCACACACCTTCGGGCCGCTGATGTATTTCGTCTCTGGAACCAGATTTGCTTCTCGTCTTCTTTCCTCGCGCATAGATAAAACTCGCAATTAAAGGAACCCCCTTGAACCAACCCGGTGTTCTTTCGCCCATCAGCCTCAACCTGGAACACGTGAAAGCGCATCCCGACAGTCCGCCGGGCGGCGTCGTGCTTGGCGGCGATTATCAAGGCCTTGGAATCGTGCGCAGTTTGGGGCGCCACGGCATCCCCACGTGCGTGATCGATGACGAATACTCGATTGCCCGCCACTCACGCTACGCTACCCTCGGTATTCGCGTCCCCAATCTGCGCGACCAAGGTGTCCTGGTAAAGACGCTCCTGCAGTTGGGAGAGCGCTTCGGCCTGAAAAAATGGGTTCTTTTCCCCACGCGCGACGAGCAGGTTGCGGCGCTTTCGCGTCACCGCGCCATGCTCTCCCAGTTTTTCCGCGTGCCCGTGCCTGCCTGGGACACCATCCAGTGGATGTGGGACAAGCGGAACACCTACCATTTGGCCAAACAGCTGCGCATTCCCTTCCCGGAAACGCGGTTTCCTCAGGATTTGGCCGATCTCGACCAGCTCGATCTGGCCTTTCCGGTTGCCGTCAAGCCCGCCATCAAGGAGCATTTCTTCTATGCCACGAGGGCAAAAGCCTGGCGCGCGGACGACCCGAAGGAACTGCGCCAGCTGTTTGCTCGCGCGTCCCGCATCGCCGGACGCGGAGAGATCATCATCCAGGATCTAATCCCGGGAAACGGCAAGCACCAGTTCGGCTACTGTGCCTTCTTCAAGGACGGCAAAGCGGTGGGAAGCATGGTCAGCCGGCGCAGCCGCCAGCACCCGCACGAGTTCGGTCGCGCCAGCACTTTCGTCGAGACCATCGATCTGCCCGCGCTCGAAACACTCTCCGAGCGCTTCCTGCAAGCCACCAATTACTATGGGCTGGTCGAGATCGAATATAAGCTGGACCCGCGCGACGGCCAGTTCAAGCTCCTCGACGTGAACGCCCGCACTTGGGGCTATCACACCTTGGGTACGCGGGCTGGCGTGGATTTCCCTTATCTCCTATATCTGGACCAAATCGGTCAGCCCGTCCAACCCATGCGTGGCCTCCCGGGACTCTCCTGGGTTCGCCTGCTCACTGATATTCCCACCGGCCTCGTCGATATTTTCAGCGGGCGCACCAAACTCAACGAGTACATTCGTTCCCTGCGCCATTTCCACACCGAAGCCGTGTTCAATCGTGAGGATCCCCTTCCAGGGCTCCTCGAGTGCGCCCTGCTTCCCTATCTGTACATGAAGAGAGGCTTTTGATCGGGCCCCTCTCTCCCTTGCTTGCTCTGCCTTCTTCGCTCCGCGCCTCCTTGCGAGCCGCTCATCGGAACCCGGCCAACTCCCAATAACGAAGGGACATTCCCCTGCCTTCTACGACAACCGCCCCTGCGTACTCAGGGGCTGGCTCGAAAGAGAGCAGTTCCCACCGAAAGCCATCCGCGGCGCGCAATTCTTCCGGGCGTCCCGGCGTCAGCGACACGCGGAAGCTTGTGAGCGGAATCTGCAGCCCTTCGCCTCGTGCTTTGATGTAGGCTTCCTTGCGCGTCCAGCAGAGAAAGAAGGCGTTCGCGCGCGCTTCGGGTGGCAGCCCATTGAGCTCCGCCACTTCTTCCGGCGAGAAATAGCGCTGCGCGATCTCGGTCCCGCCGAAATCGCTTCGAATTCGCTCAATATCGATTCCCAAAGGTGCGCCCAGCGCGAACGCGTAAGCCGCCAGCCCGTGCGAATGAGACACGTTAAAGGTCATGCGCGCTGCGGCGGAAGCAGGCGAAGCCAGCAATGGCTTACCCTGTGGCCCGTATTCGAATTCGATTTCTGCCGGCCGGCAGCCAGCGTAGTCCGCCAGAAGTTCGCGCAACAGGCCGCGCGCCACGATGAAACGGTCACGATCGCGCGGAAAGACGAAGCGCTCGGCCCGCGCTTTCTCGGCGGAATCGAGGTGCGCACAGAGCCGCGAAAGAACGCCCTGCCCGACGTTCTGCGAAGCTCGCCAAATGTGCACCTCGTTCTTCTCGAGGGTTGGCTGGACCGCGGGTTTCACCCACTCGGGCTTGCTCGTCATTTGCGTGCGCGCGCGATCCTATCTTACTTCTTTTGTTGCGTTCCAGCTGCGGGCAGGGCGTGAGTCCATCCGGTTTCTCGCGGGAGAAGCTAGCCCGCCGCTCTTGCCATAAAGCGCCGGCCCGTTCTTGACCTGCATGTTCGCGCTTGCTATGTTTCGTTGACTCGCCTGCAAGCGCGCGAACATGGCACAAGCGCCGTCGAAGTGCGCCAGGTCGCAGCCGCTTCCGGCTCTCAGCGCCAAACATCCATCTATGGCGACAACCTTATTAACCGTCAAGCACCTGGCAATCTCGTTTGGCCATCGCGCGGTCATTCAAGATCTGAGCTTTGAACTCCGCTCGGGCGATTGCCTGGCCATCATAGGTCCCAACGGTGCGGGAAAGACCGTGCTGCTGAAATCGCTGATGGGAATGCTGTCTCACAGCGGCGAAATCCGCTGGAGCGAGAGCGCCCGCCTGGGCTACGTCCCGCAGAAGGTCGCGGCGGACTGGCACCTTCCGCTGCGCGCCAGAGACCTTCTCGGCGCCAAGCTGCGCACGCTGAAGCTGCCGGAGGAGGAGTTGCGATCGGTCTGCTCGCAGGTCGGCCTTTCCCCTGAGGTCCTCAACGCGACCATGGGCAGCCTCTCGGGCGGGCAGTTCCAGAAGGTGCTGATTGCGTTTGCCCTGGTCGGACGACCCAACGTTTTGCTCTTTGACGAGCCCACCGCCAGCCTCGACGAACTCACCGAAGATCGCGTGTATGAGTTGCTTCATTTTCTGCAGAAGGAGCAAGGCATCACCGTTGTGCTGGTTTCTCACGACCTGAGCGTCGTCTACCACTATGCCACGCAGGTTCTGTGCCTCAGCAAGTGGATGACCTGCATGGGTCCGCCCCACGAAATCCTGACGCCCGATCGCCTCGAAGAACTGTATGCCGCTCCCCCGAAGTATTATCGCCATGCCGACGTACACGACCGTCACGCCGAATTCGGTCCGCCTGGGCGGGAAGAATGAACGCTGCCTCGATCTACACACTGGGACTCGCTCTGCTGTTCGGCATCGCCGCCGTCTTGGTCGGTTCGTTCGCACTGTTGAAGCGCATGTTTCTGGCCAGCGACGTCATCTCTCACCTGGCGCTCCCCGGGCTGGGCCTCGCCTTCCTTTTCAAATTCAATCCCATTGCCGGCGGTGCAGGCAGCCTGTTTTTGGGAACGCTGCTGGTCTGGCGTCTGCAGAAGAGGACCGGGCTCGCAACGGACGCCGCGATTGGAGTCGTATTCGCTGCGGCCCTGGCCATCGGAGCGATCATCACGCCGCGAGAAGATCTGGTTGAAGCGCTCTTTGGGAATTTCCAGGGCCTCTCGCTGCCGGGTTTCCTCTTGGGGCTCGCCGGCGTTCTTCTGGTGACCGCGGCCGTCTTTCAGTTGAAAGACCGGCTCACCCTGTCGCTGTTTTCCCCGGAACTGGGCGCCGCCACCGGCCTCAACGTCGACCGCCTCGATCTCGCCTTTCTCTTTATTTTCAGCTTGACCGTCTTGATCGGGCTCCGCTTCATGGGGGCGCTGCTCGCCAGCGCTTTGATCATCCTGCCCGCCGCCACGGCGCGCCGGCTCACGGACCGCCTTGCGCAATTCATCCTCGTATCGATGGCGCTTAGCGTGGCTTCGGTCGGCTTTGGATTTCTGATCAGCCGGATGGTCGCCCGAACCTTCACGATTGGACCCACCATTGTGATTGTTTCCGCGTTCCTGTTTGGCTGCAGCCTGGTCGCCAGGAATCGGGAGAAGGCTGACGTTGCCGCGCGCTGAAGCGCAGGATATATTCGAGCCCATGTCGCCGTCACTGGACCTGCCACAATCTTCTTGTTCCATCCGCCGCTGCGAAAATGAGAACCCCAAGCTGCTGATTCCCAGGAGAGTCCTTTGCGGTATCTCGTGACCGGAGGCGCTGGCTTCATTGGCTCGCACATCGTGGAGGAACTGGTCCGGCGCGGCCACCAAGTCGCCGTGCTTGACGACCTTTCCAGCGGAAAGGAAGCGAACCTTTCCCCCGTGCGCGAAAAGATCGAGCTGCGCGTCGACAGCATCACCCGTCTTGAGGCCGTGCAGCTGGCCTGCGCCCGTTGCGACTACGTCATTCATCTTGCCGCGCGCACCTCCGTCCCGCGTTCCGTTCAGGATCCGCTGGAAACGAATTGCGTGAACATCGACGGCACCCTGAACGTCCTCCTTGCTGCGCGCGATTGCAAGGCCCGCCGCTTCGTGTACGCCGCTTCGTCCTCCGCTTACGGCGAGACGCCCACGCTGCCCAAGCTGGAGACTATGCCGGCTTCTCCCATTTCACCCTACGGCATCACCAAGTTCGTGGGAGAGCTCTACGCCCAAGTGTTCGGCCGTGTCTACGGGCTGGAGAACGTTTCGCTCCGTTTCTTCAACGTCTTTGGGCCGCGCCAGGACCCCTCCTCGCAGTATTCCGGAGTGCTTTCGCGTTTCATGCTGGCCCTCATCGAAGGAAAGCAGCCGGTGGTTTATGGCGATGGCGAACAGTCGCGCGATTTCACGTACGTTGCCAATATTGTCGATGCGGTGCTGCGGGCGTGCGAGGTTAAAGATGTTTCAGGAATGGTTTTCAACGGCGGCACGGGTGCGAGAATCACTCTGAACGAAGTCCTGCAGCAGTTGGCGAAAATCACCGGAAAGACGGTCCGCGCCAAGTACGAGGCGGAGCGCAAGGGAGACATCCGGCACTCGCAGGCCGATACTTCTCTGGCCTGCGCAAGACTGGGCTATCAGCCGCGCGTGGATTTTCAGGAAGGGCTTCGGCGCACTTGGGAGTGGTACAAGGAAGCGTACGGCTAGAACGGCGCTTCTGCCGATGCCGGGCGCGAGGCTTCGCGGACGCCGGCCACCGGGCCGTCCGCCTTAATCCACAGGAATCCCAGCACAACCAGTACCGCCGACCTGACCAGGTCCACTCCGGAAAACGCGCCCCGGCTGCCCAGCGCTACGATCCATTCGAGCAGCAACGGCGCAAGCACAACCGCGAAGATCAGGATTACAGTCAGCTGCGCGCGGCGCCAGAAGCCCAGCGACAGGGCAATCCCGGCCAGCACCCCGGCGGGGAAAAATACGACCGCGAAGTAGATGTCGCGGTAGCCGTTCAGCTCGGCCGCCTTGATGTGCCGGACTCGGCTCGCCAGAGCGACCCCGGGACCCATAGCGTGGCTCTGGATTTTTGTGCCGTCGATGTAGCACATGATCGCAGAACCGTTGTAAGACAAGAGAACGGCTCGGGCCGCGTCCCCCTGCAGGGCATCCGGTATTTTCCAGGTCAAAAAGCCGGGCCGCCCGGAGACACCGGTGCGGAACCAAAAATTCAGAATGCCGTTCTCCTGAGCCAGGTAAAAGTCCGACGCCCCGGATCGTTGCGATAGCGAAAGAATTCGTCCGTTCGGCCTGGGGCCCTCCGCCGGGACGAAAACAGCTCGGATGGAGAATCGGTTCTCTTGCTTCAAGCTCTGGACCACACTGGCGGCGGGCATCGCCCAAGCGCCCGCGGGTTCGCCTTGATTCTTCGGCGCGTATCGATCCGCGCTCGGACCCTTCAACGCAGCGGACGCCTCCTTCTGGTCCTGCGTCGAGGCATCGGGCGAAAAAATTCGATTCACCAGTGGGTCGTCGAGTTGAATCGGCCCGCTGGCCTGCGTCAGCTTCTCGGCCATATTCCCGGATAGAGCCCGATCCCAGATTTGTACTTGCAAGAGATGGCCCTTCCAGGGATGGCGCCCCGTCGCATCGTTCGCAAATATCAGCGACCCGCCGGTTCTCCAGTCTGCGAGGCTCGCTTCCCGGCCCAGAAGCACGGAACCGGCGCACCACACCGCGAAATAGATGAGCAGGACGCAAGCCAGCCGGCGCGGTGTGAGCCACGCGCTCAGGCTGTCCTGCGCGGCCGACAGCATCTTGAACAGCCACGCTCCCAGGAGCAG
>JBJKQB010000397.1:0-5092 GCA_046705825.1 Candidatus Acidiferrales bacterium
ACGCCCTGCAGCAGAAACGCTTTCCTTCTTTTGTTGTGACGCCGACAACCGACGCCTTTTATCGCGTGCAGGTCGGCCCCTATTCCTCCGAGGCCGCCGCCGAAGCGGCCCAGCGCCGGCTTGACCAACAAGGCTTCAAGTCGATCATCAAACGTTAAATGAATCTTCGCTGGCACACGCGAGCGCTGCTCGCCGCCGGGAGTGGCGCCGCTCTCGCCCTCTCCTTCCCCAAGTACAATCTCTGGCCGCTGGCCTGGCTCGCCCTGGCCATGCTCGTTCTCGCCTCCGTCGGCTCGCGCCCGGCAGCCTCGCCGGTGTACGGCTTCTTGCACGGCCTCGTTTTCTATCCCGTCGCCCTGCCCTGGATCGCCGGGGTCATGCAACAGTACGGCAACGTCAATCCGTGGCTCTCGGCGGGCATCCTGGGCCTGATGGCCATTGCGGGCGGGATCGTCTGCTCGTTTTTTTCGCTAGGCGTGGCGCTCGCCTCCAAAAAGAGCAAATTGCTCGCCTGCATCCTCGCGCCTTTCTTGTGGGTGACCCTCGAATTTGTCCGCACGCATTTGCCCTATATCGGCTTCCCCTGGAATCTGACCGGCTATGCCGCCAGCCGAAACATCGCGTTCCTGCAATTGACTCCCCTGACAGGCATCTGGGGCCTCAGCTTCCTGATTGCCGCCTACGGCTCGTTCCTGGCCTTCACCATCCTTGCTGCACGCCAGCACGTCTGGAAAGCCTTCCTTATCGTCACGGCTGTGCTCGGCTTGATCGCCTTGACCGGAGGCTTTTTCGTTCCTCGCGCCGTGCCCACCCATTACGCCCATCTGATCCAAACGGATTTCCCTCAGTCGGAAGAGTACCCCGCCAATTGGCTGCAAATTCATGCCCCCGAAATGGACCAGCTCGAAAACATCAGTGTCGGCTCGATCCAGGCCTCGCAAGTGCCCAAGGGTCTCAACGTTCCCCAGGCCCACGACCGCCTGATCGTCTGGCCCGAAGTTCCGGCCCCCTTCACCATGCAGGATCCAGCCTTTGTCGAACGCGCCACTCGCATCGCCCGCGAAGCGAACAGCTATTTCCTCGTCGGAGTGGTCGAATGGAATCTCAATGCCCAGCGCCAATACTACGCCACTAACACCGCTGTCCTTTTGAATCCTCAGGGGCAGCAGGTCTTTCGCTACGACAAAATGCATCTCGTCCCGTTTGGCGAGTACGTTCCTCTGCGCAATCTCCTGACCTTCGCCAAGTCCCTCACCACCGGCATTGGCGACTTCACTCCCGGCCACGTCTACAGCGTTGGCCGGCTCCCGCGTGGCAAGTTTGGCGTCTTCATTTGCTACGAAGCGATTTTCCCCAATGAGGTGCGCCGCTTCACCAAACGCGGCGCGCAATTGCTCATCAACATCTCCAACGACGGCTGGTTTGGCCGCTCCGCCGCGCCCCGCCAGCACTTGATGATGGCCCGCGTGCGCGCTGCCGAGGATCGCCGCTGGCTCCTGCGCGACACCAACAACGGTTTCACCGTCTCCGTCGATCCCTACGGCCGCATCGTTGCCCGCATGCCTCCCGACCAGCGTGGCGAACTCGACGCCCCCTACGCCTTCCGCACCGAAATCACCCCCTACGTCCGCTTCGGCGACTGGCTCCCCTGGCTTTGTGTCTTCGCGTCCATCGGCCTGCTCGTCTTCGCCGCCACACGGAAAACAGAAAACGGAAAAGGGAAAATGGAAACGCGCCGCGAACAAATCGCCGCGCGCACCTGACTCTGAAGGTAGCCACTCGCTCAGCCGACGCCTTCATTCAATCGGCGTCTCGCCAGCGGTTCTTCTTACGAGCATCCGACACAGCTACCTGGCACGCTTCTCCCATTTTCCCTTTTCTCTTTTCCATTCTCCAACCGCGTGCGCCTGATTCTGAAGTAGCGCCGGCGTCTCGCCGGCGTTTTTCTCGCCAGCATCCAATACAGTTGCGCATCGTTTCGAGTTACGCGGAGCCCACGCAAAGGGAAGAAAGGGATTGGCGCAGGAACGCCATTCTCCTGGCCGCAAATCCAAAGTCCCTGCAATCGAAAACCAAACCCCACAATTAAATCTGCTACAATTTCAGTATGCCGACGACCCAGCACATCGAAGACCTGCAATCCCGCTACGCCGAGCTCAAGAAGCGCATCGAGCTCGTGCGGAGCTATCTTTGACGAACCTTCCGCCCGTCGGCAGCTCGCCGCGCTCGAAGAAAAGATAAACGCCCCTGATTTTTGGCAGGACCAGGCCAAAGCCCAGTCCGTCATGCAGCAGCGCAAGCAGCTTGAAGACCGCGTCAGCGCCGAAAAATCGCTCGCTTCCAAAGTCAGCGACATCGACACCTATTTCCAGATGGCCCAGGAAGAGACGAATGACGCGCATCGCGACTCCCTCCTCGACGAAATCGCCAAAGAGCTTGCCTCCACCGATGCCTACGTTTCCGGACTCGAGACCAAAACGCTGCTGGCCGGCGAAAGCGATCGCCTGAACGCCATCCTCACCATCAAGCCCGGCGCCGGCGGCACCGAGTCGCAGGACTGGGCCGAGATGCTTCTGCGCATGTACCTGCGCTGGGCCGAAGACAAGGGCTTTCGCGCGAACGTCCTCGAATCGACGCCGGGCGAAGAAGCCGGTATCAAATCCGCCACCGTGCAGATCGAGGGCGAGAACGCCTACGGCATGCTCTCGGGCGAGAACGGCGTCCACCGCCTCGTGCGTATTTCGCCCTTTGACCAGGCCGCGCGCCGCCACACCTCCTTCGCCTCTGTGTTTGCGGTGCCCGAAATCGACGATCAGATCGAAGTGGTGGTCAAGCCCGAAGACATTCGCATCGACACCTACCGCGCGGGCGGGCACGGCGGGCAGAATGTCAACAAAGTGGAGACGGCCATTCGCATCACGCATTACCCCACGGGGATCGTGGTGCAATGTCAGAATGAGCGCAGCCAGCATAAGAACCGCGAGCTGGCCATGAAAATCCTGAAGTCGCAGCTCTACGAGGCGGAACTCGAGAAGCGCCGCGAAGAGCTGCGCAAGCTCGACGCCTCAAAGCCGGAGATCAGTTTCGGCAGCCAGATCCGCTCCTATGTCCTGCAGCCCTACCAGATGGTGAAGGACCTGCGCACTCGCGTCGAGCGCGGCGACGTCCAGAAAGTCCTCGACGGCGACCTCGATCCCTTCATTCGTGCCTGGCTCCTCTACCGCCGCGACCTCGAATCCCCCGGCCCCAATGGCTCGGCCGCCCGCAAATAAAGATAACCGCATATCAGCGCAGATGAAGGCTTATGAGGGAAAAAGGAAGCCAGCCCCGTTTCCATCTGCGTTTATCGGTGTCCATCTGCGGTTAAACCGGCCTCTCATCGGGCAGGTCTGAAAATCTCGGGCGATTTTTGCCCATTTTATGCTATTTTGGTTCTAGCAGCGGGATTGTCTGAACTCCCTGCAGGGTAGATTTTAGAGGCACGTGTTTTCCCTCCACCGATTTCAGCCGATTCGTAAGCAGCGAACACTCATGCGCGGAGGTGTGCGCGCGTAAGCGCTCGCGCCGTTCCAGCCGGGAGAGAAACAGGTGAAGAATCTATTTGTGGGGAATATGAATTTTCAGATGACGGAAGACGATTTGCGCGGTCTCTTCGAGCCTTTTGGCCAGGTGACCCGGGTCCACATCGCCATGGACCGCGAGACCGGCCGGGCGCGCGGCTTCGGCTTCGTCGAAATGGCCAACGATGACGAAGCGGCCAAGGCCATTGCGGGTCTGGACGGTAAGGAAGTGAGCGGCCGCAATTTGAAGGTCAACGAGGCGCGGCCACGTGGCGAAGGCGGCGGCTCGCGCGGTCCCCGAGGCGGCTCCGGCGGGAATCGCGAAGGGCGCAGCAGCCAGGGTGGCGGCGGGGGACGCAAAGGCGGCGGTCGCGGGTACTCGCGCGACGACTATCGCGACTCGGCGCGCCAGCCGCGCGAACCTCGCTGGTAACCGGCGAAACTCTGCCGGCCTTAGCTATCCGGCCCCGCTGTGGGGTGTTTCAGGACGTGTAGGGGCGGCATTAGAGACGGCCGAAGACCGGCCAGCCGTCTCGGAAGAACGCCCTGCCCGCCGTTCCGGGCATATAGGCGCACTTCAGGACGGTTTTAACGCGCTCCGCTGCATTGGATTGACGCCCCTATGGGCGTATGCTACCGTCACATTTTTAGGAACTTACCTGGATTAGGGCTGTAGACGCTCGGGTCGTATTTTCATCTCCTGGAGGACTCTTTTGGCGCACGCGGACGATCGTTTCCTGTTTACCTCGGAGTCTGTCACCGAGGGCCATCCCGATAAGATAGCCGACCAAATTTCTGATGCGGTTCTGGACGACGTCCTGAAGGACGATCCCAAGGGCCGCGTAGCTTGCGAGACACTGGTCACCACTGGGCTGATCGTAGTCGCGGGTGAGATCACCACCACCACGCATGTGGACTACTCGCAAGTAGCGCGCGACGTCGTGCGCGAAGTCGGCTACACGCGCGCCAAGTACGGCTTCGATTCCGAAACCTGCGGCGTGGTCTCGGCGGTCAAGAAGCAGTCCCCGGACATCGCTATGGGCGTGGATACGGGCGGTGCGGGCGATCAGGGCCTGATGTTTGGCTTTGCCTGCGACGAGACGCCGGAACTCATGCCCATGCCCATCCAGCTCGCGCATGGCCTCACCCGCCGGCTGGCCGAAGTGCGCAAGGCCGGCGTAGTTGATTTCCTCCGCCCCGACGGGAAATCCCAGGTCACCGTCGAATACATTGATGGTCGCCCCACGCGCGTCGATTGCGTGGTCGTTTCCACCCAGCACAGCGACAAAGTCTCCAACACGGATTTGCATGATGCCGTCGTGCATGAAGTCATCGAACCGGTGATTCCCGCTTCCATGCGCGACAAGAACACGAAATTCCATATCAATCCCACCGGGCGCTTCGTGACCGGCGGGCCCATGGGCGATGCGGGCGTGACCGGACGCAAGATCATCGTGGACACCTATGGCGGCTACAGCCGCCACGGCGGCGGCGCCCTTTCCGGCAACGACCCACCCAAGGTGGACCGCTGG
>JBJKQB010000398.1:0-4740 GCA_046705825.1 Candidatus Acidiferrales bacterium
GTCATCGTGCCCTGAACCTTGTGGGCAGTCGCCTCGCGCGTGTATTGCGCTGGCGGGCAGTCGATACATTTGGGGTAGGAGTAGCCGTTCTTGTTGGCTTCCGGAACCTGCGACTGGGAAACGGCCACCAAACCAGCGTTCGAGCGCTCTTGACCCGGCGACTCCGGCTTCGCAGAGCTGGAACCGGATGCGCCGCTGTTTACCGGGCCGGGAGCGAGCTGGTAATCGCCTTCGCCGGAGCGATCGATGAAGGTCAAGGTGACCTTGTTGCCGACGCCTTGGATGTGGCGATACATCCACTCCTCGTACGGGTACGGCTTCGCGTCTGTGTGCGCATCGATCTCGTCCGGCGGGCCGTAAAGGATCAGCATGTGCCCGCGATCGGTCTTCCAGCCGGGAGTCGCTCTCGTGCCGAAGTGCTGATTGGCGTACGCAAGTTCGTGATAATAGTGCTCCTTATAGGTGTTTACCGCGCTCCCGGGATGCGGATTGCGCCGCTCCCAGAACTGCTCGATGAACTTGTTGCGCTCAGCATCCGTCTTCAGCCTCTCGAATTCTGCGCGCTCTCGCGGCGTGATGATGTACACCACATCCTGGTTGAGCCATTTCCGGTACTGCGATGGCTCCGTCGCGTTCTTCTGCGCGTGCGGTGCCAAAAACCCGTGCCGAAGCGGCTTGCCTGGCCAGGCGGCGAACGCTGCCGCAGCGGTTGTCGTCAGCAGGATGGCCGCGAGCACGGGCGCCCAGGCGGTGTTTGGGGCCTTCGGGTACAGCAGGCGATGAATGCGCTTCATAAGATTTCCCCCTGTGGCGGCGAGCGCGGCTTCTCCGGCCGGCTGACGATGCTCCTCGATTCTGGTCAACGCGAGGGCGTATTCCTGCGCGTTGCCGCGCGTGGCCACAACCACGTCATCGCAACAGTTTTCGCGTTCCGCGCGGATCACTCGCGAAATCCACCAGACAGCCGGGTTATAGAACAACAAACTCTCCACGGCCCGCTGCAGGATGTTCACCAGATAATCGTGGCGCCGGATGTGCGCCAGTTCGTGCAGCAGAATCGCTTCCACCTGCCCACTTGGCAGACCGGCCAGCAGGCCGATCGGCATCAGAATCGCGGGCCGGAGGTGCCCAACGACTAGCGGAACATCGGCAAGGCACGATTCCAGCAATTGCACGGGGCGTGATAGCCGCAGCTGCGCGCACAAGCGCAGCAGTTCCTTCTGCCAACGCTCCGAGGCGCAGCAAACTCCGCGCCGGCGCAGCCGCAAACTCGAAATCCATCCGGCCATCTGCGCCAGCACGAAAACCCACACGCCGATGATCCAGATGGGCGCGAGCCACGGTACAACCGCGGCGATTCCCGAATTCGCCGGACCGCCAGGCCGCATCCCGGCTTGCAGGTTCCAGAACGGGGCAGCGAGGGGCGGTGGGCCGTCCAACCCGTGGATTCCCTCCGGCAACAACCGGAGCAATGTAATGCCGGCGCTGGCGAGTATCGCGAGCAGCGCGGTGCATGCCGTGGCATACCGGATACGCGCCGAGCGCGTCAGCGATAGCACGAGCGCAAGCGCGGCCGAAACCAGCGCTCCTTCCCACAGCGAATGAATCAGCGTCCAGCCCAGCGCGCGAGCCAGGGGAGTCGCCACCCACATTTCGAGCAGCTTCATTTCTCCCCCTTCCCGTAGTCATCCAGCAGCCGGCGCAGTTCGGCGAGTTCCGCCTCGGTCGCCTTCTTGGCGGAAAGGGCGCCGACCAGGAGAGCTTTGGCCGATCCGCTGAACGCGCGCTCCATCAAGTCTCCGGCAAGCTGTCGCTGGGTCCACTCGCGCGACCGTGTGGGCTCGTAAATGTGCGCGCGTTGCGTTTCGTCGCGGCGGACCAGGCCCTTTTCCGCCATGATCTGCATGAATTTCAGCACGGTGCTGTACTGCGCGGCACGCCGTCGGCGGATTACATCGTAGACGTCGCGCACCGTAGACGGCCCGATGCTCCACAGCACCGTCAGGATCTCCAGTTCGGCGTTGGTCGGTTTGGGAAGTTCGCGTGTCATATACGAAGAACTTAGTAGTAAGGACTTCGTATGTCAAGGCCTTTTTCCAAGCCATTCGCTTGTGCTGCTGGGGATTCGCGCCGCCTGGCAGGAGTGAGGCGCCTGAAAAGAGGAATAATCAGTAGTCCTGCCTCGCGCGTACACGTTTTGAACGCACTGGTCCGCGTCCGGCGAGTGAGCGGGGACGTATCGACGCGCGGGGACGCGCGCGTGGCAATACCGAAACGCTCGCCGCTCACTGAAGCGCTTCGTAAGTGGTTATGGTGACTTCCTGTTCCGCGATCATTGCCCTGATGGAGCCGACTGTGGCAGCACGGTCACCGTCACCGGCTGTTCCAACTGGAAATCGAGCTTCGTCTCGGACGGCACTTTGACCGCTTTTCCACGAGTTGCCGCCTGATACGCTCCGCCCGCGCCCGCGCCGGCTGCGGCGCCAATGGCGGCGCCTTTCCCGCCGCCAGCGATGGCGCCAATCAGCGTTCCCAGCACGGCGCCCACGCCGACTTTCTTGGCGGTGTCCCTACCGCGCGAGCTTCCTTTCAGCGTGTACGTGCTGCTGACTAGCGGGTAGCCCTGGCCTTGAAATTCCAGCTTCACCAACTCCAGCCGCAGTTCGCTTTGGCCTTTGAAGCGTCCCGAAGACGCCGCGTTCGCAAGGCGCACGTACACATCCGCATCCTTGGGAACCACCACCTGATCGCCAACCACGATGGGCTCGTCAAGCGACGCGTGGAAAATTTCGCCCGGTTTGTTTACCGCCGAATCGACACCGTCGATCATGCGAATCGAGACGGTTGTGCCGGCGGGGATCTCGACCTGTGTGGGTTGCGGCGGCGGGGGCGGGGCTGGCGCCGGCGCCGCAGCGGGCGGCGCACTGGACGCTACCGCAGGCGCCGGAGCAGAGGCTGCGGAAGCTTGAGCCGATTGGTCCGGAGGCTGAGCCTCGGGAGTCTCCTGTTGCGGCGGCGTGTTGTATGCATCGTCCCTCTGCGCGACTTCACGTTTCCGCGTGTTTCGGCGCTCCGCGCGGCGATTCTCGCGTTCAGCTTTCGCCGGTGCCGGAGCGGCCTGCTCCTCTGGAGGTGGCTGCGCCGCTGGCGTTTCACTCGGCTGCGCCGTCTGCGTCTGAGCAGTCTGCGCGCCCTCGACCGTCATTTGATCGTTTACTTTGGCCACACCGGCGGTTTGCGTCGCGATCTTGTACGCTTCCAGCCGCGCCGCGTCGCTGGGGACTGTGCCGCTCAGCGTGATTTGACCGTCCTTGGACGTGACCTGCAGGCTCGCGCCTTGCAGCTGCGAATCCGAAAACATCTGCGCTTTGATATTTGTGACCAGGGCCGCGTCATTCGGTTTCTTCGCGCAGCCCGCTGCAAAAACAATTCCCAGCACTGTGATCGAAAGGATCGATCTCAGTTGCATCGTAACTCCCCCTTTGATGCGAATTCAGGCCGCGCCCGGCACGGCGACCCGGTAAAACGAGCCGCAGCAAGCGCATCTCTGGCTGCAAGCAGTTCTAGTCTACTACTCAGATGCAAGCTTGGGACGCAGTGCTGCATCCCGTGATGGTGGCGCGTTCCGTGGAAGCGTTGACCCAATAGGCGGTTTGTCTGCTGGGTTCGGGCCGCTGTTCGGCTCGGCTGGCGACCGGGATGGCGGCCCATTCTTTTTGGCAGGCGATCGGACGACTTGCGCTAGAATCTGCGGCCATGCAGGAGCCCGCAACCTTCCGCGAATTCTGGCCCGTGTACGTCCTGGCGCACAGCCAGCGTCTGACGCGCATCTTTCATTCCGCCGGAACGCTGACCGGCTGGGCCATCTTCATCGCGGCGATCGCCCTGCGCACATGGTGGCTGATTCTCGTTGCCCTCGCTGTGCCCTACGCGCTCGCCTGGTTCTCCCATTTCTTTGTCGAACACAATCGCCCCGCCACCTTTGGCCATCCATTCTGGTCCTGGGCTGCGGATCAGAAAATGGTAGCAATGGTGCTTGCCGGCCGAATGACCAAAGAAGTGGAACGCTGCGCGCGTGCGGCAGCGTTCAAGTAGATCCGGCGCAGATCCGAACGAGGACGCCCCCGAGTGCCTCAGCCAGCAGTTACGGTGTGCTCTCCATGCGAACGGCGAAGATGGACTTGCCGCGCTGCACCACCTCGATCGCAAATGGCGCGCGAATCGCCGTCCCCTGTACCACACGCCCGCGCACCAGACCGTTCGGCCCTCCGGTATATTGCGCCAGGTCGTAAACGGACGCCGAACATGGATTCACCACCATGGGATGCTGCGCGTGAAAATTGTATTGCGTCAGCAAAACCGACAGGTTCTTGACGTACTCCAGCTGGCAGTTCCCAAACGGTTCGCGCATTGAAATCCCCCACAGCGCTCCGCCCGGCAGACGTACCGCCAGCGCCGGAACAGTCTCCGATGTGAGCGGATTGCGGAACAGGAACTGTTTCGACGACCACGCCGCTCCCAGTTCGCGCGCTGTGGCAATCTCACCCGGCCCGACTGGAAGCGGTTCCGTATGTCTGGCAGGTTTCGCCTCTGCCTGTGTCGCCTCGACCTGCGCTGGCGCCTCAGCCGACGTCGCCGAAGAGACGCGCGCCCGCCAGACGATGGCTGCGATTACGATCGCAGCGCCAACGCCCAGCCCGATCCGAAACCACATCGGCCACAGCGAAGGAGGCCACAACC
>JBJKQB010000399.1:0-18214 GCA_046705825.1 Candidatus Acidiferrales bacterium
GCCGCCGCGGCAAAGCTGGGTGCCGCATTGGGCCGTGCCAAGCGGGCCGCGGCAGGCGCGTATCCCTCGGTAGCCATCATCGCCTCCTGAAGTATTTGGCGGCGCGGCTCGCCCTCGCGTTCGCCCCAAAGTATCTTAGACCATCCGCGCGGTTGTGAAGGCCGGAACTGCACATCGCGGCGGTTTCGCGGCCGTGCGGCCCGCTCCGGAATGTCCTTGCATTTCGGCTGGATCTAGCGTACGTTGTACACGTACAATATACAAATGAGGAAAACACCGATCGTCCGGCTCGATGGGTCTTCGCAGGTGCCCGCCTACGAACAGATCGCCGCGGAAATTCGCGCTCTTCTGGTTGCGGGCGAACTCCCGCCCGGAGCGCCTCTCCCGACCGTCCGCCAGCTCGCTCTCGATTTGAACGTGCACCACAATACGGTCGCGCAGGCGTACCGCATCCTGGCCGGCGAAGGGTGGCTCGATTTGCGCCGCGGGCGAGGCGCGCGCGCGGTCTCGCGCTCGAGGCCGGCTCGGGCCAATCCACGCGCCGGGCAGACATTCCGGTCGCAGCTCAAGCGGCTTCTGGCCAAGGCGGTCGCTGAAGGAGTTGCGCCCAATCTGATCGCGCGCCAATTGACGTTGCACGCGCAATACGTAAGAACCTGGGGTCCCCCAAAAGGAGACTGACCGATGTTCCCGCACAACCCAGCCGCGCTCGTACCGGCCATCGCCGCCAATCCGTTTGTGCCAGTGACGGTCGCGATGTTGCTGCCGATCGTGCTGGTTGCGATCCTCTTTCATCTCCTTCCCAACCTCACCCGCCGCGACATTTTCTTCGCTGTGACGGTCGTGCCCGCGTTCCGGCAAAGCGCCGAAGCAAGGGACATCGTTCGGGGCTTTCGCGCAGCTGTCTGGATCGAGTCAATACTGGCGGTTGCGGTCGTATTCGCCGCATTTATTCTGGGAAGGCCGTTGCTCGCTCTGATTGGAATCTTCGGGCAAGAGGCCGGCGTTATTTTCAGCTTCCTGCGCGCGCGCAAACGCACAATGCCGCACGCCGCGCCTCCCAGCGTCCATCGCGAGGCTGCGCTCGTTCCGCGGCCCGCGGGAGGCATCGGCTTCGCGCTGCTGCAAATTGGCCCGTTCGCGATTCTGGTAGCCTCCGCGATTTATATTCGCCTGATCTGGTATCGCATTCCCGAGCGCTTCCCGATCCATTGGGATCTTTACGGCAACCCGAATGGCTGGTCCACGCGTTCGTTCATGGGAATCTATGGTTTTTGGCTGATTGGGGTGGGGATTTGCGTCTTCATGGAGATCTTTGCCTACGGCATACTCCATTGGACGCGGCAGATCCGCGCCACCGGCGCTGATGCGCAAAACGAAGCCCACTTCCGGCGCGTTCAGTTCGGAGTTCTCATTGCGCTCGAATATTTCTTCGCGCTCGTATTCAACGGGATTCCGTTCACCGCACTGAGTCCGCATCCCAATCAGGCACCCAACATAGGCCCGTTCCTGCTGGGAACGTTCGCGTTCATCGGCGTGCTGGTGGCCATCCTGGTCCACACCGGCCAGGGCGGCGCCAATTTATCACCAGCGGGATCGGAATCGGACATCGTCGAAGCGGTGCGGCCCGTTGGCGACCGCACTCCGGACCAGTGCTGGCGCGCGGGGATGTTCTACGTCAATCCGCAGGATCCGGCGATTCTGGTCGAGAAGCGCTTCGGGATCGGATACACATTGAACTTCGGGCACCCGGCAGCATGGCTTCTGATTGCGTTCATCCTCGCTCTGACTGTCGTGCCTATTATCTTGGCGGTGCTCACGGCGCATGCGCGGTAGGCCTTTTATCTATGCATGAGCATGAGCCAAGCGCCGCTTCGCAACTTCTCGATTGCGCCGCTCCTCGCGTCCTACGCGCCTGTCTTCATTTCGCGTTTCTGCGGCTGATACGTGCCGGCCGGAGCGCGCGAAGCGATGGCCAAACGGTTCCAGGCATTGATGGTGGCGACGGCGAGAGTCAGATTGGCGAGCTCTTTTTCGGTGAACTGCTTCTTGGCCTGCTCGTAGACTTCATCCGGGACGTGGCCATCGCGGACATTGGTGACCGCTTCGGCCCAGGCCAGAGCAGCGCGCTCGCGTTCGGTGTAATAGGAGGCTTCGCGCCAAGCGTCGAGGCCGTACATGCGCTGTTCCTTCTCGCCAAGCGCGGCGAGATCCTTCCAGTGCATGTCGAGGCAGTAGGCGCAGCCGTTGATTTGGGAGGCGCGGAGCTTAATTAAGTGCAGCAACGGCTCTTCCAAGCCGCATCCTCTCAAGTACGTCTCGAGCCCAAGCATGACGTGATAGACGCCGGGCGCCACTTTGGCAATGTTGAACCGCTCTTGTTCCATGATTCCCCCCCTTTGCGTTGAATTCGGCCGGCAAGCGTATTGGATGTGAAGAGACGCCCACGGATTCGGATGCGCTTCTGTTTGCCTCGAGGCTCGTTCACTCGCGGTCTCCCGCGGTATACTGTGCTGCGTTGAACGAAGGAAAACCTGACATGACCAAAGAAACGGCTGAATTGCATCGCATGAATCGCACTGTGGAGGAAGTCGATCCCGAGCTCGCCGCTGCCCTGCACGACGAACTGCGCCGGCAGTCGACCGGGATCGAGCTGATTCCCTCGGAGAATTTCGTTTCAGAGGCGGTGCTGACGGCGGCAGGCTCCGTGCTGACCAATAAATACGCGGAGGGCTACGGCACAAAGCGGTACTACGGGGGCTGCGAATACGTGAACCATGCCGAGCAGCTGGCCATCGACCGGGCCAAGCAGCTTTTTGGCGCGGAGCATGCCAACGTGCAGCCGCACTCGGGAACGCAGGCGAACATCGCCGTGTACATGACCGCGCTGCAGCCGGGCGACACGGTTCTGGGTATGGCTCTGGCGCACGGGGGACACTTGACGCACGGGCATCCGCTGAACTTTTCCGGGAAAATGTACAAGTTTATCGAATACGGCGTGACGCGAGAGACCGAGACGATCGATTACGAGCAACTGGACCGCCTGGCGCAAGAGCACAAGCCGAAAATGATCGTGGTGGGCGCGAGCGCCTATTCGCGAATCATCGATTTTGCGCGCATGGGCGAAATCGCGCGCTCGATTGGCGCGATGCTGTTCGTGGACATGGCGCATATTGCGGGACTGGTTGCGGCGGGAGTCCATCCGAGTCCCGTGCCGCATGCGGATTTTGTTTCGACCACGACACACAAAACGTTGCGCGGGCCGCGCGGCGGAATGATTCTTTGCCGCGAAAAATACGCGAAGGACCTCGATCGCAATCTCTTCCCCGGGATTCAAGGCGGGCCCTTGATGCACATCATCGCGGCAAAGGCGGTCTGCCTGAAGGAAGCGATGGAGCCGGAATTCCGCGAGTACGGGAAGCAAATCGTGGCCAACGCGAAGGTGCTCGCCGCGGGAGTAGCCAAGCGCGGCTACCGAGTAGTGAGCGGCGGCACGGACAATCACCTTTTCCTGATCGATATCAATTCGCGGGGGCTGGTGGGGAGCGTGGCGCAGCCGGCGTTTGACAAGGCTGGAATCACCGTCAACAAGAATGCGATACCGTTCGATCCCCTGCCGCCCATGAAGGCCGGAGGCATTCGCGTCGGCACGCCGGCGGTGACCACACGCGGCATGCGCGAAGCGGAAATGGAGAAGATTGCGGGATGGATCGGCGAAGTGCTCGATCACCTCGGCGAGGAAGCGACTGAGAAGCGCATTCGTGGCGAAGTCGGCGAGCTTGCGGCGAAATTTCCGCTTTATGTGAAGCGGCTTGCGGCCGTGGAAGCGGCATCGGCAGCGGTACAAAAATAGGAAGCAGAGGAAGCATAGGAAGTAGAGGAGCGAATCGCAGCGAGATTAGGTGTTGTCATTTCCCGGGTTCGACGGCGCCCGGCGACGGTTCTTGCCACCCTGTAGTCTGCCGAAGTAAAGCGATTCTGTTCCAAGAAGAAACACACGTGCGCCGGTGAAACGATACGCGCGTCGTTGCTTTCCTTTGCTCCCTCTACCTCCTTTACTTCCTTTGCTTCGCAGGTCAGGCGGTTGGCCGTCCGCGTGCGCGGATTCCGTCTGCATGGAACTGTCTGATTCCACACTGCAAACACAGGTTATCGCGTCAGAATTCGCCGAGCCACGGAATATCGCCGATTTGCGCGAAATCGAAATCGGCGAGGCGCAGCGGATCCAGGCATCGCTGTTGCCGACGGGCCCTTTGCGCGGAACCAGCTTCGAGATTGCTTCCCGGTTCGCTCCCTTCGCCGACGTGAGCGGCGATTTCGCCGATTACTTCGACCTGCCGAATGGCCTGGTGGGAATCTATCTCGGGGACGTGACGGGCAAAGGCTTGCCCGCGGCGATGTACGCAGCGATGGTCATGGGCACGCTGCGCGGAACGAACAAGACCGGCGAGGACACGGCCTCCGTTCTCGCCACACTGAACACACGGCTGCTTGCGCGTCCGGTTGCGGGCCGGTTTTGCTGCACGATTTACGCCCTGCTGAATCCGGCGACGCTCGAGCTGCAATTTTCGAACGCGGGTTTGCCCTACCCGCTGCATGCTTCGCCGGCAAGATGCAAGGCGGTGGGAGAAGGCGGAATTCCGTCAGGGTTGTTTCCACGCTCAAAGTACGAGACTCACTCGATCCAGCTTGCGCCAGGCGACGCGGTCCTGTTTGCCACCGATGGGCTTCACGAACTCCGCAACGGCCAGAATGAGGACTTCAGCATGAAGGAATTGCCGGAACTCTGGCAACGCTGCCGCGCAAAATCCGCGGAGGAAACGCTCGACCTTCTTTTCGAGGGCATACGAGAGTTTGCGGCAGGCGCGCGGCAGCACGACGACCTCACAGTGGTGGCCCTGAAGGCGCTCACTACGATGGTGCTGCCGCGGCCGGGCGGCGGATTCTCCCGCGTGGCTGTTCGCTGACCCAAATTGTCTGTCGGACCGGCGGGCCGGCCAGCTTTCGGGTCGCGGATGACTGGGAACCGCTGTGGCCGGTCAGGGACGTTTCACTCCAAAGCACAACGTGAAGCACCAACGCCGGCCTAATTCTGCGGATTCTGGGGCACGGCCGGTTGCTGGGCGTCCGGCTGCTGCGCTTGTGCCTGCTGCGGAGCCGGACAGTTGGCCACGCACTTGTCCGCCTGCCAATCGACGTCCGTTTTCTTGTGCGGGACGCGATCGTCGTTTTCGGGAACGACCACAAGCGACTGCGGCCCGTCGGCAACGTTGAAGGTGCACTGGAACTGCAATTTCTGGACAGCGCGCTGCTGGCAGCTGACTTTGGCCAGGGCGTTTTGGAGCGCCTGGCGGCTCTCGTCTAATTGGGCCGCGACGCTCGAGGGCACCAGCGCTACGATCATCGGCACGGGAGCCTTGATGAAGACGCTGACCTGCTCGCCGTCAGTGTCGGGCGTATACCCGCTGTAAATTTTCGTGTAGGGCGTCAGCTTGTACTGTTCGCTGGCCACGCGCACCCACTGGAATTCCGGCTGAACGCAATTCTCGATGCAGGCCCAGCGATTGTATTGGACGTGAACGTCGTTCGGCGCAGTGAAATGTCTTTTCGCCGGCGTGCCGCCCGAAAGCATGGCCGCGAGCCCCACCCGTGCAACTCGGCTGGCGGCGGTATCGCTCTGGTCCAGCGCGGCGCCAAGGCCGGCGACAACTGCTTTCCCGGTGCTCGGCCTTTCGTCCTCAATAACGAGCGTCATCGGCTCGGAGATAAAGCAGGTGAAGGTGGTCTCGGTGACATGCGTCCGCGGACAAACCTCCCGGAGCGTAGCCATTGCTTCCCGGTGCTGCAGCGCATAACTCCACTCACCCGCGTAGGCCATGAAAATTGTGACGGGCTGTTGCGCCTTGATGTCCACGTGCATGTTGCCGCCGCCCGCCGACGGATGATAGGTGCGGCCACCGTAGTAATTGGCGGGGTCGAGGCGCGCCGTCTCCGCATTTGCGGGAATCCAGCCGAATTTTCGCGGGCCTTGCTGCGCGAAGGCCGCCGCGCTCGCGAAGCCAACGGCACAGAGCAATGCCAAGACGGTCTTTGTGTTCATGATTCTTGCAGTATTTCGACTGTCGAAGGCCCTGACAATGGGTGGAAAGTACTTTGCTGCCGTCCAGTAACCTGTACGGAAGGCCAGAGATACGAAGCAGAAAAGGGGCGGGTCGAGAGACCCGCCCCCTCCAACTGCAATTACGAGATGCCGCTAAAGCAGGCTAGGCTTTTTGGGCCTGGCGGCGCAGGAATGTGGGCACGTCGAGGTCGTCCGCCGGGACGTCGCGAACCGATTCGTTCACCGTGCGGGCGACCTCACCGACATTGCGGGCCACCTGCTGCACGACGGTCGGCGGAGGCGGCGGCGCAACGGGCGTAGGCGCCGTCTGCTCGCGTCCCGACTTCCACGTTTTCGGCAAGTACGAAGGCCGCGATTGGGTCTTCTTATTGGACACTTCGCGAAAACCGGCCGCAATGACGGTGATTTTCACCGCTTCCTTCATGGCATCGTCCTGCACCGCGCCAAAAATGATGTTCGCGTTTTCGTGCGCCGCTTTCTGGATGATGGTGGAAGCTTCGTGAACCTCCTGGATCGAAAGCGACGACGAGCCAGTAATGTTGATCAGAATCCCCTGCGCGCCCTGGATGCAGTTGTCCTCCAGCAGCGGGCTGTTGATGGCGCGATTGGCGGCGTCGACGGCGCGATTCGAGCCCGAAGCGACCGCGGTGCCCATGACCGCGTAGCCTTGGCCGGACATGATCGTCTTCACGTCGGCAAAGTCGCGATTGATGATGCCGGGAATGGTGATGATGTCGCTGATGCCCTGAACGGCCTGACGCAAGATGTCGTCGGCGATGCGGAAGGCGTCGAAGAAGCTGGTGCCGTGCTCGACGCAGTCCATCAGGCGCTCGTTGGGAATGACGATGACGGTGTCGACGCAGCCGATCAGCTCGGAGAGGGATTGTTCGGCCTGCAGCATGCGCCGCTTGCCTTCGAAGGCGAACGGCTTGGTGACGACGGCGACCGTCAGCGCGCCAAGCTCGCTGGCCAGATTGGCCACGACGGGCGCGGCGCCGCTCCCCGTACCTCCACCGAGGCCGGAGGTGACGAACACCATGTCCGCGCCGTCCAGCGCCTCGAGGATTTTTTCCGTGTCCTCCAGTGCCGCCTTGCGGCCAACCTCAGGATTGGCGCCGGCGCCCAGGCCCTTGGTGAGCTTGGCGCCCAGCTGCAATTTGACCGGCGCGGCGGAAAGTTTCAGCGCCTGCAAGTCCGTGTTGGCGGCGATGAACTCGATGCCTTCGACCTTGGCGCGGATCATGCGGTTGACGGCATTCGAGCCGCCGCCTCCCACGCCGATCACTTTGATCTTCGCGCCGTTTTGTGTTTCTTCGTTGCTGAACGATACCCGCATGCCCGACTCTTTCGGCGTCATTCTCCCTCCCCCGATATTTGCCCCTTCGAACTTCATTCCTTTGGGATTCATCTCGTCTGGGGCCGAGCAAATCCCAAAATCTCCTTTTGCCTCACGCGCCAGGCGAATCCCACAAAATGGACCTGCCCGCTTCGCATCCTGCACGAACTACATCATTGCCCGGCGAAGAGAGCCTTCAGCTTCCCGGTCCAGCCCGCAGGACGCGCGCCTGCCAAGCGCCGCGTGCGCGCTCCGTAGAGCACAAGCCCTACGGCCGTGGCGTACTCCGGGCGCTCGACCTCTTCGCTCATGTCCGAAAGTCCGCGCGGAACGGCCACGCGCACGGGCAAATTGAAAGTCTTCTCCGCCAGCTCCACCAGGCCGCGCAGGCATGCTCCGCCGCCGGTCAGCACGATACCCGCGGGAATCTGCGACTCGATTCCGCCGCGGCGCAGCTCGTCGCGTACCAGCATGAGCAGCTCCTGCGCGCGCGGTTCGACGATCTCGGCCAGCATGCGCGCATAGACGGTGCGCGGCGGGCGGTCGCCCACGCTGGCAATCTCAATGGAGAAATCTTCCTTCTGCAATTCGCGGAAGGCGCAGGCATGCTGCCGCTTGATCTTTTCGGCTTCGGGCACAGGCGTGCGCAGGCCGACGGCCAGATCGTTGGTGAAATGGTCGCCGCCCACGGGGATGGCGGAGGTCTGGCGCACGACGCCGCCCACGTAGGCAATCAGCTCGCTGGTGCCGCCGCCGATGTCGAGCAAACAGCAGCCCAGTTCGCGCTCGTCCTGAGTCAAGCAGGCCTCGGCGGAGGCGAGCTGCTCGAGCACCGTGTCGTCGACGCGCACGCCCGCGCGATTCACAGCGCTAACGATGTTCTGCGTGGCGGCGCCGGAGGCGGTCACGATGTGGACGTTCGCTTCGAGGCGCTGGCCGAACATGCCGATGGCATCGCGAATGTTGTCCTGGGCGTCCAGCGAAAATTCCTGCGGAAGCACGTGCAGCACTTCGCGGTCCTCGGGCAGCGACACGCCGCGAGCCGCTTCGACGGCGCGGCGAACGTCGTCGCGCTGAATGTCGCGCGGGCGGGCGCCCAAGGTGATGCCGCCGCGGCTGTTGACGCCGCGGACATGCCCGCCGGCCACCCCGATGAGCGCCGATTCCACGGGAACGCCGACGATGGTCTCCGCTTCCTCCACCGCGCGGCGAATCGAACTGACCGCCAGATCCAGGTTGACAATCTGGCCTTTGCGCCAGCCCTTCGACTCCGCCGCTCCCAGCGCCGCAAACTTCACGCCGGAATCGTCGTCCATTTCACCGATCAGCGCGCACGTTTTCGTGCTGCCGATGTCGAGCGCCACTACGTGCCGTTCCTTCTTCGTCAAATCGCCCACTCCATCTCAACAGGGCGGATATAGAAAACGCCCCTCCGGACCGTCAGAAAAAAGCAAAGCTCGTTTTCCCAGGGCGCAGCAAGCAGCGCCCCTGCCAAGCAAAATCCAGAGCGCCAGCGCGAGTGGCGGCGTGCGCCGCACCGGCGCTCCAACACTACCGGCGATAGCCGCGCGCTCCGTGCCGGCGCTTTGCACGCGCCGCCGCCAGCATGGCGCGATGCGAGCGCGCGACACGCAGGGGCAGCACAGGCTGCGGCTCAGCCAACGGCTGCGCCGGAAGCTGCGTCACCGCCGCGATCTCCGGGTTAACCACCGCTTCGCGGCCGAAGCGCAGATCGACCGAATTGACCTCGCCAGCCGTGGCGCGCCACTGCGCGATATTGTCCACCAGCGTCGTGAACTTGCCGCCAAAATCGCCATTGCCGAAGTGAACGGTGACCGGCAGGTCCGCCTGGGCCGAGCCATTGCCCGTCGATGGCGCTTTCTGCAGACCCGTGATTGAAGCCGTCAAGTCATTCGCGTCGGACAAATCGATCTCACTCACCTGGCTCATGGCGCCCGGCTGCGCGTTCTCCACCTCGCGGGAAAACTCCTGGAACAGCTGCATGCGCTTTTCGCGCTCGTCCAGCGGCATGCCCGAGAAAACCCCGGTGACGACGGGAAACTGGAAATCCGAGCGCAGCGGCGGGTCGAGGATCACGCCATGTGCGTCGATCAGGAACATATTATTTTGCTCGCGCAAGAAGGCCACGGGCGTGCGCTCGACGATGTCGACCTGAATGCGGTTGGGCAGAACGCGGCGGACGAACGCGTGCTCGACCCAGGGCAGCGCTTCGATTTGCGCGCGGCGCTCTTCCAGCGGGATGCGCAGGATGCTCTTTCCGCGGTCGGCGACGAAGGTTTGCAGGACAGCCGCGCGCGCCACGAAATGATTCCCGGAAACGCCCACCTGTTCGGGGTGTATCAACTGCATGGCCGGAGCGGTCAGCAGGAAGCGCGCCCCCGCGTAGCTAAGCCAGACGCCCGCCAGCCCGGCGCCGACCCAGATGCTGACGCGGAAGAACGAGCTCAACGTCTTGCGCCCGAATTTGCGGCGCTTGATTTCGAGCGGCTTCTGGCGACGAAGATACTTCGGCTCTTCATCCGCCAGAATCTCCCGCGGGAAGGTCTCAGCGTCCATGACCCTTAGTTTCGCCAGACGATCACCTCGTGTTCGAGTTCGACGCCATCGGAGCCGCGGACGCCGCCGCGAACGTAGTCAACCAGTTTGAGCATGTGCGTGCAAGAGGAATCCGCACGTTTTCCAAAAAAATTTGCGCAACGGCGGATGGGCGCCCGGGAAACGCCGGGACGCACTTCGCTAGCGAGTTTGTCCAAGCCGCCAAGCAGCGCATTGTGTTCAAGCCGCATGAGTCGACGAAACCCTTGAGCCCAGCAGGAGCGCGAGCTGGTCGAGGACGCGGCCCACGCTGCCGGCGCCGATGGCCAGCACCGCGTCGCCGGGATGCGCTTCCCGCAGGATGTATTCCATCCCGCCCTGCATCGTGCTGGAGAAGATGACTTTCGGATGCCCGGCAGCGGTGATCGCATCGGCCAGGCGCTCGCCCGTGATGCCTTCGATGGGCGGCTCGCCCGCCGGATAGATTTCCGTCAGGATGAGCGCGTCAGCCTGGTCGAAGCAGTGCAGAAACTCGTTCCAGAGGTGTTGCGTGCGCGTGTAGCGATGGGGCTGGAAGAAAACGAGCAGGCGCTGATAGCCGCAGCCGCGCGCCGCTTCCAACGTAGCGCGGACCTCGGCAGGGTGATGGCCGTAATCGTCGATCAGCGTAACGCCTTCCACGACGTCTTTGATCTCGAACCTGCGCCCCACTCCGGAGAAGCGGGCCAGCGCCTCACGAATGACGTCCGGCTGGATGTTGAGTGAAAGCGCGACCGAAGCCGCAGCTGCGGCGTTGCGCACGTTGTGAATTCCCGGCGGCGCCGGAAGCTTAAAGAGGCCCAGATCCTCGCCTTTGTGAGCGAGCCGGAATTCGCTGGACAGCCCGCGGAGCTGAATGCCGCTGATGCGGACGTCCGCCTGACCGGAAGATCCGTAGGTAGTCACGGGGCGCTTCACGCGGGGTAGGATGGCCTCGACGTTGGGGTCGTCGAGGCACAGAATCACCGTGCCATAAAATGGGACGCGGTTGACGAACTGCAGAAAAACGTCCTGAATTTCCTCCAGCGAGGCGTAATGGTCCAGGTGCTCGCGGTCGATGGTAGTCACCACGGCAATCATCGGATTCAGCAGCAGAAACGAGCGGTCGCTTTCATCCGCCTCGACCACCATGTAGTCGCCCTGACCCAAGCGCGCGTTTGCCCCGACGTGGTTCACGCGCCCGCCCACTACAAAAGTGGGGTCGAGACCTGCGGCGGCAAGAATCGAGGCGGTCATGGAAGTGGCGGTCGTTTTGCCGTGCGCGCCGGCAACAGCGACGCCGAATTTCAGACGCATCAGTTCGGCCAGCATTTCGGCACGGGAGATAACGGGAACGTTCAAGCGGTGCGCTTGAACGACTTCGACGTTGTCGGGACGCACCGCGGAGGACACCACCACGACATGCGCCCCTTCGATGTGTTCGGGCAGGTGGCCTTCGTAGATCGTCGCTCCCAGATTCCGCAGGCGTTCGGTAACGGCGGAGGGTTTCAAATCCGAGCCGGAGACGGCATAACCCGTCGAAAGCAGGATTTCGGCAATACCGCTCATGCCGCTGCCGCCAATGCCCACCAGATGAATGCGTTTGAAATTGCGAAATGAACCGTTCATGACTGCACACCCTTTTTCTGTTGGTTCGAACCCGTTTGGACTGTTTCGTTCGAGGAATCAGCGGCACTCTGGCGCAGTGGGCCGGTGTGCGCCGGGGCCCCGCTTGCGATTTCCTCGAGCAGGTCCACGATATCCTCAACCGCGCGGGGCCGCGCGAGGGCGCGCGCGCGAGTTTCCATCTGCGCAAGCATGCCGGGCTGGTCCAGGAAGGAGAAGATTTCAGAGGTCAAGCGCGCGGGCGTCAGTTCGTCCTGGGGAAGCAGCCGGGCGGCGCCGGCGCTCTGCATGGCTTCGGCATTGCGTGTCTGGTGCGCGTCGGTGGAGGCTCCGAAGGGGATGAAGATGGCGGCGCGTCCAGCGGCGGAAACTTCCGCCACGGTGATTGCGCCCGAGCGGCAGACGATCAAGTCCGCCTGGGCAAACCTCTCCGCCATATTCTCGATGAAGGGCAGGACCTCCGCCGGAAATTCGTGCTGCGCATAAGCCGAACGCACCGCATTATAGTCGCGCTCGCCGGTTTGATGCACGATGAAAAGTTGATTTTTTCGCGCAGCGAGCGTGCTGAGAGAATCGCTTACGGCGCGATTGATGGGGGCGGCCCCGCGGCTCCCTCCTGTAATCAGAATGCGGAAGGGCGTGCCATGCTGCTTCGGCGGAACGGAGAAAAACTCCTTGCGCACGGGGCAGCCAGTCAGGACGGCCCTGCGGCCAAGCTTGCCGGCCGTTTCGGGATGCGCCACGGCGACGCGCGTGGCCAGGTTCGCCAGCACGCGATTGGTGAAGCCGGGCTCGACGTTCGGCTCGAAGACCACGGAAGGAATCCCGTGCATCGCGGCAAGCAGCATCATGGGGCCGGAGGCGTAGCCTCCCACTCCAAACGCCGCGTTGAAATTGTGCCGTTGGATGATGCGCTCGGAATCCCATAACCCTGCGGGAAGCAACGCGAGGTTGCGCAGGAATTTCGTTCCGCCAATGCCCTTCAAACCCGCCACGCGAATCAGTTCCAGGGGCAGGCCGGCCTGAGGGACCAGCTTCGCTTCGAGCCCGCGTTCTGTTCCGACAATCACCACGTTTCGTTCCTCGCTTGAATCCGGGGGCGCGTCGACTCCGCGCCGGAGCCATTCACGCGCGACCGCGACAGCCGGAAAAACGTGCCCGCCCGTGCCGCCTCCGGCGATCAGCAGGCTTAACTGCTTCCGGGCAACTGCATCGCCACTCGCAGCCATCGGCGCTCACGTTACATCCGCGTGCTGACTGATATTCAGGAGCACGCCGGTTGCCAACAACATCCCCAGCAAACTCGACCCGCCGTAGCTGATGAACGGCAGCGGAATCCCTTTCGTCGGCATCAACCCCAGAACCACGCTGAGGTTGATCAGCGCTTGGCCCAGCACCATGGTCGTAATTCCCAATCCCACGAAGCGGCCGAATTCGTCGGGAGCCTTCATGGCCGCGACGAAGCCGCGCCAGCCATACACGGCAAACAGCGAAAGCACCGCCACGGCGCCGAGGAAACCCAGTTCCTCGCAAATCACGGCGAAAATGAAATCGGTATGAGCCTCGGGCAAGTAAAAGAGCTTCTGACGGCTTTCCATCAATCCAACGCCGCTGAACCCGCCCGAGCCTACGGCAATCAAGGATTGCAGAAGCTGGAATCCGCGGCCCTGCGGGTCGGTGCCCGGAGAAAAGAAGGCCTGCACGCGGTGCAGCCGGTACGGCACGCGGACAATCAGCAAGTAAACGGCGGGCAGCGCGGCGAGAGCCACCGGGAAAATGTAGCGCAGGGAAACTCCCGCAACGAAAAACATGACGCCGGCGATGAACGCGATCATGCAGGCAGTGCCCATGTCCGGCTCGGCCAGCACCAACGCCACCACAATGATCACCACGCCAAGCGCGGGCAGCACCGTCTGCAGGAGATTATTGATCCCTGGGCCGCGCGGCGAGCGGCGCAATTCGATGAACCATGCGAGATAGAGGATGATGAACAGCTTGGCGAGTTCGGAGGGCTGCAGGCTGAACGGGCCAAAGCGAATCCAGCGATGCGTGGCATGGCTGCGATCGAGAAAGAAAACCGCTGTCAACAATATGAATGTCACGCCCAGGCCGGTAAAAATTACGCGCGGCTGGCGCAACTTGCGGTAATCGGTGTTCATCAGCCAGAACATGCCGCCGATGCCCAGCGCAATATAAAGGAGCTGCCGGATCAGGAAGACGTAGGCGTTGCCGTACTGGTCGCGGGCGGTCACGGCCGAGGCGCTGAAGACCATCACCGCGCCGAACAGGCACATGGCAAGCGTCACACCAAAAAGCTGCCGGTCAGGTTGCAAGCTGCGTGGCATCGTTACCCTTTCTCCTGCGCGATGGAGTCGCGACCCGTTGGGTCGATGGAATGCTCGCTCGTTTGCGCCGCCGAATCCCGTCGATCCGGCGCGGCATTCGCGGACCCTGCTTCCGCATCCCACGGAATTGCGGCGCCCGGCTTCGGCGCTGCATGCCGGCGTTCGAGGCGCACCACCAACTCCTTGAACGCGCGCCCGCGTTGCTCGTAATTCTCGAACTGGTCGAAACTGGAGCAGGCGGGCGCGAGCAGGACGGTGTCACCGGGCTTCGCTAATTCCATGACCATCACGACCGCGCGTTCGAGCGTGCCCGCCTGCAAGAGCGCGACCGCTCCCCCCAGTTCGGATTCGATTTTTTCGGCGGCGGCGCCGATCAGCACGGCGAGACGCCCGCGCTGCCGCAACGGCTCGCGCAAAGGCGCGTATGGCGCACCCTTGTCCTTCCCGCCCAGAATGACGATGAGCGGCCCCGGAAAGGCTTCGATCGCTTTCAGGCTGGCGTCGACATTCGTGGCCTTCGAGTCGTTGTAGAACGAGACGCCGGCGATTTCCGCCACGAATTCAAGGCGATGCTCGACTGCGCGAAATGTCTTCACGCCCGCCGCGATCCCGGCCGGATCGGCGCCCGCAAGATAGGCGGCAGCGCAGGCGGCCAGAACGTTCTCGACGTTGTGCTCGCCCCGCAGAGGAATTTCGTCGCGGCGCAGCAGCGAAATCTCATCGCCCTCCGCGCGAAAGATGATCTGGCCATCGCGCAAGAATGCGCCAGAGGCCACGCGCTTCTGGCGGCTGAACCAGTACACGTGCGGGCGCGAAGGCATGCGGCGCGCCACTTCCGGATCGTCCGCGTTCAGAATGGCGGCATCGCCTTCCCTTTGATTTTCGAACATACGCATCTTGGCGCCGGCATATTCGTCGAAGGAGGCGTGGCGATCGAGGTGGTCGGGAGTCAGATTCAGCAGCACGCCAATCTCGGGGCGGAACTCGGCGATCGTTTCGAGCTGAAAGCTGCTGATTTCAGCCACGGTGACGCTCGAATGCGTGGACGATTCGACCAGCGCCAGCAGCGGCACGCCGATGTTCCCGCCCACCAGCGTGGGGATTCGGGACGTCTTCAAAACGTGCGCAACCAGAGAAGTCGTGGTCGTTTTCCCATTCGAACCCGTTATCGCCACCAGCTTGCCGCGCAAGAATCGCCAGGCCAGTTCGACCTCGCTCCACACGGGAATGCCGCGCACGCGTGCGGCGTCCAGCGCGGGAAGGTGCGCGGGAACACCGGGGCTGAGCACGATCAGGTCCTGCTCGAGGAATAGGGCGGGGGCGTGCGCGCCCAGCGCAAGTTTCACCCCGGCCGCACGCAGCCGCGCCGCGGCTTCAGCCAATTCTGATTCTGGCTTTTCATCCGTCGCGGTGACCGCCGCGCCATAGCCGGCGCTAAACAGAGACACCACCACTCCCGTGCGCGCCAGTCCAACGACCAGCACGCGCTTGCCCTGCAGATCGAATCCGAACCTCACTTCCGTTCACCTCAATTTCAACGTAGTCAGCGAAAACAATGCCAGCACGAGCGCCACGATCCAAAAGCGCACAATGATTTTCGACTCGCTCCAACCCGCCAGCTCGAAATGGTGATGCAGGGGAGCCATGCGGAACACGCGCTTGCCGGTGAGCTTGAACGAGCCTACTTGTATGATGACCGAAAGCAGCTCGATGACGAAAATTCCACCGATCGAAAGCAGCAGGATTTCCTGTTTCACGATGACGGCCACCACGCCGATGGCACCGCCCAGCGCCAGCGACCCGACGTCGCCCATGAACACTTCGGCCGGATGCGCGTTGTACCAGAGAAATCCAAGGGAGGCGCCGACGACCGAGCCGCAAAAGATCGTCAATTCAGCGGAACCCGATATTTTTTGGATTTCCAGGTAGCCGGCGAAGCGCGCGTTGCTGGAAAGATAGGTGATCACGGTAAGGGCCACCGAGGCGACAAGCACGCAGCCAATCGCGAGGCCGTCGAGGCCGTCGGTGAGATTCACGCCATTCGAAAGCCCCGCGATCACCAGCACAAGAAAAAGAAAAAAGGGAACGAAGGCCAGCGGCCAGATAAAGCGATGGCGCAAGAGCGAGTCGATCACAAGGTCGGGATGAAGTTTCTTCAGGAACGGCACGATCAGCTGGGTGGAATAGCCCGTTTTCGTTTGCAGCCCGGCCAGCACGACCGCGACTCCCAGGCAAGTCAGCACCTGAAGGCCGAACTTCTTGCGCGCCGTCAATCCCAGATTGCGCTTGCGAACCACTTTGTTGTAGTCGTCGACGAAACCGATGACGCCGAAGGAGATCGTCGCTCCCAGCGCCAGCAGCACGTAGGCGTTGCGCAAATCGGCCCAGAGCACCGTGGGAACCACAATGGCTCCGACGATCAGCACGCCGCCCATGGTTGGCGTGCCCGCCTTTTTCTGATGCGCCTTGGGACCCTCCTCGCGGATGTATTGCTTCACTTGCAGTTCGCGCAGGCGCTCGATCACCCAAGGGCCAAGCAGAAGCGACAGAATCAATGCGGTCAGGCTGGCCACGGCCGTGCGCACCGTGATGTAACGGAACACGTTGAGCGGACTGAAGTACGGCCGCAGGAGATCGTAGAAAAGATAGTAAAGCATCCTAGCGTCTCCCGCCGTCCTGCACGCCGGCCGTTTCTCCGGCGCCTTCCGCCAACGGGAACTTCGCGCGCAACGCCGCGGCAATCGACTCCATGTGCACGCCGCGCGAGCCTTTTACCAGCAGCAGGTCTCCCGGGCGGACGAATTCGAGCAGGAAGGCGGCGGCTTCGGGCGAGGCAGCAAAAAACGCGGTGTGCGCGCGCGGGTGCCCCGCTTCGATCGCAGCTTCCACCGATTCCTTCGCGTCGCCATCCACGCCGATGATCCAGTCGATGGCTTTCTTTCGCGCGGCATATTCACCCGCCGCCCGATGAAGTTCCGGAGAAGTAGGGCCAATTTCGCGCCAGGCCCCGGCCACCAGCACGCGGCGCCCGTAGCCGGGCGTCGAGCACAGCAGATCGACCATTCTCTCCAGAGCCACAGGATTCGAGTTGTAGCAATCGTTGATGACTGTAAAACCCTCGGCGAATCTCAGAATTTCTCCGCGCAGGGCAGCCGCTTGCAGTTTCGGCAGGACGGCTTTGGCTTCAGCCGCGCCGATTCCCCATTCACTCGCGGCGGCCAGCGCCGCCAGAGCGTTGGTCACGTTGTGGCGTCCCGGCAATGCGAGTCGAACCCTGGCCTGGCCGTCCGGGGAGTGGAAATCAAACTCGGAGCCTTCGAGCCCACGGCCCTCGATATTCGTTGCGCGAAATTCGGCGTTCTGCGAAAGGCCGAACGAATGCACGCGCCCTCGAAAGATGTCCTTGAATCGCCACACGCGCGGGTCGTCGGCATTCAGCACGGCGACGGGATCGGAGTCGCCCAATCCCTCGATCAACTCGCGCTTGGCCAAGGCGATTTCGTCCACGGATGAAAAGAATTCCAGATGTACGGGCGCGACGTTGGTAACCACGCCAATATCGGGACGCGCAATTTCGGTCAACCGTGCGATCTCCCCGCGGCTGGACATTCCCATCTCCACCACAGCCGCGTCGTGGCTCGGCGTCAACCGAAACAGCGTCAAGGGCAGCCCGTAGGCGTTATTCAAGTTGCCTTCCGACTTCAGGACCCGCAGCCGCGTCGCCAGCAAAGCAGCCAACATCTCTTTCGTGGTCGTTTTCCCTGTGGAACCCGTGATGGCAGCGATGCGCCGCCCGGGCTGCGCCCTCCGCCAGCTATCGCAGTACGTCCGCGCCTCTTGTTGTAAGGCTGCGAGGGGATCGTCCACCGCAAACAGGCGGCTCTGGATTTCCGCCGCATATTCCGTCCAGCGGCCGCGCGCCACCAGCCCGGCTGCAGCTCCCGAGTCCAAAACGGCGGCGATAAAAGCGTGTCCATCGTGACGCGGACCGTGTATGGCGATAAACAGTTCTCCGGGCCGGATAGTACGAGAATCAATCGAGACACCGGCCAGCCGGGCCATGGGGTCGAGCCCCGCGGGAACCGGCACACCCAGCGCATCAGCCGCTTGTAGAACTGTCCACTGCATTGCATCTCCGTCGGGCTTGGCTTGTCGCTCAATCCCCTCGCTCTCAAACCTCGGTGGCTACTTTTTCCAGTAACCCTTGCGCCG
>JBJKQB010000400.1:0-25617 GCA_046705825.1 Candidatus Acidiferrales bacterium
TGAGATCGAAGCTGTGCTGTGTCTTCGTGGCGTTTACCACTGCAAGCATCAGGTATTTGCGATCCGGCGTCATCGCGGCGAACATGTCCAGCGGATACGTCAGGCTGCCTGAGTTCGTCGCCGGCTGGTCGCCGCCCACTGGGTATTGCGGCGCTGGTTGCGGCGAGTTCCCCGTGAGCGCCACCGGTATCGACCCCGGAACGAAGCTGTCGGCATAGACCTTATACACAAGCCCCGTCGTGTTGAATACCGCCGCTGTGGGCGTGTAGTCGAGCGTCGAGACGCCCATCGTGTGGGCCGACATACGCAGGAAATCTGTATGCCGCAGCATCTCGTTGAGAATCATTCCGTAGGCAAGCGCCATCTTCAAATCCGGAGCCCGGTTGAAACTTCCGCCGAAGTACGCGTACTCGTCGATAGAGAGGAAGACTTTGTTCTTCACCAGCTGCGGGAAACGCTGCTCGTATTGGCGCCACTCCTGCGCTTTCAGGTGCACGATATTGGCGGGATAGCGCGCAAATTCGAGCGGCGTCTGTTCCACTTTGTCATAGCCGGCTTCAGTGGGCGCGTCCAGCGGCAAATGCTTCGCCTTCTCCACATCGAACCGCTGGCCGGATCGCGCGTACCAGTGCTGCGTAATTCCGGAGAAGTTGCCCCAGCAATGCTCGATCTCGCCGCCGGTCCAGTCCTCCGGAGTCCCTTCCACTGCCTTCATGTTGTCCACGTCCTTCGCACGCATCTCTCCCGTCAGATCCATGGGTTCCGGCATATTGCCGGAAGTCAGCAACACGATCGACGGATCCGCCTTGCGCATTGCCGCTGCGAATTCGTTGTGCTTCAGCACGTAGTATTTTAGATCCGTGCGCCCGAGTTGCCACGCGCCATAGGGCTCATTGCCGATGTCCCAGAACTTCACGCCGTACGGCGCAGGATGACCGTTGCGCGCCCGCTCCGCGCCCAGCCGGGTGGTCACCGGTCCGTTCATGTACTCGACTTCCTCGCCCGCCGAGTGCGCATCACCGAAGCCGGCGTTGACCGTGATATACGGCTCCACGCCGATCAGGCGGCACAGCGTCATGAACTCATCCAGCCCCACATCGTTCGGCTGCATCGCGTTCCAGGCATGGTCGTACGTGGGCGGCCGGTTGTCGCGCGGCCCCACGCCGTCGTACCAGCTCCAGTCGGAGAGGAAGTTGCCGCCGGGCAAGCGCCAGAAGCCGCTGTGAAGCTGGCGCAGCAGCGCGATCGTATCCGACCGGAAGCCATCAACGTTGTCTGCGGGCATCAGCGAAACCGTGCCGACGTAGAAACTTCCTGTGCCCGTGCCGGTAATCTCGAACGCGGCATCGCCGCTGGCCGCCTTCGCGGTAAAACGGAAAGGGAATTTGGCATAGGTGCTCGTCAGATGCGCGAAGGACACTGTCTCCCGATCTTTCGCGCCCTCACCCCAGATCAGCGCGATCGTCACAGTGCTGCCCGGCGCGCCCTTCAGCCAGATGTGGCCGACGTATCGCTTCCCTTTCACCAGCGACAAACCCGATTGCAGGATTCCGCGCGGAGTGGACCCGTCCAACGATATGCGCGGGCTCTGCTCGCCCACAAATGGCTGGTCCTTGTCCATCGTCACTGCATCATCTGGCCCCACCGGACGCCATTTGCGGAGCTGCTGGCCGGGAAACCCCGCCTGCCGGCCCTGAACTTCACGTTTCGCCGTCGTGATGGGGAAATAGAACTTGCGGTCGTCGAGCATCTCGGACCACAGGCTGCGATAGATCAGAGGCCCGATGTGCTCGATGAACATGCCGAACTCGTACTTCGAGGTCGGCGTCGCCGTCTGCCGCGTGTCAATGGTAACGGTCAGAGGCGCCCCAGATTGCTTCGCGGTTTGCCGGGCTGCAGCTAGCCCCCCGAAGGCGGCCAGCAGCCCCGCAACTGCCACTATCGTGCGTGACACGCTTCCCTTGCGCCGCACATTTGCTCCCGTCTCCTGCGTCAGAGTTCCGGCCATGCATCCCTCGCCCAGTGAATTTTGCCGCTTTGCCCAGCGACTATCCTTCTGTCCGCCGGTCATACTATCGCCGTGAAATGTCGAATGAAAAGCCGGATTCTTCGCAATCTACAATCGAACGGTCAAATCTATTGTGGGCCATTGACGAAGCAACTTCGGCGAGATGTTCTCTTCGTTCCGCGACTCTCGGGAGCGTGCCGCGCAAGGATGACGCCAAAGTCCTCGAAGAGCATCGTCAAATCAAAACCACAGAGGAAATCGCTCTGGAGTCTCGGCAAATGAAGGCGGTGCTGTATACTCCCCGCGGGAGTCGACATATGACACTGTTGGAGCACTCATCCATTAAAGTTTTCATCCGTTTTTTGAGCTTGATTCTGCTGCTGATCGGCGGCGCCTACGGTCAAAGCCCCTCACCGGAGATGTACGCCGGGATGCGCTGGCGATCGATTGGACCGTTTCGTGGCGGGCGCGCCCTGGCGGTTGCGGGTGTTCCGAGCGACCCGGACGTTTTCTATTTCGGGAGCGTGGATGGCGGCGTGTGGAAAAGCGACAATGCCGGGCTGACCTGGCAGCCTGAGTTTCAGCATGAGCCGGTGGCCTCGATCGGAGCCATTGCAATTGCGCCTTCGGACCCAAGCGTGATCTACGTGGGTACCGGTGAGGCGGACATGCGCTCGGACATCTCGTTGGGCGATGGAGTCTACAAGTCAACCGACGGGGGAAAAACGTGGGAGCACCTGGGGCTCGGTGACACACAGCATGTCGGCAGAATCCTGATCGATCCGACTAATCCGAATTTGGTGCTCGTGGCGGCGCTTGGTCACGCCTATGACGGAAATGTTGAGCGTGGCGTTTTCCGCTCAAGCGATGGAGGCCAAACGTGGAAGAAGGTCCTCTACAAGAATGAGAACACTGGGGCGATCGATTTGGCGTTCACGCAAGACGATCCTCGGATCGTCTATGCGGCGCTATGGCAGGCGCAGCGCACCACCTGGAGCCAATATCCGCCCGTGGGCGGACCTGGCGGAGGCATCTACAGATCCACCGACGAAGGACGTACGTGGCATCAACTGACCGGGAACGGTCTGCCTTCCGGGCAATTGGGCCGCATCGGCCTCTCGGCTGGAAAAAATGGCGTGGTGTATGCGGTCATCGATTGCAAAGAAGGCGGGCTTTATCGGTCTCAGGATGGCGGCGCCACATGGGAGCACGTCAGCAGAGACCCGCGCATCTGGAGCCGGGGATGGTACTTCAGCCGTGTAACGGTGGATCCGAACGACCCCAACACAGTGTGGATACCCAACGTCGCGCTTTATCGCTCAACCGACGGAGGCCGACGATTCATTGCCGTGAAAGGCGCTCCCGGCGGAGATGATTACCATTTGTTGTGGATCGATCCGCGAAACACAGAACACATGATTTTGGGCAGCGATCAGGGCGCTGTAGTAAGTCTGGACGGCGGACGTACATGGAGTTCCTGGTATAACCAGCCCACCGCGCAGTTTTATCACGTCACGACAGACAATCGAGTTCCGTACGAAATCTACGCAGCCCAGCAGGACAGCGGAACAGTGGGAACGGCGAGCCGCAGCGATTACGGTTCGCTGACCTTTCGGGATTGGCGCTCGGTCGGCGGGGGTGAATGCGGATACATCGTGCCCGATCCAACTGACCCGGACATCGTCTACGGCGGCGACAACTACGGGATTCTGCATCGATGGAATGCGCGAACGACACAGTCAGAAACCATTTCGCCGGCCTTGCTCACGCCCTTTGGCGCAAACATCGCAAGACGCACATACCGGTTCACGTGGACTTCGCCGATTGCGTTTTCGCCGCAGAATCCGCGGCTGATGTATTACGGCGCGCAATACCTGCTCGAAACCACCGACGGCGGATCGAGCTGGCAAAAGACGAGTCCCGATCTGACCGTGTGGCCGGGGACGCAGGGGCAGCCGCACCGAGGAGTCGTCTACACGATTGCTCCATCGCCCGTGCGCGCGGGCGAGATCTGGATTGGAACGGACAACGGACTGATCCAACTCACGCTGGACGGCGGAAAATCATGGAACAACGTCACGCTCAAAGGGCTGACGGAGTGGAGCAAGATCAGCCTGATCGAGGCATCACACTTCGATCCTGCGACGGCCTACGCAGCAGTTGATCGCCACCGCTTGGGCGACCTCCGTCCTTACATTTACGTGACGCACAATTACGGTCAGAGCTGGACCCAGATCACTCAGGGAATTTCGGCGCCCGCGTATGTCCACGCGGTGCGAGAGGACCCGGTGAGGCGCGGTCTGCTCTTTGCCGGGACCGAAACTGGAATTTATGTCTCGTTCAACGATGGAGCCAAATGGGAGTCTCTGCAGCTCAATCTGCCTACCACTTCGATCCGCGATATGGCCGTCGAGCAGAGTGATTTGGTGGTGGCAACGCATGGCCGCGGGTTGTGGATCCTCGACGATATTTCGCCTTTCCGCCAACTCAACTCGAAAGTGCGAGCATCGAACTCCTATCTTTTTCAGCCTCGGACCACCTACCGCTTCCGCCGGAGCACAAACACCGACACGCCACTGCCACCCGAAGAACCTCAAGGGCAAAATCCGCCCTACGGCGCCATTTTTTACTACTGGCTAAAATCGAGTCCAGCGGACCCGGTGCGGCTTGAGATTTTGGACGGAAGCGGAAAAGTGGTGCGCCAGTTTTCGAGCGCCGACACACCCGAGCCGCCGGACATGAAGCTTTACCCCGTGGCCCCTTACTGGGCGAAACCCGTCGAGAAGCTCTCAGCCGAAGCAGGAATGCATCGGTTCATCTGGGATCTGCACTACACCGCTCCCAAAGCAGTAAGCCACGACTTCCCAATCGCAGCGATTCCGCACGAAACGCCGCTCGACCCCCAAGGGGCTTTGGCCGCGCCAGGAGAGTACACCGTAAAACTCACGGCCGGCGGCAAGGCCGACGCGCGCACCTTCCAGCTGAGAAAGGACCCGGCAGTCAAGACCTCCGGTGCAATGCTGGACGCGCAGTTGTCGCTGGCGCTCGAAATCACGAAGGCGATGGACGAGAGTTACCGGGGGCTCACCCAAGCGCAAGCGGCGCTCAAGCGGAGAGAAGACCAGAAGGGTGACGCGGCAGGCGCGACTGAATCCGCTTCGGCGGGAAAGCAGGAGTTGCTGGTGCTTACGGGGAACACTGGTTTCGCGCAGGTGAATCGCCAGCTCGCAATGCTGCTCGACGCCGTGGAGAGCGCCGATGTCGCTCCCACGATCGATGAGCATCAGACCTGGACGCACTTGCAGCAGAGGCTCCAGGCTCTTATGGCAGAGTGGGCCCGAATTCGTGCGAGGCCCTAGTCGCGCTGCAGTTTCACCGCGATTTGCTTATTCGGTCTTACGGTGCAATTTACTCGATTTCACTCGATATCAAAGTCCGTGCGTCGCATGCTCCTCAGCGAGGCGATTGGCACCGCCTTGCTGTTGGCCATCGGACTCTCATTTGTAATTCTCGATTTTGGCCGCGGCAGTCCCATCCCGCGAGTGCTGCCCGGCGTTGGCGCCCGGCGCGCGCTCACCGGCTTTCTTTTTGGCTGCGTCGGCGCCGGCATTGCGCTCTCCCAGGTGGGCAAAATCAGCGGCGCGCACATCAATCCAGTGGTGACCCTGTTTTTCTGGGCGCGAAGAAAAATGACCGGCAGCCTGGCGCTCGGCTACGCATTGGCGCAATTGGCGGGCGCCATCGTGGGGACGCTGCCCCTGCTGCTTTGGGGACATATGGGCTGGGAGTTGGGCTACGGCGGTACCTGGCCGGGCGCTGGCGTTAGCGCAGCACTGGCTACCGCGGGTGAAATGCTCACCACCTTCGCTCTACTGGCTGGACTCGTGCTGTTTCTCGGCAGCCGCCGGCTGCGTCCGTACACGCCCGCCCTTTTCCCTTTTCTCTATGCGGTGCTGGTTTATTGGGAAGCGCCGCTTTCCAGTACCAGCACCAATCCGGCCCGCAGCTTTGGTCCGAACTTGGTCTCCGGGCATTGGCAGGATTGGTGGGTGTACTGGCTCGGCCCCGCCCTCGGATTCTTGCTCGCTTTCAGCCTCCATCGGCTGGTAAGGCTGGAACGCTGGTTGCACATCGAAATCGCCAAGGTTTATCACTTCGAACACGATCCCTCCGGCATTTTCCACCACATGCGCCGGGTGCGCGGCGGATGATTCCGTTTCAATTTCCACGCGCGTCCGGGACGACTGGCAGATGAGCGCGTTTGTGCTTAAGTCTCTCGTGAGCATCCCCGCGAGGCCCCATAAATTTCTCTGGAGACGTTGCGACCGCCAAATTCGATCAGCAAAAATCAACGGGCTCTGTGCGGTTCCGCCGCGGCACAACGCGCGTCAATTCTTAACCCGATTCGCCGCGGCAAAGGCGTTTCGCGCCCGAATCAGAAGCTCTGTGTTGGCCTCCACTTCGCGTTCCAGAATCTTTTCTTGCTGCGCGACCATATCCCAGTGGCCTGCCTCGGCCGCTTCAGTCATGCCGGGCAGTTCCAAATGCGCATAGGTGTAGCGCGAGGCGTAGAGCGTGTGCTTGAACCAAGGGCGGCCGGGGATGCCGTCGGGGTTGCACCAATTGCGTTCCACTTGCATGAGCGCACGGTTCAGATTTTCGGCGGCAGCTGCGCTCACATGGCCCGAGGCGAGCGCTGCGGAAGTCGTCTCGTTCAGGTTCTTCGCTGCGGCTTCAAACGCATTGATGCGTTCGCGGAGCGGAGCCAGGTCCACGTGCCTCTGCACATGACTTCGTGCGTCGAGTTCATGGACGAAGACGCGGATCTGGTCTGCGTAGAAGACGAAATCGTAGGGCAGAATGTCGCTATTGGCCAAGCGCAGCGCCACGGTGCCCCAGAGCTTCGTCATCAAAGTCTGGTAGCGGTAGCCAGGATCGCCGAAGTGGTTGGTCCAGTAGAAATCGTCGTAAGCGGAATGATACACGCCGTAAGAACCGTCGAATTCGAGCAGCATCGCCGGAATGCCGAGGTAATTCAGGAAGACAGTATGGTCCGAGCCGCTGCCGATCCGCGTGTCGACGAGTTCGTCGTCCGTGACCGGGGAGAGCTTGAGTTCCTTTGCGCGTGAGGCCTGCCATTCATCGTAGAGCGTGCCGCCCGACGGGGCGCGAACCGCGCGGCTCGCTTCCACCAGCAGCGGCGCGAGCGAAGGGACGGCGCTGGCGTGAAAATTCCGGCCGGATGCCGAATAATCCACATTCAGGTACGCGACAGCGTTCTTTCTTAGCTCCTTCGCATACTGCTCGCCCCATTCCGTCGAGCCGGTGAGAGCATACTCTTCGCCATCCCAATCGCCGAACACGAGAGTGCGCTTGGGCCTTATCCCTTTCTTCAGCAGTTGGCCAAGATCGCGCGTCAGTTCGAGCATGGATGCAGTGCCGCTGGATGGATCCACGGCGCCGAAAACCCAGGCGTCGCGATGATTGCCGAGAATAATCCATTCATCCGGATGCTCCGAGCCGGTGATGCGTCCGACAACGTCGTAGTACGCCTTGATGCCGGTATCCATCTCCACGTGAACGTGCACACGCGCTTGGCCACCCAGGCGATAAGGCAAGCGCAGCGCTCCTTGCCAGAATTTCGGCGCGGCGGGGCCTCCAATGTTCTTCAGAATCGGTTCGGCATCGCGCCAGGAGAGCGGCACGCCGATAATGTTCGGCATCGAGCGGGAATCGCTCGGCGGGATATGCTTCGCGCCGGGCACCGAGGCCCAGCCCGGGGTCGTCGGATCGCCAGGCTCGATGAAGTCGTACGTGATTGAGCCGCGCTGGATATTGCTCGCCGGCCCCCACGGACCGTTGGGGAACACTTTGCCCTTTGCGTAACCGTCTTGGGCGGGATCCGAGTAAATCAAGATGGCTGCCGCCCCGAGCTTCTGCGCGGTATAGGCCTTGAAACCGCGATAACTGTAACCCGGCTGACCGTACGGACCGGAATAGCGGACGAGCACGATTTTGCCGCGCACGTCGATGCCGTGAGCCCTCAAGTACGCGTAATCTTCCGGGTTGCCATAGTTGGCATAGACGACGGGCGCGGTGACATCGCCCGAGGCGGAGTACCCGAAATACGCGTGGGAAATTTCTGGATTCTTCGTGTCGGGGTCCTGCGGGTAGACTTCTTCACGCAGACGCGCCCGATACCTGACTGGGCTGACAAGCTCTACCGAGATTTTACGCGGCTTGGAATCGAGCACATCATATTCGTGAATCGCCACGCCTTCGATGCCCTGCCGCTTCCATTGCTGCGCCACCCATTGCGCCAGTTCGTTGTTGCGTTTCGACCCAGCCGTGTGCGGCTCAGCGGTCAAATAGCGATGAAACGCGCGAATCTGTGCCGGGGACGCCAGAGAGCGCATCTGCTGTTCGTACGTTTGCTCCTTCGCGGCAGACTGGCGAGTGAAGCCGGAAAACCTCGCTTGGGGCGCAGCGCCAGCGGCGAGTCCGATCGCGGCCGTGCCAGCGAGCCAAGCCAGATTTCTCCAGATCCTTCGAGTGTGATTCATCGCTTTTGCTCTCCGCGTTCTTTTCGTTAAACGTAGGAGCCCGCAGCGCCCTGGGTCAAAGACTTTGCCTCATCCGGCTGCGCAAAGCTGCCGGAAGGAAGATGCTTCGTATCGAAGAGATCGCTCGCTCATTTCGTCGCGTATGGTGAAAGGAAAGTCTCGCCGAGAACGCGATCCATTGTGGTGACGACCAAGTCCGCATCCGCGCGCGTCAATACAAGCGGCGGCTTGATTTTGATCACGTTGTGGAAGGGGCCGTCCGTGCTCAGCAGGATGCCGGATTCCCGCATGCGATTGACTACGTAAGCGGCCTCCTCGGCCGCCGGCTCCAGCGTTTCGCGGTCGAGCACGAATTCCACTCCGAGGAACAGCCCCAGCCCGCGCACATCGCCGATCAGGGGGTGTTTTTCCTTCAGGGTGTGCAGACCCTCTTTCAGATACGCGCCAACGTCACGCGCATTGGCCTGCAGATGTTCGCCTTCGATTACATCCAGCACGGCCATTCCGATCGCGCACGACACCGGGTTGCCACCGAAGGTGTTGAAGTACTCCATGCCATTGGCGAACGATGCGGCGATTTCGGACGTGGTCACGACAGCAGCAAGGGGATGACCGTTGCCGATGGGCTTGCCCATGGTGACGATGTCAGGCACGACGTCCTGCGTTTCAAGTCCCCAGAAATGCGTGCCCACGCGGCCAAACCCGGTCTGCACTTCGTCCGCGATGCAGACGCCGCCAGCCGCGCGAACGCGCCCATAGACCTCGCGAAGATAATTCGGCGGCAGCACGATCTGTCCGCCGCAGCTCGGCAGGGACTCGGCGATGAACGCGCCAATCTGCCGGCCTTCTCTCGCGGCCCGTTCGATCGCCTCTAACACCTGCTGCGCGTACTTCCGTCCCGCATAGGGATCGCGGCGCCTGAACTCGCCGCGGTAATCGTCGGGCAAAGGAACCTTGTGGACGTGAGCCGGCGCGCTTGCCCCTCCGGGTCCGTCGAACTTGTACGGGCTGATTTCGATCAGCGACGACGTATTGCCGTGATAGGCCGCGTCGAGGACGAGGATGTCTTTCCTGTCTGTATGCGCGCGAGCCAGACGCAAGGCCAGTTCGTTCGCTTCGCTGCCCGAACAGACGAAAAAGCAAACGCGCAGCGGCTCGGGCAACTTCCCCGCCAACCGTTCGGCGTACCGCACGAGATTCTCGTGCAAGTAACGCGTATTCGTGTTGAGAATCGCCATCTGTTCCTGACCGGCGCGGACGACGCGCGGATGGCAGTGGCCCACGTGTGCCACATTGTTTACACAGTCGAGGAATGGCCGGCCCGATTCATCGTAGAGATACTGCATCGAGCCGCGCACAATTTCGAGCGGCCGGCGATAGGAAATACTCAGTGACTTGCCGAGAAGTTGCGAGCGCAAGGCGAGAATCTGCTCGGGCTTCATCTCCGCCGGTGTCTTCTCATATAAATCCGGAATGCCGGCGATCAGATTGGGATTGGGACTGATGCTGAGCCAGATCTCTCGCTCGCGTGCCAGCGCCACGCCGGGGAAATCGCCTTTGCGGCCGAGCATGGCTGTGATGATTTGAAAATGCAAATGCGGCGGCCAGCCGCCATTCTGCGGGAAATTGCCAATGCGAGCGATTTGAGCCCCGCGTTTGACGCGCGTGCCTTCGCGCAAGCCGTCGAGCGAGTCCTCGCTCAAATGGCCATAGAGCGTGAAGAACGGGAGCGCATCATCGCCGGCGGCGTGTTGCAGAACGATGGTCGGCCCATAGTCAAGCGGGAGAGCATTATTGCGGAAGCTGTGCACAACTCCATCGAGCGGTGCCAACACCGGCGAGCCTGGCTCGGCGAACAAGTCGAGCCCGATATGGATGGTTCGCCACTCGGGGCCGTCGATACCCGCAACCTGAAATCCCGAAGAGGCGTAAAGGCAGCGCGGCTCGTTGTAGCGCCCGATCCCAATCTGTGCGCCCGCGGATTCGAGGCTCGCAAATAAACGCTCGGTGGCCGTCTGCGCATCCCGCCAGCCGTCCAGCAGGCCCAGTTCGAGGCTGTCGACGCTTAAATCGAAGATAACGCGACGGGCCGACCGCGGGTCCGGTTCGATCAGCTTGCCGAAGCCGGCGGAATTCCTCTCGATCCAACGCACGATGGCCGGAGTCCGCGGATTTGGCTCCAGGCCGCAGGCATGCCGAAAGGAGAAATGCGCAAGCTCGGGATGAATTGCTGCGAGGCGTTCGAGCAGCTCCCAAGCCGGCGCTTCGCTGATGGTCAAGTATTCGTTTCGCGGCGCAGCTGCGCGCTGGTAAGCCGAATTAGTCACGCTCACGCACAGTCGCATGCAAATCAAAGAAAACAGAATTTCCAATTCGCTTTCCGTGAGGGGAAACTCATCGTGGTAACCGGCGGCGACGTGTGCAGCAGCAGCGAGCGGAGCCGGCTTGCCCAGCATTGCGTATGCAGCTCCCACAGCAAGATCGGAGATCGTGGCCGTTCGCAGCATGTCGCCAAAGTCGATCACGCCGATCACTCGCCGCGTCCAGCGGTCCCCTTGCCCAACGATCACGTTGTGGTCGTTCGCGTCGTTGTAGACGGTGCTCGTGCGCAGCGTGGCGAGCCGTGGCGCGGCATTCTTTTCGAAGTCATCCAGAAAGCGTTCAACCAGGCTGCGCCGTTCCGGCGGCGCGATGAACTTCAAATATTCGCGAATCCAGGTAGCGCGCCTCGCGTCCCATTTCAGCTCGCGATCGGCCGCCGGATGCTGAAAATCCACAAGACCCTTCGCGATCGTGCCCAGAGTGCCTCCCAGGCTTCTCAACAGTTCCGGTGTGTGCGGAGAAACATTCGCGAGCAGCTTTCCCGGAACGTACGCCAGCAGTCTCAGGAAATGCTTGGAGCCATCGCCATTCTCGATCTCGACCATCAGGGCGCCCCGGTTGGTCGGGCAGAGGCGCGGCAGAAGGAGGGATGGAGCCGCAGCCGCCAGGCGCTGCATGGCCTTGTTCTGCATGTCGAGCACGGACTCGCGCTCGCCCGCGTTGGCCAGTTTGAGCACAAATTGCCCGCCGGAATCTTCGGTGAGGAGGAAATTCTGGTCACGCTCGCTGGGAAGCGGCTGGGCGCTCGCGCGCAAGCCGTAATATTCGAGGGCTAGACGCTCGGCGTCCGCCGCGGTGAACGCCGGCAAATCGAATTTCACCTCGAGCGGCAATTGTGACGACTCCGCGTGCACATCAGGGACATCCCGAAGTCTAGCGTGAAACATCCGTACGCGGGGGCGAAATCGAAGCAGACGCCGGGGGTTCTACTCGCCCGCAGATCTTTCTTGCGATCGCTTGAACGCTTACAGGCTCAGAACTCCAACTCAGCCACGAGTTGTATGTTGCGCGGGCTGCCGTTGCCGAAATAAGGATTGAATGAATCCGGCGTGCTGGTCAACGGAAAGCCTGAACCGAAGGTCGTGGAAGGGCTGGCAAAGTTTGGATGATTCCATATATTGAAGAATTCAGTGCGAAGCTGCAGCCGCCAATCGTGAGAGATGTGCTGGGATTTGATAAACGACACATCAAAGTCGTTCAATCCCGGCCCGCTGAACGCGTTTCGTCCCAGGTTGCCGTAAGTTCCAGGAAGAGGTTGCGCGAAGGCCGCCGGATTTAGATAGGGTCCCAGGGGATTGAAGGGCACGTAAGGATTGCCGACCAAGTTCGGGCGGTCGCGAAATTCGCCTGTCCCGGAATTATCGGACGCCAAAGTGACGTTGAGCGGGCCGCCCGTTTGCAGGGTCGTAATGCCGGCCAGTTGCCAGTTCGCGGCGACCGCGTGCAGCCAGCCGGACAGACGCGTGGGCGCAGGTATGCTCCAGGCATACGCGATCGTAAAGCGATGGCGAACATCGAACTCCGAGCGGCCGTAGTCGAGGCGCAGGTTGCGGCTGTCTTCCGGCGGCCCTTGGTAGAATCCGCCGGCGCCTGACGCATCATCCAGCGATTTGGAAAACGTGTAGCTGGCGCGAAAGGTCAGGTTCGTGGCCGAGCGCTGGGCCGAAACCTGCAGGCTGTTGTAGTTCGAATGCGCGATATCGGAGACGGTGTTGATCACGCGAAATTGAGGAAAAGCAGCATCGAATGGCCGGCGAGCCTGCTCGCTCAACGGGTCGGAACTGCCGGGCGTCGGCTGGTTGATGTCGATCGCCACGGGCAAATCGGTGCCGCGCGATCCGTAATAGGCAATGCGCAAAGACTGCGCGCCGAGCCGCTGTTCGATCGCGAGGTCGAAATTCTGGTAGCGCGGATCGGGCAAATCGGTGCTCACGGCAAAAACATCGAAAGGCGGCTGCGGCGCGGCCGGCCCGAAGATCTGGATGCCCGGCCCAAACGGCACTGGCGCCGGCGGCGTAATCGTAAAGATTGCGCTGGAACCGATCGGATTGAAGATCGGCCCTGCGAGGATCGAGTTCGCGTTGTTGCTGTTATCCATCAATTCGTCAAACGCCGGCGCGTCGAAATACATTCCCCAGCCGCCGCTCAGGGTGCGCGAGCCGCCGAGTTCGAGCGCAAACGCGGCGCGCGGCGCGAAATCGCCGCGGTTCGGCTGGTACTCGTGCTCAAGTCCCGGAGCGCCGACGAGCAGCAGCCCGGTCTTCGGAAGGAAGTTACTCAGGCGCCCATACTTCTCGGTAGGCACAGAAAAATCATCGTGGCGCAACCCCAAAGTGAGCTTCAGGTTCGGCCGAAGCTGCCAGGCGTCCTGGACGTACGCCGCCCAGCGATGCTGGCGCAGATAGCGCTGCGAGTTGCCGCGCGCAATCGTGGTCACGCCGGGAGCGGGCAGGCCTGCCAGCAGGTCCACCAGGCTGGCAACCGCAAAATCGCTGCTAAGTTGATCGCCCAGTTGTGAGCCGTCGAACACCAGGCGCCCGCGCATGCCCGTATCGGTGTAAGCATTCTCTTGAAGCAGCGTGAAGCTGCCGCCGAAACTCCATTGGTGGACGCCGCGATTCCATTCGAAATTGTCGGAGAAATCGTAGACGTCACTGGCTCGGCCGCGGGGCAGCGATAGAGAGGCGCCGAGATTTTCGTATTCGCCGGGCGCGATGTCGATTTCCGGCAAACCCGAATCGCGGGCCAGGTTGGCTCCGGTGTTCAGTCCGATCGTTGTTGCGTCGAAGCCCGTGTCTCCCGGAAATGTCGTTTCGTAGTACCGCGAATAACCCGCGCGGGCGGAATTGACCATTCTGGACGACAGTGCCCGCTCCCATTCAATCGCAAACAACTGCACGATCGTGTGCGATTGCGAGGCGTAAATCGGCAGCCGCGAGCCGCCTCCCAAACCCAAGTGTCCCTGCGGAAAACTCTGGGTGTCTGCGCCCACAGCGTACGACGCGGAGATCGCGTTCCGTCCCTTCTCGCCATGATCCACCTTCAGCATCAGCGTGTTGCCGTCACTGCGCCCGATATCAGAGAAGCTGAGCGCGCCCTGGCCCAGCGAGGCGGGGTAGAGTGCAAGAATGACTGGGGCCAGCGCATTCACCGTGCGCCCAGTCCCATCGACGAGCGATGTTGCGGTGGCAATTTCCTGCGTTGTGGGAAATCGTGATGCGAAGGTAACCCCAACTCGCTCGTGTTGCCCTTCATACGAACTGAAGAAATGGCTGCGATATGGCAGCGGGCCGCCCACGGTGAAACCGAACTGGTTGTTCCGGAATTCAGGACGCGGGCGCCCAAAGGCGTTGTTGTAGAAGTTGTTTGCGGCTAGCTTGTCGTTGTCGAAATATTCAAACAGCGAGCCATGCAGATGGGCTCCGCCGCTCCTGATCGTAGTCAGCACCGCCGCCCCGGAAGGCCCATACTGGGCACCCGTATTGGTTTGAACGTCGATTTCCCCGATCGCATCGAGCGGCAGCAAGACTGCCGGCGCGCCGAAGGCGCCTCCCTGCCCGATCGCTTCCGCGCCGCGGAACGGATCGAGATTATTCGTGCCGCTGACAATGTACGTGTTGAACTCCGCGCGGCTGCCGTTGACGGGAAACGACCCGAACGTCCCGCCCGTTGCTCCGGCTCCCGGGACGAGCGTCTCCAGGCTGCCCGATGCTTGCCCGCGCACCGGCAGCGTATGCACCTGCTGTCGAACGCCGCCCCCATTCGTCTCGGTCACCGCGTGCGACGACGCTCGCCGCGGGGCCAGCGTGATCCGCAGTTGCCGGGTCTTCCCTGCCCGCAACGAAATGCCCGAGGCTTCGATGCTGGCATACCCAGCGTGCTCGACGCGCAGGTGGTAATTGCCCGCAGGAGCAAGGTGGGCGAATTCAAACCGGCCAAGTTGATCGCTCACCGCAGTCGCGGTTGCCTCGCTGCGGTTTCCGAGATAAAGCAGCAGTTGCGCGCCCGCGACGGCATGGCCTCGCGTATCGGACACCTTCCCGCGCAGTGTGCTGGTCCCCGTCTGGCCAAAAACCTGACCGGCAACAAAGGTGGAGAGAAGGGCCGTGACCGCGCACACTTGAGCGGCCCGCCGGCACCACAGCAGCAAAGGCGGTTGCATCCACCTGCGCGATGGCTTCGCCAAGCCTCTTCTTGTGCACTTCCGGTCTGTGTCTCTCGATGCTTGCACGATCGCTCTCAGTGCGCTGATGTTGTAAAGACTCGCTGCTGGCAAGGGTTTCCGAGGCTTGTGTGGATATGCCAGGCGAAACAATCTCTTGCGCCCTGTACAACTTCACCTTGCTAAGAAGAGCCGCAGCCATTGCTGTACAGCAGCGCCACCTCAACCATTTTCTTAAGGTTAATGACGCCGTGGCTGAAGCATCATACCCTCGATCCGCGGAGCGTGCATGAGGCCACGTAACTCACATCCCGGCCGTCCTAACCCGCCAAGACTGATACCAAAATGCTACGCCGCGCATCACCCCCTGATGTGACCCCGGTCATCGTCGCTCGTGTGGCCGAGTACAGCTTTACCCCGCGGCGCGGGCGCACACTTGCGATGTAGATAAGCAGAGGCGTTCCGTGACGATTTCGACTGATCGCGTGCGGTCAGCTGATCCGACCCCCTGCTTGCATACGTTTGCCTTTGGTTTCGACTCCTCGAGTTCCCGGCGCCACCCCTTCCCACCCACTCGAAATGTGAGGTCACTCCCATGACCTGGCGGATGGCCTACGAAAGCAAGAGAAGGACGGCAAGCGAAGCCCTTGAAGTGGTGCGCTCCGGAATGCGCGTCTACATCCAGCCGGGCTGCGCTGAGCCGGAGACACTGGTGGAAGCTCTTTTGCGGCGCGCCCCGTTCGTGCACGACGTCGAAATCGTCCACATGATGACGCTGGGCAACGCGGACTACGTCAAGCCGGAGATGGCTGCGCACTTCCGCCACAATGCGATGTTCATCGGCGCGAACGTGCGTGAAGCGGTAAACGACGGCCGCGCGGACTACACGCCCGTTTATCTGAGCGAAATCGAAGATCTCTTCGAAAGCGGCGCCATTCCCATCGACGTTGCACTGATCCAAGTCTCACCCCCTGACCCGCACGGCTTCTGCAGCTTCGGCGTGGGCGTGGATACCACGCTGACTGCGGCAAGATGCGCGCACCACGTCATCGCGCAAGTGAACGACCAGATGCCGCGCACCTACGGCGACAGCTTCATTCACGTCAGCGGCATCAGCGCCATGGTTGAATCGTCCCGGCCGTTATGCCAGTTGCCGCAGGAACACCTCAGCGACATTCACCTGGCGGTGGCCAGGAACGTGGCGGGCCTGGTCGACGATGGAGCCGTGATTCAGACCGGCATCGGCGGTATTCCCGATGCGGTGCTTTCCTTCCTTTCCGACCGGAAAGACCTGGGCGTTCATTCCGAACTGGTCTCCGACAGCGTGATTCCCCTGATCGAGGCCGGCGTGATCACGGGCGCGCGCAAGAATTTCAACCCGCGCAAAATCATTCTGGGGTTCGTCCTCGGAACCAAGCGGCTGTTCGATTTCGTGGACAAGAATCCCATCTTCGAGTTTCACCCGACGGCCTACACGAACGATCCGCTGCTGATCGCGCGTAACGACAATATGATCGCCGTCAATTCCGCCCTGCAAGTGGACCTCACCGGCCAGGTCTGCTCCGACTCAATCGGCACCTACTTCTACAGCGGCATCGGCGGGCAGGTGGATTTTTTGCGCGGATCATCGCGGGCCAAGGGCGGTAAGCCCATCATCGCCTTGCCGTCGACAGCCAAGGGTGGCGCGGTTTCTCGAATCACTCCGACTCTTACGGCCGGCGCCGGCGTCGTGACCTCGCGAGGCCTCATCCGTTACATCGTGACCGAGTACGGCGTGGCTTACTTGCACGGCAAATCCATCCGCGAGCGAGCGCGCGCGCTGATCCAGGTGGCCCATCCGAAGTTCCGCGACCAGCTCTACGAATATTGCGAACGTACAAAGTGGCTGCAGCGTCGCGACTCCCTTTTGACTGAAATGGTGAGGTGATCATGGCGATCGGACCGTTTGGCAAGGTGACCATCAGCATCGAAGAGTGCAAAGGCTGCGGTCTCTGCGTCGACTCCTGCCCGCCGAAATGCCTGCACTTGGCGCCGCAACTGAACGCGTACGGCGTTCATCCCGCCCATTACGATGGCGAGCGCTGTACCGGATGCGGCATCTGCTTCTACTGCTGTCCGGAACCGGGAGCAATCGCGGTCTACAAAATGCCGATTCGGCGTCCGCCGGTGACGCAGCCGGGAGGAACTCATGCGACATCTGTGTAAAGGCAATGTCGCGGTCATCAAGGGCGCGATCCTGGCGGGTTGCCGCGCCTACTACGGCTATCCCATCACTCCTGCGAGCGAAATCGCCGAGGCCGCTGCGTTGTATCTTCCGCAGGTTGGAGGAACATTTCTGCAGGCCGAAAGCGAAGTGGCGTCCATCAACATGGTCTATGGCAGCTCGTCCGCCGGTGTTCGTGTGATGAGCGCGTCTTCGGGCCCGGGACTCAGCCTGATGCAGGAGGGAATCTCCTATCTGGCCGGGGCAGAACTTCCCTGCGTGATTGTCGACGTTGTGCGTGGCGGCCCGGGGCTCGGCAATATCGCCCCGGAACAAAGCGACTATTTCGCCATGGTCAAGGGCGGCGGCCACGGAAACTATCGCAACCTCGTCCTCGCTCCCGCTTCTGTGCAGGAGATGGCCGACCTGACCGCGCTGGCCTTCGAGCTCGCGGATCGCTATCGCAATCCCGCCATCGTTTTGACGGACGGCTTCGTCGGCCAGATGATGGAGCCGATCGAGATGGAAGATCGCGAAGCGATAAGTCCGGAAAAAAGATGGGCGCTGCAAGGCACGCGCGAAACACGCGAAAACCTGATCACCTCGATTTTCCTCGAGCCGGACGATCTTGAAGCGCACCAGCGCAAGCTTGAACAAAAGTACCGCCTGGCACAGCAGGCTGAGCCTCGTCACGAGTTGTATCAAGCGGAGAATGCGGACACTCTGCTCGTTGGCTTCGGGATCGTGTCGCGCGTCCTGCGTTCGGCCGTGGAAACAGCCCGCAAGAATGGCCTGCGCCTCGGCCTGTTCCGTCCCATTACGCTGTGGCCATTCCCGGACGCTGCGCTGCGGGAAGCTGCCGCAGGCGTCGAGAGAGTGCTCGTCGTCGAGCTCAGCAATGGCCAGATGTTGGAAGACGTGCGGCTCGCGCTGGGCGACCGCGTGCCGGTCGAGTTTTATGGTCGCGTCGGCGGTAACGTGCCCTCGGTCGAGGAGGTGCTCGCTCAGCTCGTCTCCAGCGCGGTGTGCGAGCAGACGGTTTGAGAGAGGCCAGCCATGTCACAAGAAACGGCAGCGACCGCGGAGAACAACGGCTTTGAACTCATCCACTCGAAGTCGCCTGTCTTCTTCCCCGTTTACGAACGCAAGGGCGAACTGCGGCACCAGACGCATTACTGTCCCGGCTGCGGGCACGGCATCGTCCACAAATTGATCGCTGAGGCGCTGCAGGACCTAAAGCTTCAGGACAACACGATTCTGGTGAGTCCTGTGGGCTGCTCCGTCTTCGCCTATTACTATTTCGAGTTGGGCAACGTTCAAGTTGCGCATGGCCGCGCTCCCGCAGCCGCTACCGGCCTGAAGCGCGCCTGTCCGGACAAAATCGTGATCGCTTATCAGGGCGATGGAGACCTTGCCGCCATCGGCACCGCCGAAATCATCCACGCCGCCAATCGCGGCGAAAAAATCACCGTCTTCTTCGTGAATAACGCGATTTATGGCATGACCGGCGGCCAGATGGCGCCCACCACGCTGGTCGGCCAGAAAACCACGACTTCCCCATGGGGACGCCGTCCGCTCAACGAAGGTTTCCCGCTGCACGCCTGCGAACTGCTCGCCACTCTCGATGCCCCGGTCTACATCGAACGCGTCGCGCTTTCGGACAACAAGAACATCATGCGTGCGCGGCGCGCCATTCGCAAAGCGCTCGAGATTCAGCGCGACGCCGTTGGCTTCTCATTCGTCGAGATCCTCTCACCCTGTCCCACGATCTGGGGTATGGAACCCGTGGATGCGCGCAAGTGGGTCGCAGAAAAAATGATCCCCGTCTTCCCCCTGCAGGTCTTTCGCGACAATAAACCCGCGCCGCTCGCGGACACCCCGCCGCCCATTCGGCCGATGGCCGAGGTCCTGGAGATTCAATCCGCGCCGCTTCGTGCTGCCGTTGAGTATTCGCATCCGTTTCGCGAAATGGAGATCAAGATTGCCGGCTTCGGCGGACAGGGCGTGCTGCTGCTGGGTCAACTGCTTGCCGAAATGGGGATGCGCGAAGGACTGGAAGTCAGCTGGTTGCCATCGTACGGCCCGGAAATGCGCTCGGGCAGCGCGCATTGCGACGTTTGCCTCTCGGAAGAACGCATTGGTTCGCCGCTCGTCTCCCAACCTGATGTTTTGGTCGCCATGAACGAAATTTCCCTGCGCAAATTTGCCTCATCGGTGCACCCGGGCGGCCTTGTCCTGTACAACGCCGCTGTGCTGCCCACGGATTTTGATCCTCCGGCAGTGCGCATCGCTTGTATTCCCGGGTCGCAAATCGCCGACACCCTGGGCTCCGCGAAAGTGGCCAACATGGTGATGATGGGCGCTCTCCTCGAAGAGACTGGCTGCCTCGCTCCGGAAACCGCGAAGCACGCCATCGAAGATCGCGTGAGGCGGACCGAACTCCTCGAAATGAACCGCAAGGCGTTCGAAGCCGGGCGCCGGTTCATCGACAGCGAAGTCTGGGTTGGCGCCGAGTCTCAACCGGACGGCTTCGCCTATTAGCTGAGGCGCTTTGAAAACTCCGATTCTGTCGCTGGCGGGTCCGCGACAGCCGCCAGCCGATCTGCCGGCGAGTCATCTGAAGACGCTTTTCCTCCGGCGGGAACTTTTTGCTCGATCACTCTCCGGATGCGCTCGAATGCCCAGTCAATCTCCTCGCGCGCAATAATCAATGGCGGCGCAATGCGAATGACCCGGTCATGAGTCTCTTTGCACAGAATTCCCTCGTCCTTTAGCGCTTCGCAATACGGCCGGGCGTTCGTGTTCAGCTCGATCCCGATCCAAAGACCCCTTCCGCGAATGTCCGTGATTTGCGGGCTTCGCAGCGTCTCGAGCAGGCCAAGGAAGTAGGCGCCCAGTTCTGCCGATCGCTCGCTCAATTCTTCTTCGACGATCACACGCAGCGCCGCCCGGGCAACCGCACACGCCAGCGGGTTGCCGCCAAACGTGCTGCCGTGATCGCCGGGCTTGAACAGGCCTAGCACTTGCTGCGGTGCCAGCACCGCCGATATGGGGTAGAAACCTCCGCCCAGCGCTTTCCCCACGATCAGGACGTCCGGCTGGATCTTTTCATGCATGTACGCGAATAGTTTGCCGGTGCGGCCCAACCCGGATTGAATCTCGTCCGCGATGAACAGCACGCGATTCCAGCGGCAGACTTCGAGCGCTTCGGCCAAATAGCCCTCGGGCGGAATGATGATTCCAGCTTCGCCCTGAATCGGCTCGACCAGGAACGCGCACGTGTTTGGGGTGATCGCGTCCTCGAGCGCTCGTACATCGCCGAACGGGATCACCCGGAAACCCGGCGTGAACGGCCCGAATCCTTTTCGGTACTGCTCCTCGGTCGAGAAGCTGATTACAGTCACCGTCCGTCCGTGAAAATTGTTCCGGCAGACGATGATCTCTGCTTGTCCTTCGGGAATCCCTTTGACCTCGTAACCCCACCGCCGGGCGATCTTGATCGCCGTTTCCACCGCTTCCGCGCCCGTGTTCATGGGCAGGGCCATCTCGAAACCGGTCAATTCGTGCAGCTCCTGATACAGCAGCGGAAGCTGATCGTTTCGAAACGCGCGAGACGTGAGCGTCAGCTTGCGCGCCTGCTGCACCAGCGCCTGCAAAATCGCCGGATGACAGTGGCCCTGATTCAGCGCGGAATAGGCGGCGAGGCAATCCAAATAACGCTTGCCCTCGTTGTCGTACACCCACACGCCTTCGCCGCGCTCGATCACCACATCCAGCGGATGGTAATTGTGCGCGCCATACTGGTTCTCCAGGTCAATGAAGTCCTGCGTCTTCAGCTTGCTTTCGTCCAACATCGTCTTCTGCATCGGTTCAGTCCTTTACGTTGATTCCCGCGCACGCCGGAAAGTTTGCTCTCATCCATTGGCTTTAGACCCGGCCGTTGCTAGTCCGCCGGGCCAAACTCCTTCGCAGAACACATGCGTGCCCACGCGTCCTTCGACAGCCGCATACAGTTCGTCGCTCGAGGCGACAATCGCTTCGCGTCCACCGCGGCGCAGGAATTGCAATACGGATGTGATCTTCGGCGCCATGCTACCCGGCGCAAACTGCCCCGCGTCCAGGTGCCGCTCGAGCTCACTTTCCCCGATTCGGTCGAGCGCTCGCTGCGTGGGCCGGTTGTAGTCGAGATACACGCGGTCCGTATCGGTCCCGATCACGAAGAGGTCCGTTGCAAGCTGAGAGGCAAGCAGGCTGGACGTAAGGTCCTTATCAATTACCGCCTCTACGCCGACGAGTTCGCCGTCCTTCCATGCAACCGGGATTCCGCCTCCGCCACAGGCAATCACCAGCGCGCCAAACTCGAACAACCTCTCGATCAGATCGAATTCCACGATCTCCATAGGCTCGGGCGACGGCACAACCCGGCGGTACCCGCGTCCGGCGTCCATGACCACCGCCCATCCGAACCGGCGCGTGTATTCGCCGGCTTCTGTCCCGGTCAGAAAACGGCCGACAGGCTTGGTCGGATTTTCCATTGCCGGGTCGTCGAGAGACACGAGGCATTGCGTCACCACAGTCACCACCGGCATCCCCAGGCCAGCCTCACTCAACTCGCTTTTCAAGGCCTGCTGGAGCAAGTAGCCCATCTCCCCCTGCGTGGACGCGCCACACAGGTCCAGCGAACGGCCCGGCACCCGGTCGGCTGCCGTTTCGGACAGCAGAAGTTCGGCGCCCACCTGGGGACCGTTTCCATGCGTGATCACAATCCTGTAGCCGCGGATCGCCAAATGCGCAACCTGCCGGGCGACCCGCCGCGTGTTCTCGCGCTGCTCGCGAATGGTCCCCTGCTCCCCGCGATGAATCAGGGCGTTTCCGCCGACGGCAAGGACCATGCTCCTCATGCGCGTACCCGCTCATCCGCGGACCAGCTCCGCAGCGTGCGCCGGCCGTATGACCTCGACGGGCACGTGTTGCATCAACTCAACCAAAATTGCCTTTTGCGCGTGCAGCCGGTTTTCAGCCTGCTGGAATACGACCGATTGCGCCGAGTCGATCACGTCTGCGGTGACTTCCTCCCCCCGGTGCGCGGGCAGACAGTGCATAAAGATGGCGTCCGCCTTCGCCAGCGAGAACAATCTCCGGTTCACCTGGTAGGCGCGGAACACTTCCTTTCGTTGTTCCGCCTGCGCTTCTTGGCCCATGCTCGTCCACACGTCCGTGTAGACGACATCCGCGCCCACCAGGGCGATCTCGGGTTCGTTGGTCAGCAGCACCGAGCCGCCCGTAAGCGCTGCGCGGCGGCTCGCCCATTCGATGGCGTCGGCACGCGGCTCATAACCTGCCGGCGTCGCAATCGAGACTTCCGCGCCCAGTTGCGCTCCCGCGAACAGCAACGAATGAGCGACGTTGTTGCCATCTCCGATGAACGCGACCCTCAAACCCCTCACCCGGCCTTTCACCTCCTCCATGGTCAGGTAGTCGGCCAAAGCCTGGCAGGGATGGCTGAAATCGCTCAGTCCATTAATCACGGGTATCTCGCAACACGCGGCCATCTCTTCCACGATTTCGTGAGCGAAAGTTCGAATCACGATGCCCTGAACCATTCGTTCGAGGTTTCTGGCAACATCGTGGACCGTCTCGCGCCTTCCAAGATCAATCTCGCCCGGCGATAAGGCGACGCAGAACCCTCCAAGCTGATGAATGCCGACATCGAAGCTGACGCGGGTTCGCAGCGACGGTTTTTCGAAAATCATCGCCAGCGTCTTGCCCCGCAAGGCGTCGTGGTAAGCCGCTGCGCGCGCCTTGATCTGCCGTCCCAAAAAGATCAGGTACTCCGTCTCGGCGGGTGAGAGATCCCGGATCGAAACCAAATCGCTGATGGCCATGGCTACACCTCGGCGGGCGCATGCGCTCGCACGAATTCGGCGAGCGTTTCGGCGAGACCCGGATGGCTCAGTTCCTCTACGGCATAGGTCACGCGCACATAGGGCTTGTCCAATTGGATGATTCGAGCCAGATCGATGGGGGTGGCAATCAGAACCAGATCGCATGGAATCCGCTTGATGGTTTCCTCGAGTTCGTGCCGTTGCATCGCGCTATAGCCCATCGCGGGCAGCAGGTTCGTCAGTTGCCGGAAGTGGTCAAACGTGCTCGCGATCGAGCCAACTGCATACGGGCGCGGGTCCACCAGTTCCGCCGCGCCGAATTGCCGCGCCGCAACCACCCCCGCCCCGTACGGCATCTCGCCGTGGGTTAGCGTCGGCCCGTCCTCGACGACCAGGACGCGGCGGTCTTTGATTGTCTCCGGCGCTGGAACGGAAACCCTGCTGGCCATCTCGAAGATCGCCGCCTTCGGGTTGTGCGTTTGGATGCTGTTCCTGACTGTGTCGAGGCCGTCTGGCGTCGCCGTGTCGACCTTATTGATCACCACAACGTCGGCGCGCCGAAGATTCACTTCCCCGGGGAAGTAAGACAACTCATGTCCCGGCCGGTGCGGGTCCGCGACGACGATCTCCAAATCAGACGCGTAGAACGAAGTGTCGTTGTTGCCGCCGTCCCACACAACCACGTCCGCTTCCTTCTCCGCCTGGCGCAGGATCCCCAGGTAATCCGCGCCCGCATAGACCACGCTGCCCTCGGCCAGGTGCGGCTCGTATTCTTCGCGTTCCTCGATCGTGCATTGCTGGGCGTCGAGGTCATCCATGCTGGCGAAGCGCTGGACCGCTTGCGCAGCCAAATCCCCGTAGGGCATGGGATGCCGCACCACGACGGGCTTGAGCCCGTTTCGCCGGAGCTCCCGCACAACCAGCCGCGATACCGGGCTCTTCCCGCACCCTGTTCGCACCGCGCAAACAGACACAACGGGAAGAATGGACTTGAGCTGCGTCCGCTCTGTCCCTAACAGCCAGAAATCCGCACCCTCAGCAATTGCGCGACACGCCAGATGCATCAAGTTCTGGTGAGAGACATCGCTGTAGGAAAACACCACAACGTCCACTCGCAGGTCCCGGATCAAACGCTCCAGCCGGTCCTCTGGATAAATGGCGATCCCCTGCGGATACGCTGCTCCGGCGAGCGCCGCAGGGTAGCGGCGGTTCGCAACGCCGGGAATTTGTGCGGCAGTGAATCCGACCACTCGGAATTCGGGGTTATCGCGAAAACAGACGTTGAAATTGTGGAAGTCTCTGCCGGCCGCTCCCAGTATCAGTACGTTTTTCATGGAGGCCTCTCGGGGGTCGCACCGAACGCCTCCATGGTCGCTCTCAAGAATGAGCGTCTGCGGTGATCCCAGGCACACCCGAGCGTGATAGCGGCCGGTTCCGCCGCTCACCGGCTGAGCGGCGCAAAACGCTCCGCTTCCGGCGCGCGTGATCGCCGTCACGCGCCCCGCGGGGCACAGCCAATCGCGGCGACTTGTAGCCTCGTCACAGGGGCCTGTGCGTCGCCGTACACCGCGCGCATCCCTGCCGCCTGCCTTTTTACTGCGCCACCGAGCAGGATCGGGCCTCGTACTTTCCCGGATCCATCATGATGCGCAGGACTTCCTTGTTCTGGGCGTACTTGATGTGCGCTCCTTCTGGAGGCGCAATGATCCAATGCCAGAACGTGTTGCGAACCACGCAATTTTCGACCACGGTGTTCGGGTCCCGCGGGAAGTGCCAGCTCAGCAGATCGCTCGGATCGCTGAAGGCGGTGATGTGAATCTCTGTCTTTCCGAAATACTGTCGCACGGCTTGCAATGCTTGCATTTGCGTGCTGAGGTCGGCGGCGCCGCCGGTCTGGGCGGCTCCGGAGGGCTGCGGAGGAATCACCGTCGCCAGATACAGCAGCGGAATCTGATTCGCGAAAAAGTACAGCATCGAGGTGTGTTCCAGGATGTAGCAGGTGGCGCGGTCTTCATTCTGCGACACCGCCTCGGCGCCGTTGGTCGATGGAGTCGGCGCGCTCTGCAGCGCCGCGCAGCGGCGCGCTGTCACCCGGTCTCTTAACGTGGAAAACACCAGAAAGCTTCCCAAGCTGTGAGACACGATGATGAACTCGCGGTCGGCCGGCGGTTCCGGCGAAAGTTGCCCCTGACCGGGCGTTGTTCCTTCGATCGTGAAGGATGCGGACTTGGCGAATAACTGCAGCATGGCGTCGCGAAAGAGTCCTCGCATCGGGCCGACAGCCATCATCGGGTCCGCAAAGCCCCAGTCCATCAGGTTGTTTTTGACGCTGCGATTGAATCGAGCTCCCCGGGGCTGAAGCGATTCCGCAGCTTTCGCCTGAGCTGGCGTAATCCACGCGTAACGGTGCTCGT
>JBJKQB010000401.1:0-4327 GCA_046705825.1 Candidatus Acidiferrales bacterium
TGTGACCGAACTGGCGGCGGCCCTCGCCGGCCATCAGGTAGGTCATGTCGATAGCTTCCTGAACGTCGCCGCGAGTTTCGTCGAGAACTTTGCCCATTTCACGGGTCATGTCGCGAGCGAAGTCTTCTTTGCGTTCGATGAGAATTTGAGCGGCGCGGAACATGATTTCGGCGCGCTTGGGCGCGGGCGTGAGGCGCCAGTCTTTGTAGGCGTCGCGAGCGGCTTCGACGGCGAGCGCGACGTCGTCCTGGGAGGAGGCGGGGAAAATGCCGATCAGCTCGTCGCGGTTGGCCGGATTGCGGTTCTCTATAGACTGATTGCTGCGCGCTTCCACCCATTCGCCATTGATGAAATTCTTGTAGGTCTTCAAAGCGTAGGAAGTAGCCATGGTATCCTCCGGATGCGACCAGCGGAGTGAGGGATCAGAGTAACAAGCGCCGAGCGACGGCGTCAACGTGGAGGGATTCGGAAGGAATCTCTTGGGCCGAGCCGGTAGTGGAAAATCTGTCAGCCGGAGAGAAGCAGAACGTGTTCTTTTGGATTTGCAGCCTCCCTTGAGGCTCGGATTCCGGCAGGCGAACTGGCGAGGACGATGCGAGGCGTTGGCAAGAACCGAAGAAGATTTGACCACAGAAGAGAGCGTGCCGACTTGCGGCAGGGGCAAAGCAGATTCCTCACCCCCATTCCCGCAACAGCGGCGGGACTGGGTTCGGAATGACAGCCCGGTGAGCGAAGGGCTATTGGACCCGGGGCGCCGACTTGCTCGAGGAATCGGTGGCGTTGGCGGGCGCGGGAGAAGGCGTTGAGCTGGCGGGAGTCGCGGACCCAGTTGGTGCTACGGGGGCGGACGCCGGAGTTGCAGTGGCAGGAACCGAATTGGCGGGTGAGGTGGTTGAACCCGTGCCGGGCGATTTCGGCGTTTGCTGCGGCTTCGGGGTTAGGGGCGTTGCGGGCTTGAGTTGCGCCGGACTGGTGACCGATGGAGCTGGAACCGAAGCAGCGGGCGCCGACGGCAGCGGGGCGGGTGGATGCGGAGCATCCACACCGGCGATTTCGGAGCCCAGACCGAGCTTCTGCAGCGTCAGCGCGTCGATTTTCCCGTTGCCATCGAGGCCATGGTCTTCCTGGAAATTGCGCATGGCGTCGATGGTGGAGCGATCCCAGCGGCCATTGGGGTTGCCCTTGTAATAGCCCTCACGCGCGAGCGCCGACTGAATCTCGGAGATGCGTTCACGGCTGGGCCGCACCGGGCCGTGGTAGCGATAGCGGCGGTGCCAACGGCGATGGCGATAATGGCGGCGGCGGGAAACTTTACGGTAGCGCGCCTTCGGAGCGACGCGGTGCTTCACCACACGTTTCTTCGCGGCCGTCCGCTTCTTTACCGCACGAGCGGCGGCGGAATTCGGGAGAGGCAGCGCAGCCGTCGCGGGCAGCAGCGACACGGCCACGAACGCGAATAAAGCGCACGACATTAGCGCAAGCCTTTTCATAATCGGTTTGTTATCGCGCTTTCCGGGACTGGGGTTCCGGATGAACTCTGCTTCATTATACGGTGCGGAATCCGGCAGCTTCAAGAAGAAGAACGCTTTGGTACGAATAAGGCACGTACAGAAGAATCGGTAAGCGGGGCACCTCGGTCAGGCGTGGACAAGTTGTTGCTGGGGATGGCAGTGACGATGGTGCGCGGGCGAAGCGTGCCGGTGGCGGCGCGGCATGCCGTCGGCATAGGAACGCGGAGTCCCTTCGAACTGACTGATTTCTTCCACGTCGTAAAAATACTCGCGATGGCAGGCGCGGCAGCGCAAGTTCAGGAGCGTCGAAACGTAGCGGTGCCTGGGATCGGATGGGTCCTCGGCAACCATGATCTGGCGATTGACGAGGTGACCCGGAACCGGAATGATCTCGCCGCAGTTCTGGCAGGAGACACCCAAATAACTTACCGTCGTTTGCGTGTCCATATGCGCTCCCGGGAACAGTTCATGTATAGCGCGAAAGGGGTTGAAGTTCCGTGATGTTCGGGACAGGGGGCGGTGACCGCCGTCACACCCGGCTTGCACGGCGGGGCGGTAGAACATATCCACCGAATGGAACCACTTGCATCAACCGTCTCTACCGTCGCGTGCGGCACGCGAGTTTGGTATCTTGGGAGACCTTAAGGAAGAAGGAGCCATGGAACTACGGCACAACTGGACGCGCCAGGAAATCGGGAATATTTACCGGCTTCCCTTCCCCGAACTGATTTTTCAGGCGCAAACCGCGCATCGGAAATTCCACGAGGCGGACGAGGTGCAGCTTTGCCGGCTGCTCTCGATCAAGACGGGTGGATGCCCGGAGGATTGCGGCTATTGCCCGCAGAGCGCGCACTATGACGCAGGAGTCGCGCGACAGAATTTGTTGCAGGCGGACGAAGTGCTGGCCAATGCGCACAGGGCGAAAGCGGAGGGAGCCACGCGGTTTTGCATGGGCGCGGCGTGGCGGCAGGCTCCGGAGGGAGAGGAATTCGAGCGCGTGCTGGAGATGGTGCGGTCGGTAGCGGCGCTGGACCTGGAAGTGTGCTGCACGCTGGGGATGCTGACGGAGCGGCAAGCGATGCAGCTGAAGGAAGCGGGACTGACGGCGTACAACCACAATCTGGACACTTCGCCGGAATTCTACGGGGAGATCATCACCACGCGCGTGTACGCCGAGCGGTTGGAAACGATCGCGCACGTGCGCAAGGCGGGGATCACGGTTTGCTGCGGCGGAATTCTGGGCATGGGGGAATCGGAGGAGGACCGCATCGGGCTGCTCGAGCAGCTTGCGAATCTCGATCCACATCCGGAGAGCGTGCCCATCAACATGCTGGTGCGCGCGCCGGGAACGCCGCTGGCGGCGGCCGCGGAACTCGATCCGCTGATCATGGTGCGGACAATAGCGACCGCGCGAATCCTGATGCCGAAGTCGCGCGTGCGGCTGGCGGCGGGGCGGCGGTCCATGTCTGATGAAGCGGTTGCGTTGTGCTTTCTGGCGGGCGCGAATTCGATTTTCACAGGCGAAAAGCTGCTGACCACGCCGAATCCGTCCGAGGACGAAGATGCGGCGCTGCTGAAGAACCTTGGGCTGCGGGCCATGCAGCATGCCTGAGCGCGAGGACAACGCGCTGGCGCGGCGCATCGCGCACGAAACGGAATCGCTGCGCGAGCGCGCGCAGTGGCGCACGCTCGAACATCCCGCCGGAATCAATCTCTGCTCGAATGATTATCTGGGACTCGCCACGGAACCGCGGCTGAAGCGCGCGGTTGCGGAAGCCGTGACTCGCGCGGAGGCGGTGGGGTCGACGGGATCGCGGTTACTGTCGGGCAACGCGGCGGAGTGGGAGCGGCTGGAAGCGGAGTTCGCGGAATTCGCAGGCACGGAGGCGGCGCTGTATTTCGGATCGGGATACGCCGCGAACCTCGGCCTGTTGAGTTCGATTGTGGGAGCCGGCGATGTCGTGTTTTCGGATGCGCTGAACCATGCGAGTTTGATCGACGGGATGCGGCTGTCGCGCGCGCACAAAGTGATTTACCCGCATGGCGATCTGGAATTTCTCGAACGAGCGCTGCGCGAGCAGTCGCAGGTGGCGGGCGCGAGAGTGATCGTGAGCGAAAGCGTGTTCAGCATGGAGGGCGACGTCGCGCCGGTCGATTCCCTGCTGCGGATGGCGCGGGATTACGGGGCGGCGCTGGTGCTGGACGAAGCGCACGCGACGGGGGCGCTGGGGCCCGGCGGACGCGGCGTCGCGGCGCTGCGTGGCAGGACGCGCGAGATTTTTGCCGTGGTGCACACCTGCGGGAAAGCGCTGGCGAGCGCGGGCGCGTTCGTGTGCGGCAGCGAGTCGCTGAAGCAGTATCTGGTGAACCGCGCGCGGACGTTTATTTTCAGCACGGCCATGCCGCCGTATCTGGCAGGGCAAATTCGCGGCGCGCTCACACTGGCAATGGAAGCAGACGAGCAGCGGGCACATCTGCAGGCGATTGCGGATCTGCTACGCGAAGAACTGCGGCGCGCGGGCATTGCGTTTGGCGTAAGCGAAACGCAAATCGTTCCTGTGCTGTGCGGGACGAATGAGGCGGCGCTGCACGTCGCGTCGGCGCTGCAGGAGAAGCGCTTTGCGGTGCGCGCCATACGCCCGCCGACGGTGCCGGAGGGAACAGCGCGAGTAAGGCTGTCGCTGACGGCCAAGATTGCGCGCGAGGAAATCCTGCGGCTCGGCGAGGCCATGCGCGCGGCATTCGAGTCGCTGCCCGAGCGGCCGGCCGCGGTCCATGCCTAGTGCGATTCCAAAAAATGGCGCTGCAAGTGGGCA
>JBJKQB010000402.1:0-2700 GCA_046705825.1 Candidatus Acidiferrales bacterium
GGGCGACAAGGCCAGGGGCGAAAAGCCGGCGCAGGGCACGGCTGCGTGAACACCGCCGCCGCTGGGCGCCGTCGCGATTCTGGCGAAGTACACGCAGGCGCTGGGCGGCGAAGCGGCGATCCAGAAGATCACCACCCTCGAGGAGAAGGGAACGGTTTCGGCGCCGGCTCGCCCTGGAATGACGGCGCAAGTGGAAGAATTTCGCAAGGCGCCGGACAAAGCCGTCGTGAACATCCGCATGACCAACGGGCGAGGCATGGCGCGCGGTTACAACGGCACCATCGGCTGGGAATCATTTCCCGGGCGCGGCGCGGAGGACCTGACCTGGGACGATCTGGTGCGCGCCAGGCAGTGGGCGGCGTTCATTCCCGGGCTCGACATGAAGCAGGACTTCGTGCGCGAGCAGGCGGTCGGCACGGAAAAAATCGGCGATCAGGAAGCGTACAAGGTGATGGCCTTCCGCAAAGGCGGCGGGCGCGTCCTCTTCGATTTCGATGTGCAGACGGGCCTGCTGCTGCGCGTGTCGCAGCGCATCGAAAGCCCGCTGGGAGCGCTGCCTGAGAATATCGACTATTCCGACTACCGCGACGTCAACGGCGTGAAGCTGCCGTTTACGGTTACCGTCACGCACGTGCAGGGGCCGACCGTCTACAAATGGGATTCGATTCAGGCCAATGTGCCGGTGGAAGACGCCCGCTTCGAGAAGCCGGCACAAAAGGCAGCGCCGGCACAGAACTAAACGCCCACGGCACGCCGGGGCCGACGACACAGAACGCGGCACAGGCGGAGCGCCAAACCGCGGCGGCGTAGTTCCGGGAGCGGTGAGCTACTGGCTTGCTTTGTGTGATGCGACGGGCGTATGCGGCTTGGCGGTTGGCGCACTTGACGCTGCCGGCTCCGGTGCGGAAGCCGGCGCGGGAGCGGCGAGCAGCGGGCCGCCGCAAGTGTCGCGAACCTGCTGCGCCAGCGAATCGTTGAGGATCGCGCCCGCGCGGGACTTGGTCGAGCAGACTTGCGCCGCCGTGAGGCTCAAGGCGCCCCGCAGATCGGTGCTGTCGATCAGCGCGCCGGTCAAATTCGCTCCGGTCATCACCGTTCCCGAGAATTGGGCCCCGCGCAAATCCACATTCCGCATATCCGCATCGATAAAAATCGTGGAACCCAGCCGCGCATCCCGCAGATCGGAATCAGCCATTTTGGTGGACCACAAATAAGCGTTCTGCAGATCGGCATGTTCGAGTTTGGCCGTTTCGAGGAAGGCGGAGCGCAGGTCGGCGCGCTCGAAATTGGCGCGTTCCATGGAGGCTCCGGTGAGCCGCGCGCCATACAGGGAAGCGTCCTGAAATTGCGCGTCGACCAATATGGAATTTTCGAGCGAGGCGTAGGAGAGATTGGCGCCGCGAAAATCGCCGCGATTCAGGTTTGCGCCGAACAGGTCCGCGCGATCGAGATTGGCATGATAGAGCCGGGCTCGATCCATTACGGCAAAGCGCAAACTGGCCTGGCCCAGATCGGCATCGCGGAAATCCGCGTCGGACAGGAACGAGCCCTCCCAATTGGTGTGCCAGAGATGCGCGTGGGGGAGAAAAATCCCATACGCTTGCGCGTAGCGGAAACTCGTGTCGTTCAGATGAGCGCCCTTCACCTCGGAAAGCTGAGAATCGGCGCCGTTCCAATTCGGAGGCGCGGTCGAGATGGCGGCCTCGGTCAAATTGGCGTAGGGATCGTAGCCGAGCGCCCAGAAAACATCGGGGGCCCAGCGGCGAACGCTCGCGGTGGAGAACTGGGGCGCGCGATTCTTGCCGTGAGGAACCCCTTTGATGGTGCCAACCGAAAGAAAGAGCAAGGCCACGAAAAGATAGGCGGCCGCTTTCAGCGGGTTGGAGTCGCGCAAGCGGGAGAGCCACAGCCAATTACGCCTGGCGTCGACCGACCAGCGTTCCTGCGGCCGCCCGATTTTCGTGCTGGAATAGAGGGCTACTCCCAGGGCTACAGCAACGAGAAGCGCGTGCAGCAGGGTGCCGTGCAGGTCCTGCAGCGTAAGATAGCGCCCCCAGAAAAGAAGCAGGATCACGGGAGCAAGCCAGTAGGCCAGGACGCGCGCGAGCATGCGCTCGATCACGCGTGTGGAGGGCGCGTCGTTGTTCATCCAGCGGAAATGGGCGCGCAAAAGCGCGCGAATCATGCGCGGGGAATCCTGGCCGATTTCGGCGCCGTCGGGGAAAACGGCGGGAAGCTGCAAGACGGCGTCCCACAACGTCTGCAAATGGAATTGCAGGACGAGGTAGATGATGAAGAGCGCGATGGGCGCGATGAGATAGACCTGCGCGGTGGGCAGAGCGGCGGCGGCGCGGGAATGCAGGAAGGGAAAGATGGACGAGTCCGTCAGCAGCTGAATGTCTCTGGTTTTCCAGATGGCCAGCGCCGAGATTGCGCTGATGGCCATCAGGGCGGTGAAGAGCTGCATGATCAGCCGCGAGGCTTGCGCGAACAGGCTGCGCGCCTCGAAGCGGGCGATGGGGTCGGGAACGCAGGCGTCGTGCAGATTGGCGCCCGCCAGCTGGCGCGGCAGGAGGCCCATGGCGCCCTCGAGATTGGCGCCTTCAAGATTGGCGCCCTCGAGATTCGCTCCGACCAGGCAGCAATCCTGCAAATTGGTGCGAACGAGGCACGCGTCGCGCAGATCGGCCAGCAGGAGGT
>JBJKQB010000403.1:0-12862 GCA_046705825.1 Candidatus Acidiferrales bacterium
ACGGCGCCCGCTTATATGTCGAGCCCTTGCTGCAGAACATGCAACATCCCGTGACCCTTTCCATCCCGGTCCCACGGGGACAATCCCTGCCAAACTTACCCTCGTACGGTATCCGTTCGGCGGAAGATTCCGCAGCCTTGCCTGGAACCACGTTGATTGACTTGTCTCCGATCGATCCCAGCCGCATGGGCTGGGACATCGTTCCGGGAATGGCGCTCCATACATTCGTTTACGCAAAGAGCTCCATTCATTCGAATCTCTTCCAAATCCCGCTGCCTTGAACGTGCCTTCGAACAACTAACCTCGGCATCTACACCTCGGCCCCGCGGTCCCAACGGAAGGCGAGGTACGGCTCTTGAGCGCGCGAAACAAAGGTGCGCCTCTCAGCGGTCGTGAATGATCGAATGCGTGCCTCCGCTGTCGTCGTGTTCGACCGGTTCGAAATCAATCTGCGATCCGGCGAACTGCTCGGAGACGGGCGCAGAATACGACTGCAGGCGCAACCGTTTCAGCTGCTCGCGCTTCTGGTCGAGCGTCCTGGTGAAGTGGTCAGGCGCGCGGGATCTGCCTGGCTTGCTGCGGCGGCGGGCTGCGGTTAGCGTTCCAGGCGGATTTGCCCGGCCAGGTTGCGCGCCTTGTCGCGCGCGATGTCGATGATCTGGTCGTTTTTGGCGATGGCGTCGAGCGTGGGCAGCAACTGCTTCGGATCGGGGAGCAGCTTCTGCTTGTAGTCGCTCTCGACCTGCTTGAGCGCGTCATTCACGCCCAGCGGGTCGTAGCGCATGCTGCGCTGCAAATCGGAAATGTCGCCTTCCTCGCGCGCGATGCCTTCGAAGATGTTGAGCAGGCGGTTCGCGTCGTCGTTCATGGTGAAATTGAACGAGACCTCGTGCGTCTCGCCGCCCTTCTCGTAGCGAAAGGTCTTCTGCCCCAGGTTGGCGATGCGCCGCCGCGCCTCCAGCTCGAGGCCCTGAAAATCGTGCAGCGCAGCGGCCAGCTGAAAGATCTTCTGGGTCACTTCCGGCGCCAGGGTCAACGGCTGCGGATTCGCGCTTTCATCCAGCTGGCGTATGTCGAAGGTGCCCGTGCCCGCTTCATTGATTTCAATCCTCACGTATTCGGGATAGCTGGACTTGAAAATCTTCTGGTAGGTGATCGTGGGGCTGTCGGAGGCGTTGGGGCGGGCGGCATCCTGCGCCGCGCAATATGCCAGCGGCGCGAGCGCGAGCGCCAGCACAATCGCTGAGATTTTCGCCTGGATCTTCATACTCAGACTGTGACGCGCGGCGCGCGCTCAACTTTGCGCCGCGCACCGCTTGCGGGCGCGGTTCCCATGGCGGCGGCCATGCGCGCGCGAGATTGCGATACTTGCGCGTGGCAAAGCGCCACAGCCAGCGCATCGGCCGCGTCCGCCGGCTCAGGAACCGACGCAAGCCGCAGCAGCGAACTCACCATCTGCTGCATTTGCTGCTTCGATGCCGCTCCATACCCCGCCACGCTGGCCTTCACCTCGCGCGGCGAGTAGCTGTACGCCGGGATGGACGCTTGCGCCGCGGCCAGCAGCACCACGCCGCGAATCTCGGCCAGCCGGAGCGCCGTCTTCACGTTCAGCGCGGCGAATACCGACTCGACGGCCACGGCGTGCGGCGAAAATTCCTCGACCAGCCCCGCGATGGCACGGTGCACTTCGCGCAGCCGTTCGGCAAACGTCGCGCGCGCCGGCAACTTCAGCGCGCCGAAGCGCAACAACCGGGCCTGCGCTCCCGCGCATTCGATCACGCCATAGCCGGTCGCGCCGGCCACCGCGGGATCGACTCCCAGCACGCGAAACACGCGCGGAGCGTCCGCCGCTTGCCTTGCCGGCGCGGCGCGCGAGCCCTCGGTGTTTTTTGCGGAAGCACGGCCTGCCGTGCCCGCGGACCCCGGCCCATCGCCCATCGCGTTCCAGTTTACGTTTCCCGCTCAGCGCGGGAAAGAGCTTTTTGAGAAGTGAAACAGGAGAATGCGCAGCGCTCCGGGCTGTCTTTTCCCGCGACGCGGATCGCGAACCGTCCCGCCCCGGATTGCCGGAGTCTAGCCGGCGACGGCGGCTTGAATTTCCTTCTCGTCGATGTCGAAGTTGGCGTAGACGTGCTGCACGTCGTCGTGTTCTTCCAGCGCTTCCATCATGCGCAACATCTGCTGCGCCTGCTGCCCGGTCAGCTTGACGTAATTCTGCGGCACCCAGGCCACTTCCGCAGAGGCCGGCTTGATGCCCGCCGCTTCGAGCGCCTCGCGCACTTTCTCGAAGGTTTCGGGCGGGGTTACCACTTCCCAGGACGAGCCGTCGTCGCGCAAATCCTCGGCGCCGGCGTCGAGCACGAGGCTCAGCATCTTGTCTTCGTCGGCCGCTTCCTTGGGTACGGAAATGTCTCCCTTGCGGTGGAACATCCAGCCCACCGCGCCGGTTTCGGCCATGTTGCCGCCGTTCTTGGAGAACAGGTGGCGTATCTCGCCGGCCGCGCGGTTGCGGTTTCCGGTGACCACCTGCACCAGCATGCCCACGCCGCCGGGCCCGTATCCTTCGTAGGTCACTTCCTCGATGGTTTCGCCTTCGAGTTGGCCCGTGCCGCGCTGGATGGCGCGCTCGATGTTGTCGTTGGGCATGTTCTCGTTCTTGGCCGCGCTGATGGCGGTGCGCAGGCGCGGGTTCGTGTTGGGATCGCCGCCGCCGGAGCGCGCGGCAATGGTCAACTCGCGAATGAGTTTGGTGAAGGCGCGGCCGCGCTTGGCGTCGGTGGCAGCCTTCTTATGCTTGATGGTGGCCCATTTAGAATGTCCAGACATGGATCAAACCTTCTTCTGAAAAGTGTGTCGCGCCCGACTGCCGCGGGCAGGCTGAAGCGCGTAAAGCATTGGCAGGAGCCGCAGTTACATGACCGCCCTTGCCGCGCTAGTTTAGCACGAAAGGCGCGAGTCGTGACGAAAAGGCGTGTGGCAAGTGTGGCAAAAGGCCGGGCGGTGGATGCAGCCTGCCTCAGAGCAGTGTCACCGTTTATGGTTCACGCGCGGCGCGCCTGCGGGTCACCACTTCGAGGCCTGTGGGCTTGTTACGGACCGTAGCGCTCTGCCGAATTGCTGTTTGGGTCAGGCGCTGGCAGCCTCCTTTGGCGGCTCGCCAGGTTTTTCGCGCGGGGAGCGCGAGAGGCGCGCCGAACGTCTGAAAAGTGTATCGAGAAATTTTGGCGGTTTTGGTGATGGGCCTGGAGTTAGGTCTTCTTTTTTCTCGATCGGTGTATCGAGATATTGCGCCTGGGTGTCGCGAGCAGCGGCGGGCTTGGGGAGTTCGGCCGGCTCGGGCTGCTCGATGGCGGGAGGCGGGTTGCTGGTTGCGGGGTGGGCAGGCTCGCCGGAGGCGCGTTTTTTCCCGGCGCGCATATCGCGATATTCGTGGGTGATGACCACGTGTTTGGCGGGCTCGGTCCAGCGGCCGTTTTCGTCGAGGCAACTCATGGCGCGCACGGCGCGGATGATGCTGTCGGCGGTGGGCTTGACGTGTTGGGCCTGCTCGACGATGTAGCCGAGGGCGTGCTGGGTGCGGGCCAGGCGGCGCTGGAAAAGCCGGAAGGCGTGTGCGTGGCGATAGACGGTGAGGCGATGGCCGAGTTGAAAGTGAAAGGCGATGTCGCCCGGGCGCCACCAGTGGAGGAAGGCTTCCTCGATGGCGTCGCGCTCAGGATGGCGGCAGATGGAGCAGTGGGCCATGTGGTGGGTCAGGCTGACGTCGCCCGTTTCCGGAGGCCGGAGGGCGAGGCGCGTTTCGGCGGGGGCAACTGGTGCGAGGGCCGGGCGGGGAGCCCGGCGGCGGCGCTTGGTTACGGCGGGCCTGGCCGGAAGCGTTGATTGAGCCGCGGGAGTTTCGGGGGCGGCGGCGAGGGGTTGTGGGGTTAGGTTCTGGGGTGCCGCGGCGGTTTCCGCGGGGTGAGGCGGGGGCGGTTGCGAGGGGTCGGGGGGTTCGTAGAGCAGGCCCCTCCTTCTAAGTTCGTCGTTTTCCTGCTGGTAGAGTTTACGGCGGGAGGCGATTACATCTTCAATGAGAGCCTGATAGACAGGCTCGAGAATGGGGGTAGGCTTTATGGTTCGGGGACTGCGAGAGGATCGTCGTTCTCCTTTCTGCGCGAGAGGCGCTGGAAAAGGGCGACGCTCGCACAAAATCTCTATTTTGTCAATAGTAAATAATTACATGGTACTAGGAAGGGGCGGGCAGCGGGGAGGGGCCCATTCCCATTTTGGGAAATGGGGCGGGAGCCGGGCGCACGTACCGATTGGCGCCAGGCATATCAGTGACGGGCGCCGGATGATTGTCTTCTTGCGAACATCGAGCCCGAGGCAATACATACTCCGCATGGAGGAGGCTCGTTGGTGTCTCTGAATCAGCGCGGTCGCTGAGTTCAGCTTTTGTACACCAAGCGCTCCTCCCTCCACTTATACATTCAAACTACACAGGAGTTTGCTCCCGAGTACGCGTCCGGGCGTTACCGGACGTGCTCACTCAGGCGGATTGTTCTTGATCTGCGACCGGCGCGGATGTTTCTTTCGCTGGTTTTCCGAGATAGAGCCATCGCAGCAGGACGTACCAGAGGACAAGAAGCAGCACAAAATCGATCGCTGGGGGAAGCGCCCTCAGCAGAGGCAGATTTATGGCAGTCGGCGGCTGCTTCATGAACTCTGCCGTTTGCCTCTGCGTAATCCAGCTCGCCACTGGTGAACTGAAAATGCTGATGAAATACAGGATCACCTCCGCGAGTAGGTATCCAAGGCCGATAGCACCAATGTAGCTATCGACCAGAGCTCGCTTGATCCGCTTAGGCATGTTTCCTCCTTGCCAGAAGGGGGCCGTACTGTTTCAAGTAGGACAACGGTCCAGCGCCGTGCGCCCAACGAGAAAGCAACCATGCAGCGGCAAGATTTGCAGTTGCCAAGAAAAGATCGAACGATGTCGGTATTAACAAGAACTGGTCCGCTAGACTGGTTCTGTGCGGCATGTAAGGCATACCACCGATCGCTACTGCTGTTGCGAGGAAAGTCACGGCACTGGGAAAAGGTTCTGCTAAGGCGCGCACAGCATAATCGAGCGAAAAGAAAACAAGTATAGCCACGCCGACAGCTGATATGTGCGCGGCCACCAATGTTTCGCGTATATGTCTCACAGTTCCGGTAACCTGGGTGGGCATTTTGGCAGTTTGGGCTCGCACGAACAAACGAAACTTTTATTTGATGGAAAGGCGTGAGAAACGGCGCCCTCGGACACTCGATCTCCGAGTGGTAATGTCTGGTTACCCGACTTACCAGGACCAGTGGAAACGTGAGAGCGAAAATTAGGGGCACTTCGGTGGAATGATGTTCCAATCGGCGTCGGGATGCAGCTTGAGATATTGGAGGGCACGTGGTGCGACATCGCACAGCCCGCTACAACCGTTGACGCTGGTCCAACAGCCAGTATTAAATTGGTGGGCGGTCTGAACCTCTTCCTCCGAAGCCTTCGGTTCCAGGAAATTCTGAATCATCGTTCCGCCGGGATCGCCCATGGTCAAATGTGCCACTCCAATGGCATAAGTTCGCTGTGGCATGCCATACCGGGGCATTCCGTCAGCAAGCTCCCAGCTCTCCAAAGCGGCCCGCGGCCGCAACGGAATGCGAAGAGAGATCCTTCGCTTCGCCTGTCTGCCGACAGGCAGGCTCAGGATGACAGCGCGCGTTGAAACTACACGCACTGTTCGCAGAAGGCGCGAACGGCAGGGCGCCCACGTCCTGTCGAGCCGGCGCGATTCTCGGGGACTGCGATCAACGGCTTGCGGCGGCGCCGGTGGAGAGAGAACACGAGAAAGAACGAAAGCGACGGCGTGCCCGGGAACTTCGGTACCGGGTACAGTTATGCTGTATTGCTCCGCTGTCGGTTATGGCGGGAAGATAGTGCGAGCCTCATCGAAGCCGGCGGCCTTCAGCGCGCTTTGAACCTGTTCCGGCTTGCAAACGCACTTCGCAAAGCGCCGTTCAACAAAACGATCGGAACGACAACGAAAGGAGCCCTGGCACACGAGGATTCCGTCCCGAAGACGGCTGATTGATTTCGCAAAAGCCTTGTGGCGCGAAATTCAGGAAGACAAGCTACTGGACGGCGCGGCCGTTCTTGCCTTCTTCTTTTTGCTGGCGGTTTTCCCGGCGGCTCTCTTTGTCCTTTCGGTCCTTCCCTCTCTCTCGATCCCCCACCTGCAGGAGGCCATACTGGATCTTCTCCAGCAGGTTCTACCGCAGCAATCGGCCGATCTGTTCGAGGTCACCGTCAAGTACGTCGCTTCCAAAGCATCCGCAGGTCTATTGACCTTCGGTCTCACCTTCACCTTCTGGTCCGCATCCACGGGTGTGTACGCCATCATGGAGCAGCTCAATGCCATCCATGAACGCGAGGACCGCCGGCCGTTCTGGAAGGCGCGGGGGACCGCCATTCTTCTGATGTTCTTCTATTTTCTGCTTTTGATCGGATCGCTGTCGCTGGTGATCTTCGGCGGTGTCGTTCAGTCGTGGACCGCGTCGATCATCGGATGGAGCCAGCCGCTGCGCATCTTCTTTGCGGCTCTTCGTTGGGCGATCATCGCGGCCGGCCTGCTGCTGGCGCTCGCTGTGATTTACCGCTTCGGGCCCGATCTCGACCTGAAGTTCCGCTTCATTTCGGCCGGGAACATCGTCGCCGCCACTCTGATCGCGCTCGGCTCGATCGGCTTTCGAATCTACGTTTCCAAGTTCAGCGATTACAGCGCTACGTACGGCAACATTGCCGCCATGATCGTTCTCATGCTTTGGATGTACCTGGCTGCCATGGCTCTTCTGATCGGCTGCGAAGTCGACTTGATGTTGCGCCGGCCCAAGCGCGACCAAACCGACTGAACGGGTCGCGCTTTTAGCCGCTGGCCCGGGTCTGCGTGCCTGCGGCCGCCAATCCTTCTCGACAAAAGCAAAAGGATTGCGCCACTGCCAGGCAACCCGGATAAGATAAGACCGTCAGCCCTGAAGCCCACATTCTGGCGAGGCAGAAACCGCGTGAAGGAAATAAAACAAGCGTAGGGATGAAGTGAACAGTGCAAGCCCCGTCCCCAAGAAAGGTTTGCGGCACGATCGGCCGAACGCGGGCCAGGTTGATCGCGAAGGAAAATGCACGCGATCCTCAGAGGAGCCGAGCCCCGCAAGGCCAAGAAAGCAGACGAAAATGGGTCTGACAACATTTGCAATACAGGCCGTTGCGGACTTTCGTACCGTTGGCGCGATCGCTCCAAGCTCGCGCTACCTCGCGCAGGCCATGCTCGGGCCGCTCCCTCTGGAAACAGCGCGCGTTGTCGTGGAAGTAGGCCCCGGAACCGGAGCGATGACGCACGCGCTGCTCGATTTGATTCCCTGTAACGCCACGCTGCTCGCCTTCGAGATCAATTCCCGCTTCTCCAGGTATCTGAAGAGGAGAATCCCGGACCCTCGATTGGTTGTGATCAACGGCAGCGCCGAGATGCTCGAACAGGAAGTAGAGCGGCGCGGCTACGAGCGTGTGGACGCGGTCGTCTCGTCTCTGGCCCTGGGGCTGATGTCCGAGGCGAAGAGGCGCGCCTTTCTGGGCGGGCTCGCGAGCCTTCTGAGGGAGGGGGGCGTGTTCACGCAGTACCAGTACGTATACCGCCTGCAAATGAAGAATCGCCGAATCAGAAAGTTCTGCCTGGCACGTCTGCTGCGGGCCTATTTCAGTTCCGTGCAGCGGACTACCATCTGGCGCAATCTACCTCCGGCGTTCGTTTTTGCGTGCCGCGGAGCGCGGCCGTTGGCAGCGGCGAGCACATCGGTAGTATCGAGGAGCACGCTGGCGGGAGCAGGTTAGGGTTAGTCCGCGAGAACAGGCCGGCTTCGGCGCAAGTCCTGCCCCAGGAACAGACTCTGCGAGCGCCCGGCCGCAATTCTGACTGGAGAGGCGTTCGGGGTTGCATTGAACGTGCGAAAGAGCAGGTCTGCAGCCCGAGAATTCGAGAAAATACTGGTTGTAAGCGAATTACCGTATTGCGAAGCGTGCAGCCTTGCGGATACTGAGGAAAGGGTGGCGTGCTAAGTGGACGAAACTAAAACGGAATGAGGAGACTCACAGAAATGCGCGATCTAGAACAGAAGATTCGGCTTGGCATTGGTTCGGCTGCGGCAGCAAGTGCAATCTTTGCGCCCCTGGGGTACAAGGGAAAAGGAATCCTAACAGCGATCGCTGCCGGCGCCATTCTATCCGGTATTTATCGAAAAGATCCTGTCAAGCAGGTGATCGCGCGATGTGCCTCAGCGTAGGTCCGCGCCGGCGTCCGACCGAGTGTCCGGTTTGCGTCAGCGATGCGGGAGTTTGATTGAGACTGGTCTTTCGACTTCAATTTCCGGCGTGTGACATCGCGGGCGTGGAGTTCGGGAGCGGCCTGCCGATTGGGAAGCAGGGATAATTGACACGAGAGTAGGGATCGGGCATCATGCCGCGATGCCGAGTGATTTCAGACTCCCGGATGCCCTGAGCGGGCTCGGCGAGCCGCTGCAAGTGCATCCCTCCAAGGCGGCAGCGGGCCGGACAGGATATTTCACGGTCGCCGGGGTTCTGTTGATCCTGTCCGGGCTCAGCGTAATTGGAGTCGTCAATCCTCCCCAGCACAACCCGCCACCGCAGATTGTGGTCATTTCTGCAATGGTTGCCTTTTTCGTGTTTTCGGTGGCGTTCTTCGTCATGGGAATGCTGTCGCAAAGCTACAGCCTGATTCTGTTTCCGGATGCGCTGGTGCGGGCGGGCGGAGAGGCGACGGAGATTTTTCGGTGGAGCGACGTCCGCGATGTATACGCGTACGTCAACCCGGTCGGGGTCAAATGCCGCGTAGTCACGAAAGACGGGCGCAAGCTGCAGATCGACACGAGCGTGAAGGAGGGCAAAAAGCTCGAGGAAGACGTGCGACAGGCGATATTCGACCACATGTTGCCGGGCGCGCTTGAAGCCTTCGAGCGCGGCACTACGCTGACGTTTGGACCGCTACGGATCGACCAGAGCTACCTCTATTACAAGGACAAACGTCTCTCCTGGAATGAGGTGGCGAAAATGCAGCTTCTCTACAACGCGTATACGCGGTCCGTCCAGTTCGAAGTCAACGCTGCCGGCTCCGTTCTTCTGCCCTGGTGTTCCGTCAAGATGCAGGACATTCCGAACGTGGACGTCTTCAAGACGCTGGCGGAACGGAAGCAGGCGTTCACGCAGTAGCACTCCAATTTCTACGGAAATCCGAGTGAGGTCGCAGCGTTTTCGCGATCAGGCGAAACGAACTCTTCCCGACTACTTCAGTTTCGCGTATTCGGACCTGGCCTGTTTGAGGATGGGGATGCCGGGATCGGCATCCTTCCAGAGAGCGAGGAAGTCCTGATAAGCGGCGCGGGCCTTGGCGCGAGCGGTGGAGGCGGCCGGTCCCTGTGCCGATCGCGCTTGCAGAGCGCAGGCGCGGGCAAGCTGCAAATGCGCCAGCGCAGCGATCGGTTCATTCACCACAACTCCGCGATGATCAAGGATTTTCTGGAACTCAGCGGCGGCTTGTGCACCTTGATGCGCAGCCGGATACGCTTCGCCGCGCACATAGACAGGGTACATCGCAGTCCAAAAAACAGCGCTAAACCTGGTCTGCCCCAACTCATACGGCCGGGCCGCTCTTAACGCCCCGAGCGCCTCGAGAGGGTTTTGCCGATTGAGAGCGAGCTGTGCACGCAGCGCCGGAAGGAAGTTGAACTGCACGAGCGTATCTTCCGGGTACTTCTTGCTCAAACCGCCGGCTAGAGCTTTGGCTCGCGCGTCGCCGCCTGTAAAGGCGAAGGCGAGCGCAACAGCATACTGGACGTCGCGTGCGGTGGAGCTTTGCAGTGCTGAAGCGGCGCGCCGTTGGGCTTCGTATGCGTTGCCAAAGAGGGCCTCTCGCACCGCGGACATCGCCAAATAGGTCGCGACCGGTTCGTGTTCATCGGCGCGTTCCGCGGAATCCATCGCCTGGCGGGAAAGGAGGCGGGCGTTTTTGAGCTGCCCGTAGTAGGCGGCGGTCTCCGCTTGCGAGGCGAGCACCTGATCTTCCGTTCCCGGCTGTCCCACCGAGGCGGCGACTTGCCGGGCCATGCCTGCCGAGTCGTGCCGCAGAAATGCGATCTGATAGAGATTTACGTTGTACCCCGTGAAGCTCAGCCCGCGTGCGTGGGCCTGCTGATACGTGGCGGTCGCGTCATGGAGGCGGTTCAGAGCGACGTAGTCGTCCATGAGCAGACCATACGCAGCGGGAGCGTTCGGATCGATGCGGATCGCCTCTTTTCCCTCTGCGGCAGCGTTCTCATATTCCCCGACCACCGGATAGATGGCGCCCGCCAGGAGCGCGCGCGGCAGCCAGGAGCGCGGATAGGTGTCAATCCAAAGCCGGCAGGCCTGTATCGCCGCGGGGATATTGCCGGTGACCTCTTTGTCGTAGCGAACGGTGGCGAAATATTTTTCGGCCTCGCTGGTACGATCGCTCAACTCGTAGGCCTTACGGGCGTACTCGGCGCCGACGCTCGATTCACCCAGGTCGTTATACTGAATGCTGAGCATTGCATAGGCCAGCGCGAAATGTGGATCCATCTGGATGGCACGCTTGATGAGTGGAATTGCTGCGGGAGTATCGTTTCCGGTTGAGATGGCCCTCATCCCTTCACTGTAGGACTTCAGTGCTTCGAGCGACGGGGTGGTGGCTTGCTCGAGGGGCGTATCGAAGCGCTGAACCGTGTTCAGCGACTCGCCGAGCTTGCGGCGAATTTCTGAAGCCGCTTTTCCGAGCGCATCGAGCACGTGATTCTTGTCGCTCGCCTGCGCTTCGGTGCTCGCCAGAATTTCCCCGTTGGAGCAGTTGACCGCTTTGACCGTCAGAAGGTAAGGGGCGCCGATTTGTGCGATCAAACCCTCGATGGCCGCGGCGCTGCCAATCCTCTGACAAAGGTCCTGCGCGATTTGCGGGGTAAGCCTGGCATCCGGCTTCCGGCCCATCATCTGAAGAGCCTGCTGGATGCGGTCTTCCGAGATGAGTCTCAGAAAGGGCGATTGCTCGAGTTGAACGGAAAGCCCTTCCCGCAACGTGCCGTCAAAAACGGGGTCCCCAGTTGTATTCGTGAAGTCGGCAATCAGGACGGTGTCCTTCGCGCCCAATGCCGGGGAGCGAGGCCGCCGAAGCAGAAAGCCGCCTCCGATACCCAGGGCGGCAACCAAGGCGCCAATCCAAAGCGCATTTTGCCAATTGAGCTTGAGGCGCGTTGCGGTGGCGAACGCCGGCGTTGTGGCGACGGCGCTTTCCGGAGGACGGTCGGTGCTTTCCAGGAGCAACTCAGATCGCGTGTGGCTGGCAATCACCAGATCGGCATCCTGTGCGATCGTGCGTACGTCGCCAGTGAACCTGTAGCCGCGCCCGGGCAGAGTAACGATGTAGCGACGCTGATCGGGAGTGTCGCCGAGTGCTTTGCGGAGCATGAAGATGTTCTGGCTCAGATTCGCCTCTTCGACGAAGGCGTCGGGCCAGAGCTGCTTCATCAGATCGTCCTTGGAAAGTACCGCGCAGCTGTTTCGAACCAGGATCAGGAGTGTATCGAAAGCCTTAGGAGTGATGGCGACGGGCTGGTCGTCGCGAAGCAAGAGGCGCTTATCAGGGTCGACGCGAAACGGGCCGAATTCGTAATGAATTCCGGGCCCGATGCTTGTGCCCATACGGATTCACCCGCCAGGTAACTTGAAGTGCGCAGAACCGACGTGCTGCGGACGTGGGTCGCAATCTAGCACGAAAACCTTGGTTTGAGCAACGCGGAGCGCCTGACCGTCTCTGCCTGTCACTTGCGGGACGTCTCCGTGGCGGCGCTAAGTGCTGTCTTTTCACGGGCAATGCCGGGCTTGAGAGTTTTTGAGAAGTTTTGAAGCGCTCCTTAAGGACTTAGGGCGCGCGGTTCGCGCAGGATGCGGGTTGTTCGAAGCAACGCGTGGCAGAGAAGAGGCGAATGGGGTGGGTCACGGTGGTGAGGACGGCAAGAATCACGGTGGAGACGGACACGATAATTGTCGTTCGCCGGGCGTCGAAAGCCCCCGCCTGTTGTCCCGTGTGCCAGGCCCAGGTAGACGTGATCACTCTGGACAACGCGGGGCCTGCTGAAGCGGGCGCCGCGGCGCAGATCCAGAGGTGGCTCGACAGCGGCAAGCTGCACCTGTGGCAAGAGTCGAACGGGCCAACCCAGATTTGTCTTCCTTCCCTGCTCCGCTGTCTCGAGCTGGATGAAGTACCAAAATTCCGAATCGCAAAGGAGACTACATGAAATCCGGAATCCTCGAAGCAATGAGATCTGCTCTGGTTTCGAAGCTGTCGATCGTGGTGCAAGTGGTGATGGCTTCGTTGGCGTTGTTTGCGTTCGCGAGTTCCGCAAGCGCGGCGCCTTTCGTGTACGTGGTCAACGTGGCGCCAAACGGGACGCCCGAATTTGGCACGGTGGATCTGGCCAGCGGGAGATTTCATTACATCGCGACGACTCAGGTGGATGGAACGCCCGTCAGCCTGTCGAACCTGGTTTGGTGGAACGGATCTCTTCTGAGCTTGGCGGTGTCCGACCCGATCGCCGGCTATCTGGTCAAGATCAACCCAGCAACCGGCCACGTCACGGCGATCGGCGGAACAGGGCTGAGTTACGATGCTCTTGAGCTGGCCGAGGCCAACGGAAAGCTTTACCTGACCGATTTCAACGTGGGCGGAGCTTCCCAGAATCTCTACTCGGTCGATCCTTCGACCGGAGCGGCCAC
>JBJKQB010000404.1:0-6175 GCA_046705825.1 Candidatus Acidiferrales bacterium
GTGTGGAGCGGCGCCCGCTTTGAGCGCCTCGAACGCGGCGCCAGCGTCCGCGCTGCAACCGGGATCGAGAATCGGAGAGACAAAGCGTCATGGAATGTTCGGCAAAGGTCTGGTCGCTTCACAAGTGGCGCTCTCCCTGGTGCTGGTGAGCTCGGCAGGCCTGTTTGTGGGATATCTGTCGAACCTTCGCAACCTGAATCTGGGATTCCAGCGCAATCGTCTGCTGCTTGTCACCCTCGATTTCGCTCATCGCGGCTACACACCGGCGCGCTTCGCACAGCTCTCGCGAGAGCTGGTGACGCGGCTCGACGCCATTCCCGGCGTGAGCTCAGCCACCTTCAGTGGCCTCAGTCCGATGGAGGGGCCGGGAGCCTCGGCCTTCGCATTTGCGAACGGCCATCTCGAAAAGCGGACCGACGTTTCCATCAACCAGGTTGCTTCAGATTACTTCCGGACGTATGGCACACCATTTCTCGCCGGCCGCGATTTTTCCGCACGCGACCAGGACGGCTCTCCTGTCGCAATCATCAATCAGGCCGCCGCTCGCGGCTGCTTCGGGAACGAAAACCCCATCGGAAGACACATCACCTTGAGCCACATCACGTTGACCAAAGGCGACAGGACCTACGAGGTCGTCGGTCTCGTCGGCGACGCCAAATACAACGACCTCGAGCGGCCCGCGCCGCCTACGATCTATGAGGACCTGCTTCAACAGAGCTTCACGGGTTCCCAGCTGGCGATCCGCACGAAAACTGACGCGGGTGGCGTTGCCGGCGCCGTTCGCCAAACCGAGGCCGCCGTTCTGAAAGGCGTTCCCATCATCCGGGTCACCACGATGAAAGCCCAGATCGACTCGTCCATCGTTCCACAGCGGTTGATGGCAATGCTTTCCGCGGCTTTCGGCGCTCTGGGCGCTCTGCTTGCAGCGATCGGCTTGTATGGCCTGCTCGCGTATAGGGTAACGCGGCGCACGCATGAGATTGGCGTGCGCATCGCGCTTGGCGCGACCCGAAGCGACGTCATGCAGATGATCCTGCGCGACGCGCTGTGGATGGTTTGCGCGGGGCTCGCCCTCGGAGCGCCACTCGCCTTTTGGGCGAAGAGTCTAGCCGCCAGCCTGATTCGCGGCCTCCCGGCGAGAAGCCCTGTTCCGGTCATTTTTGCGGGCACCGCAATGATCTTGATCGCGCTTGTCGCAGCGTACCTGCCTGCGCGAAGAGCGATGCGCGTGGATCCAATGACGGCCCTGAAGTACGAATAGCTCGCTGATCGCTCGAAAGGTGGCGTGGGCGGCGCGGATTTTTTCCGGATCTTCGATTTTCCAAGTCAGAGGGATCGAAACTGCGGACAGCAGCCTAACGAGGAATCACCGGGGTAAAGAAAGGAGTTTTCAGTCGGCGGCGGTTGAGATCCAGAGCAGAGGGAATGCAGATGCTTGACAGCCGCGCGAGGCTAGTTGCCGACAGCAGTGGTCGTATCGCCACCCATGGGAATGCCGCGCAGGTAACGCCAGGGATTGACCGGAGTGTTGTTGATGCGCACTTCGTAGTGCACGTGCGGCCCGGTGGAACGCCCGCTGTCTCCTTCGTAGCCGATCACGTCCCCGCGCCTGACGGTCATGCCCACTTCCGTGTTGAATCCGGAGAGGTGCGCGTACCACGTGGTCACGCCGAAGCCGTGGTCGATCACCACCAGCCGCCCATAACCGGTGTGCCAGCCCACTTCCAGGACCACGCCGTCCGCCGTCGCGTGCACCGGATCGCCGTAGTGCGACGCAATATCGATGCCCGAATGGAAGGCGCCCTCGCCGCGGAACGGGTCCAGCCGCTCGCCGAACCGGCTGGTGATTTCTCCGACTACCGGCCAGAGCGACGGCACCACGGCCAGGTTCATGAACTGGTTCGGCGGAAGCAGGCGCAGACCGACGCCGCTGCTCGCCAGCATCACCGCGGGCGCGTTGCGCCGCAGGTAGCTGAATTCGTTCACGGTCTGCTGGAACTTGACGTCGGATTGCGCTGGCGTGTCGCTCAGGCCGAAGGCGGTTTGTTCCAGGCGCGTGATTCCGTAGGCCATGGCCACTTCGCCGGCCAAGGATTGCAGGGAATCGAGGCGCTGATTCGTCGTCTTGACCGTGGTTTGCAGCTGGCGATACTGCTGCTTCAGGCTGTCTTGCTCGCGCCGCAGCGAATCGTAGCGCGCCACCTTCCACAACATGCGCGAGTACGAGGCCACCCCTGCGGCCAACGTGGCTCCTCCCACAATCGCCAGCAGCACCAGAAAATGGAAGAGATAGCTCGGCACGCGCAGCTTTCGCATGCCGCTCGAGGCGTTGGAAGCAATAAAAAAGGTATAGTGCCTGCGCTTCATTCGCTTAGTTCCGACTACTGGTTCGGCTGGCCGATGGCCGAGCCCCGAATGCCGAGAAAGGAGCTCTCTTCAATTGCGAAGCACTGGAAGTCTGAACCGCGAGCCTTGGTTCGAGACGCTGGATTGTAGTCGCCGCACCCACCAGCGTCAACTCGAAACTGACGCTCTAGAACCGCGAACTGCGACGCACTACGCTCTGCTCTTACTTTTTATAAGTGCAATGGGCACTGGGCATACCCACATACGAGCTTAGCGTAAACGAGGAGTGTTCCACAACTGGTCGGAAGGGCAGGTCCCAGGACCGCTGGCCCTGTGCCGTTTCGGCAGTGCGCTCCGTTTCGAGTTTCACGCAGGCCGCGCGCCCTCGCGCAATTGCCTTCCGAGAATCTATAATCTCCGCAGCCGTGCACCTCAACCGGCCCTGAAATCAAGGACATGAACGGCGAGGATCAACTGATTCGGAAAATCGCGCGCGCGGTTCCTTCGCAAATTGGCCGGGACGCACGCGACGGCGGCTTGGCGCTGGGGATCGGCGACGATGCCGCCATCCTCGGTTCGCGTCCTGGCGATCAGTGGGTGGTGAGTTGCGACTCGTTTATGGAAGGCGTGCATTTCCTCGCCAAGGTTCATCCCGCGGATTCGGTGGGCTACAAAGCGCTGGTGCGCGCGGCCAGCGATTTGGCCGCCATGGGCGCGGCGCCGAAATTCTTTCTGCTGGCGCTCGCTCTGCCGGCGGCCCGCACGGGGCGCTGGCTCGACGAGTTCCTGCGCGGCATGCGGCGCGCAGCGCGCTTCTTGGGCATGTGCCTGGCAGGCGGCGACACCACCACGAGCCGCGTCGTGAGTATCAGCCTGACGGTCTTTGGGCAATCCGCGCGCGGGGCCACCGGCACCGCCGCGCATCCGGTGACCCGCTCGGGCGCTCGCCCGAGCGATCGAATCTACGTCACAGGCAGGCTGGGCCGGGCGCAGCTGGGGCTCGAACTGCTTCGCCGGGGCCGGCTCAAGGACCGCCGATTTGCGCCGTTGCTGCAGCCGCATCTGTATCCGCGCATTCGCGTCGCGCTCGGTTGCTGGCTGGCGCGCAATCATGTGCCATCCGCCATGATGGATTTATCGGACGGCCTTTCCAGCGATTTGTCGCGCCTCTGCCGCGCCAGTGGCGCGGGCGCCAGGATCTGGGTCGATCGCATCCCCTCCGTTTCCCTCCCGCACGCGCTCTCGAAAGCCGCGCCTCTGCGAGGGCTCGATCCACTCCAAATGGCTTTGCATGGCGGAGACGATTACGAACTCCTGTTCACGGTCCCTGTCCGGAAGGAAAAACGTCTCCGGACGGCGCCTCAGTTCCGCGAGCTCACCTGCATCGGCGAAATCACCCGCGACCGCAGGATCTTGCTCATCAGCTCGAACCACCGAGCGACGCCGCTGAAACCTGCCGGCTGGGATCCGTTCCGCGAATCCGCTCGCTGAGTGGCGCCGAAGGTGCTCAGTCAGAAATTTGTTGTATGTTTGTTATCAGAAGCAAAAGTAGCGCCGCGGCGCGGGCGTCCTGCCCGCGTCCTTGGGATGAGAAGGAAATGTGAGGAACGTATGAAACCATCGAAACCACGCAAACGCCGGAGCCAGACGGCATCTGCGGCGGGCTCGAAAAAGAGCAAGAGCTCGCCATCAACCGTCGACGAATATCTCGCCCGCGTGCCCGAACCGGCGCGCAGCAGGATGACGCAGCTTCGCTCCGCGATCCGATCCGTCGTACCCGGCGACGCCACGGAAGTCGTCAGCTATGGGATCCCGGCCTTCCGGCGCAAGAAAATCCTGGTTTGGTACGCCGCGTTCTCGAATCACTCCAGCTTGTTTCCAACGCGTTCGGTGATCGAACTCTTCGCCAGTGAGCTGAAAGACTTCTCCACCTCGAAGGGCACAGTCCACTTTCCACACGACAAGCCGCTTCCCACCCAGTTGATCAAGAAAATGGTGAAGGCGCGCGTCGAACAGGCCAACGGCTGAGGGGGCGTTCGCGCTCCGCGAAATAAGACGCCACGCCACCGGCGCGAATCGAGCTCAGCGGCTGGGATCGTTGCGCGCGCGCTTGCGGCTGAGTTTGCGGCGAATATCCGGCCAGAATTCCTTCACCACCAGCGTCAATGTGTCGTAGCCGAGCTGCGTTCCCCACACGCTGGCAGTGTTCGATAAGGTGCGGTCGGCGCGCGGGTGATAGCTATAGGTCGAGATGCCGGCGGAAAGAGCGCTGCCGAACACCTCCGAAAAATTGAATTGAGCGTGCCCTGCGTCGCTGCGCGTGACCACAATTCGGCTCATCGCATAGCCGGTGCGATGCCAGAACGTTCCCTGGCCGGACTGGTAGAAACGCGGATCCTGGTGCAGCAGCGAGGGAAGAATCGCGCCCGTCATGAAATCTTCAATGGTGCCGTCGGCCATGGCCGCGCCGTAGCGCTTGCCGTACCCCGCCGCTCCTTGGCCGTAGCCGGGTTCGCTGTCCTGAGCCTGGCTGACGCCGGCCAGCGCCCCATACCAGAAGTACTCGACGTAATCGAACGACCCGCGGGCCACCACCGCGAACTTTTCCCGCGCCGTGAGGGGCGGCTCATTGGCCTTTCGCACCGTGAGGAAATCCGGCAGGGCGTAGAAAAGGCGGTCATTCGACGTGCCGGGCTCCGGCGGCTTCGATTTCTCCTTTTCCCGGCTCTTCTTCTGTTGTTGTTCCGCGGTTGTTTGCGCTTGTGGAGAGGCAGCCGGTTGCGCCTGCTGTTCCTGCGCAAAGCAGGGTAGCGAAGCTGCCAGCAGAGCTGCAGTGAGCAGCGCGATCTTGTGCGCCGCCACGGCGCCATTTTTATCGAGCATCGTTCGGATTCTACCTGCAGGCTATGCGCGAGCCAACGGAATCACCGCGGGATGTTTCCATTCCCGGAAAACGCTTTCGCGCCAGCGCCACTCCCCGCACGCGCAATCCGCTATTTACCCACACGACAAAGTACTATCGCAGTTTCCTGCTCTCTCCTTCAGACTGATTGCAGCTGTTCGGCCCTGCAGGCAATCCCGAAAATTTGGCGGTGGAATCATGGCTTTCAACTGGATTTGGCCCGACGTTTCCAACAAACCTTCGGCCCGCAAAGCGGTCCAAGAAGGCGTGGCGGCCTGCGCGTTCATTGCGGCCGTGGACGCGGGCGTGGCCCTGTACGTCAACCTGTCGCACCAGAGGTTCGCCAGCTACGGCCCCTCGGTGCTGATCGACGGCGCTGTGTTTGCGCTGATCAGCCTGTTCCTGTGGAGGAACTCGCGCATTGCGGCCGTGGCGGCGATCGCGCTGATGACGCTGGAAATTGCGGACAAATTGATGCACCACGCGAACACCTTCAACCTGGTCACGATGGTGTTGTTTCTGGCCATCTTGAATTCCGTTCGCGGCGCCTTCGCCTTGCATCGCCCACAAGAGCCCCAGTTTGTCGCGCCAGCCGGCACGCCGCAGCCGCTGGGCTGATCGCGTCATCTCCCGTCGAAGCCTGGCCGAAGCGCGAACGAACCCCTATCGGCGCATGCTAAATATGACCGTGATGTTTGGGATCTCTTGCCGCAAAGGTTTTCCACCGCAGGTCGCGGGCTGATAGCGCCACTGCCGAAGGGCTCGAACCGCCGCAAGGTCAAAGTCCGGCGAGGTGTGCTCAATGATGACAAGGTGCGAGAGCGAACCGTCCGATTCAATGATCCCATAGAACGTGACGATCCCCTGTTTCCCTTCCTTGCGGTCGCCTTCCGGATATTTCGGCACGACTTCGTGAATGAGCTTTGG
>JBJKQB010000405.1:0-5342 GCA_046705825.1 Candidatus Acidiferrales bacterium
AATCTACATATAAGACCTGATTCAATAGGGGCCCCGGGTCCGCTACAACTCCTTTAGCCCTGCCCGGAGGCCAACATGGCGAATGTCCTGGTAGCCGACGATAAAGCCGTGGCACGACGGGCCCTGCGGTCGATTTTGAGCGAGGAACTTCCGCGCGGAATGACTTACGCCGAAGCGGAGGACGGTATGGAAGCGGTGGAGAAGGCGCGCGCGCTCCACCCGGATGTGGTGGTCCTAGATTTGGTGATGCCTCGCCTCAGTGGTTTGAAAGCGGCGGAACAGATCGCGAAAGACTGTCCCGAAACGAAGGTGCTGGTGATCAGCATGTACGATCCCAAGCCGCTTTTCAGCAAATTGAAGGCAGCCGGAGTTCGGGGTTTCGTGCCGAAATCCTCGGCCGGTTTCGAACTCATCCCGGCGGTCGAATCGCTGCTGTGCGGGAAAACGTTCTTTGGGCTGCCCTCCTCGTTCCCCGTGACGGGGCTGTCGAAGCCGCGCTAGGCCAGCAAGCAGGGTGGCGGGTGCGCATTTCCGCCGGGCTGAGTGAGTGACCCGCGCCTACTTGCGATAGAGGGTGACCTTGCCGCTGGCCACATTGGCCACGTAGCGGCCATCGACCAGAAACTGCATGACCTTCTTGCCGGAGCGGGCCATTCGAGCCCATGCGGAATTGGTGTCTGGATTCTGCCCCAGCCCGCGAATCCTTTTGCCTTCGAAGGAGAAGTCGATTTGGCGAAGGCGCTGCGCCCGTGTTTCTCGAACCGGAAAGAGCTCGCCCTCCAAGTCGACGACAGCAGCACCTTCGACGAGAACCTGCCGCCAGGGTTCTCTAACCCGCACGGCCTTCAAACGAGCCGAATCCCTATTTCGGATACGGCGGTTTCTTGATCACCGGATTCCTCAGTTGCGTTTCCTTCAGACGAATACGGCGCACCGGCTGGCCGATCAATGTCACCAGGCAAATCCCCGCGACGATGGCGCCGGCATCCCGGCCCGTCTGCATGCTTCCGAGGGCGACGAGCAATGCAGTTGAGAGCGCGGCCGGCTGGCTTGCTTTCATCGCGAGAGCGGAGACGACGGTCAGCGCAGAGGCCAGCGCCGCAGCCCACAAGCGGGGCGCGGTGACCAGACCCGCGCTCAAGACGTGCGGGGCGGACCACGCATTCAGCAACCACAGCGCGAAAAACCCGCTGCCCAGCGCGACCAGATGGCCCACGATGATGTTGTAGGTTCGCGCGCTGCGCAGTTGCGGCTGCTCCACCAGTTCGTAAATGGTTGGTCCCAGGCTGGCAAAGATCAAGGGCTGATGCGTCGCCCAACCGACGCCGCCGGCCGCGAGCACCATTCCAGCCTCCCCCGCAGTGGCCCACAGCATGTCTTTATGCTTGGTCTTCAAGTGCCCTCCCCGCGCCTTCGCAAACCCGCATCCGTTCGATTCTCGATGGATCGCTAGCGAAGCAGTTTGTCGAAAGAGCGTTGCTTTGGCCGACGCTGCCGCGACGAGTCCCGTTATGTTCGCAGCACGTGATTGCGCGGGCAGAACGGTAGGCACGAAAAAGGGCGCGCGTGGCCGTCTGCGAACCCCGCGAAGTATAATGAGCGTCTGTCCATGGACACGAAACGGGGAAGGATCGGCTCGCAATGGGTGTTGCTCCTGGCAGTGGTTCTGGCCAGCGCGGGCGTGGCGCGCGCGCAGCAGCCTGACCCGAAGCAGTTGTTCCAGGAGGCCGATCAGGCGCAGCAAAGTGGGGACTACAACACCGCCGTCAAGGACTACGAGCAACTCGTCCGGATTCATCCGGAGATTGTGTCGGCGCAAGCGAATCTGGGAGTCGCCCTGGCGGCGCTTGGCCGCTACGATGAGGCAATCCGGCAATACGAGATCGCTCTGGCGGAAGCCCCCGACGATCCCGCGCTGCGCCTGGACCTGGGACTGGCGTATTACAAGAAGGGCGACTTCGCCGGCGCGGGAGCGCAGTTCGCCGCGCTGCACAAAGCGAAACCGGACGATGTGCGCATCGCAACGCTGCTAGGGAACTGCCAAGTGCAGCTCGGGCTGGTCGGAGAGGCCCTCGCGCTCCTGGAGCCGCTGGAAAAGGCCAACCCCGACAACTTGGACGTGGAATGGGCGCTGGGCACGGCGCTGATCCGCGCCGGCCAAACGCGCGAGGGGCTCGAGCGGGTGCAAAAAGTTGCGGACCGCAGCCACAGCATTGAGGCGTACCAGTTGGCGGCCGATCTTTACCTGGGCCTTACTTACTTCGATCAAGCGCGCGCGGACGCGGAAGCGGTGACAAAGCTCAATCCGAAAATGCCAAAGGCGTACGTCGTGCTTGGTCTGGTCGATGACTATGCGGGTGATCCCAAGGGCGCGGCCGAAGAATACCAGAAAGCTTTGCAGCTCGATCCCAAGGACCTTCAGGCCAGGCTGCAGCTCGCGAACGCCTTGTACATTCTGCGAAAGCTCGACGCGGCGCGGCAGCAGATCGAGCAGCTGCTCGCGCAAAACCCCAAGTCGTCCGCCGGACTGTATGAGCGGGGACGAATCGAAAACGCCCAGGGGCAACTGCCGGCGGCGCTCAAGGATTTTCAAGCCGTCGAGAAGAGCGACCCTGCGTGGCTTTTGCCCCACGTCGACCTGGCCGCGCTCTACTTCCGTTTGAATCAACCGAGCGAGGGAGCTCGCGAAAGGCAGATCGTGGATCAGCTACGAGCCCGAGAGCGCAAGCGCCGCGATCAGAATCACATCATCAGCCCGCAGATTCATCCACAGTAATCACGCGATCGCCGGAAACGTTGCGCAGCGTTTGCACGATCCCGGAGGGCCAGCGGATCTCGACGGTCTGGGCCTGTTTCTCCTCTCCAAGCCCGAAGTGGACCGGCCCGTGGCTGGAGGATGCATAGCCCACGCTCGAGGTCATGTGGTTGTATTGCGTTCCCGCCCTGGTGACCACTTTCACCACCGCACCGATCCCGTCGCGGTTGCTTTTCTTTCCCACTAGGGCGACTTGCAACCAGTGGCCGGCGGGAGTGGTGCGGTTCATCCAGAGTTCGGCCGGCGCCAGCAGAGCGGTAGCCACAACATCGATCCTGCCGTCGCCATCGAAGTCGCCAAAAGCGCAGCCGCGATGCCGGGCGGGCGGCGAAGCGGTGAATCCTGCCCCAGCGGTCAGCGCTTGCCATTTGCCGCTGCGACCAAGATTGCGAAAGACCGTGTTGTATTGGTTGATTTCAGTGCCCGGCTTCTGCAGGACTTCTACGTGGCCGCGGGTGACGAACAAGTCTTTCCAGCCATCGTTATCGAAATCATAGAGTCCGGGCCCGTAGCCGCCCATGCGAATGCTGAGCGCGCGCATGCCGCTCGATTCCGTGATTTCGTCGAAGCGCTTTCCGGCATCGTTATGCCAGATCGGAAAAGTCTGATAGTTCAGCGCCACGGTGACGATATCCGGATAACCGTCGTTATCGATATCGCGAAAATCCACGCCCATGCCCGAAATGAAATCGCCGTCCTCGACCAGCCCCACGCCTTCCTGCAGGCCAACTTCCTCGAACTTCTTCCCGGTATTGTGGAAGAGGTAGTTGTAGTAGCTGTCGTTGGTGACGAACAGGTCCGCACGCCCGTCCAAATCGTAATCGGCCACGCCAATGCCCATGCCCTTGCCCACGTGCGCGCGGATGCCCCATTCCTCGGATACGTCTCGAAAGGTTCCGTCACCCTGGTTCAAATACAACTGGCTCGGCGTGCCTTTGTAGAAGTTCGGGCTGCAATAATCCCAGCGGCCGCGGAAACCACACTGGTGCTCGGTGGCGTAATCCCACTGCAAGTAATTCACGACGAACAGGTCCAGCAGCCCGTCGTTGTTGACGTCGACCCACGCGCCCGCCACGCTCCACAGCGGCCCGTACTCGGGATCATTCCAGTTAGCGAGCCCGGCTTTCTTCGTGACATCGGTGAAGGTGCCGTCACCGTTGTTGTGATACAGCGTCCGGCCATGCACGGCGGCGACGAAGAGATCGGGGTAGCCGTCGTTGTCGTAATCGCCGACCGCGGCGCCGGTGCCGTATCCTGTGCCGGCCAAGCCCGCTCGCTGGGTCACGTCGGTAAACACGCCGTGGCCGTCATTGCGAAACAGCCGGTTGGAATATTTGGGCGAGTCCTTCTTCAGCGTGGCCATGTTCGCGCCGTTAGTGAAGAAGAGATCGGGCCGGCCATCCTTGTTGTAATCAAAGACGGCGCAGCCGCCGGCCATGGTCGCGGGAGTGTGCAGGTGGTTCAGGTCCTCATCCGTCTCGACTCGAAAAGGCAGGGAATGCAGCTCGAATTTGATCGGTGCATGAGGTGTCGCGGGAGCGATGTTCCGGCCGGTAGGAAAAAACGCCGGCATCGCGGCCCCGCCAAGAATGGCGAGCGCCTCGCGGCGGGTCATACCTTCGCGCGTTCTCGAAGCCCGAGAAGAAAGACGACGGGACACGAGATCATCTCCTGAAGAAAGCGAACGATATATAAAGAAGCGCAAAACAGCAAGACGGTTGGACTATTACAGCAAGATACGCCGCATGCAGGCAAAAAAAGGGGATGGCGCTGGGCCATCCCCTTTTCCGGCTGTCTCTCGATCGACTTCAGAAGATGTACTTCAGGGCAAATTCCAGCGAGCGGTTACCTACCTCGAACGCCGGTTTGCCGGTTGTAGCTTGATTCGTGTTCGTGCCACCCGCAGCGGCAAACGTCAGGTTGATGTCGTTGCTCAGGCCGAATTGCTGATTCGGATGATTCAAGAAATTGAACGCGGTAAACCGGAACTGGATCTTTTGCCTCTCGGTGATTCTAAAGTTCTTGTAAACACCCAAATCGCTGTCGAAGAACGCAGGACCGGTGATGTTGGGCCACACCAGCGGGCCGTTCTGACCGCGGGTGGTGGGCGCTTCGAAGCAGTTCGGGTTGAAGTAATAGCCGCTCGCCAGGTTCTTCGCAGGATTGCAGGTGAGGTATGGCTCGAGAGCAATCCCAGTCGTACCCAGCATGCTCTCGTTGCTCATGCCGCCGGGCCATGAGGGGTAGAGCCCGGAACCCGTCAACGGCTGAAGCGGCGGACCGCTCTGCCACTGTGTGACACCGGAGATCTGCCATCCGTTCACAGCCTCTTCACCGAGCAGGTTGTTGTGGATAGGGCTGGGCAGCTGGATCACGTACGCGGCATTGAAGATCTGCGCACGGTTGAAAGCCAGCGTGCCGTAGTTGCACTGCAGGCAGAAGGCATCCAGCGATGCGCCGGCGCCCTGCCCGTTGTCGTTGTTGCCATCGCGGATTCCGAGAGCGTGGCTCCAGGTGTAGTTCAGGT
>JBJKQB010000406.1:0-4653 GCA_046705825.1 Candidatus Acidiferrales bacterium
CGTCAACAAGCTGCAATACCACGCCTTCTGGCTTCGCGACGGCTCGCACATCATGAATGCGTACGACGAGACCGGGCACTTTCGCGCCGCGCGCGAGTGCTTGCTCTTCTTTCTGAAGACGCAGCGGCCGGATGGCCTGTTTCTCTCGCAGCCCGGGCAATACGACGGTTGGGGGCAAGCGCTGTGGGGCTTCGGCCGCTATTACGAGCTGACGCGCGATCGCGCGTTCGCCGCCCAAATTTTTCCGGCGGTGAAACGCGCCGTTGCGTGGCTCGAGCGAGTGCGCGCCGCCGATCCCATGCATCTGATGCCGGCCGCCAATCCGCACGACGACGAGTTCACGCAAAAGACGGCGCACGTCACCGGCCACAATTTCTGGGCTCTGGTCGGCCTGCAATCGGCCATCGAGTTGGCGAAGGCTGCGGGCGAGCCGCAGGACGCCGCGGAATTTCAGAAAGAATATGACGATTATTCGCAACGGTTGATCGCCGCGCTGCGCGCGGTTGGCGCAAAGGACGGGGACTACATTCCCCCGGGCATCGACGTCAGCGGCGGCCAGGACTGGGGCAACATGAACACGCTCTATCCCGACGTCCTGTTTTCGCCCTTCGATCCGCTGGTGACCGGAACGCTGCAGCGCACGCGCGCGGAGTACCGGGAAGGGTTGATGACGTATGCGGGCCTACTGCATCACTACATCACCATGAAGAATACGGAGGCGGAACTCGTTCGCGGCGAACAGCAGCAGGTGGTCGCCGATCTCTACGCCATCCTGCTGCACACGTCCTCCACGCAAGCTGGCTGGGAGTACGGGGTCGCGCCGTGGGGAACGCGTGATTTTGGCCGCGACCTTGCCCCGCATGGATGGTTTGCCGCGGATTACATCGCGCTGATCCGCAACATGCTCGTGCGCGAACAGGGCGACGACCTTCACTTGCTGTCCGTGCTGTCGCCGGACTGGATACGCCCGGGCGACACGGTGGAAGTGAAGAACGCGCCAACCGCGTTCGGCATGGTCGCATTCAAAGGCACGTTCCGCCGCGCCGGGATGAGTTTGGATCTCCAGCTAAATCTTCAAAGGCAGCCTGCGAAGATCATTCTTCACACGCCGTGGTTCGTCACGCTCAAAGCTGCTCGCGTGGATGGCCGCTCGGTCCCCATCGAACATTCGGAAGTGCTGCTGCCGGCGTCAGCGAGCCACGTCGAAATCGACTGGACTCTACAGACGCCTGCGCCGAATCTGAGCTACTCACAGGCCGTGGAAGCGTACGAGCGCGAGTATCGCGCTCGCTATGAGAAATTCTTGAAAGATGGTTCGCCGCGGGCGAAACCCAGCGTGTCGCAGTAGCCGTTGCAGCTTGCGGGCGCGTGGCGGAGGAAAAGAAAATGCATTCGCACGAGCCACGTTCGTGCCGGGAAACTTCTCAACGCAGCAGATCTTCCAGCCGCACCTTGGCGTCCGTCGTGGCGCTGCGGTACTTCACGATCACGGGAGTATAGAGCGACAGCTGCCAGTCTTTTCCCGGCCCGCGCTGGATGGGCCGCGCTCCCGCCACCACCACCGCATTTTCCGGTACGACCAGCGGCCGGTCCTCGGTCGATTCATGAATCGCGCCGGTTACCGCGTCATACAGCGGCGTCGAGCGATTCAGGATTGTGCCGCTGCCGAGAACGGCGCGGCGCTTGATCACGGTTCCTTCATAGACCCCGCAGTTTCCTCCGATCAGCACGTCATCTTCGACGATGACGGGCAGGGAACCGACCGGCTCCAACACGCCTCCAATCTGCGCGCCGGCGGAAATGTGGCAATTGCGTCCAATCTGCGCGCAACTGCCGACCAGGGCATGAGAATCGACGAGCGTGCCTTCGCCCACGTACGCACCTGCGTTGATGAACATCGGCGGCATGCAAATCACGCCGCGCCCAACATATGCGCCGTCGCGAATGCTCGAGCCGCCCGGGACGATGCGGACCCCGGCGCTGGCGTCCAACGTTTTCACCGGGTACGTAGATTTGTCGAAGAAGGGCTGGCGCGCCGGATCCACGGACATATCGGCAATCGAGCCTATGCGAAAGCCCAGGAGAATCCCTCTTTTCACCCAGGCGTTCACACGCCAGCCCGTCGAAGCGGCCGGATCCGGCTCGGCCGCGCGAATCTTTCCGGCGTTCAGTTCGTCTTTGAATTCCTGGAACACCCGCCGATCGTCATCGCTGTAGCGGTAGCCGGGTTCTCGATCGAACAGCGCCTCAATCTGTTCAGGCCGCATAGGTGTGCGCAAAAAGCTGGAGTGATTCGAGCACCCTCTGGATTCGCGCCAGGTTTTCCGCCTTCGGCGCGACGAGAGGTAATCGCCAAACCGGTTCGAGCAGCCCCATCAGCGCCATCGCCGCCTTGACCGGAATCGGGTTCGATTCGATGAAATTGACTTCCATCAGCGGCAGATATTTCCGCTGCAACTCTCGCGCCGCAGGGAAATTGTTCTCCAGGCACAACCGCGTCAGCCGCGCCATCTCCGCGGGAATTTCATTGGAGGCGACGGAAATCACGCCGCGGCCGCCCAGCGCGGCAAGGGGCAGCAGGATCGCGTCATCGCCGGAAAGCACGGTAAACGTGTCGCTGGCGGCGCAGGCGATCGCGCCCATCTGCGAAATGTTTCCGGACGCTTCCTTGATGCCGGCAATGTTCTCGATTTCCGCGAGCCGCTTTACCGTGGCGGGTTCGATGTGAACGCCCGTGCGTCCTGCCACGCTGTACAGAATGATCGGAATCGATATCGCCGACGCAATCGCCTTATAATGCTGGTACAGCCCTTCCTGCGTGGGCTTGTTGTAGTAGGGAGTCACGGACAATATCCCGTCGACGCCCATGGCTTCCAGTTCTTTCGCCGCTTCGATCACCTCCGCTGTGTTGTATCCGCCGGCTCCGGCGAGGACCGGCACGGCTCTTTGCGACTCTTCGAGCGTAATCTCGACCACTCGCCGGCGTTCGGCGCGGCTGAGCGTTGGGCTCTCGCCTGTCGTGCCGCACGGGACGAGAAAATCAATCCCCGCGTCAAGCTGGCGCCGAATCAGGCGCCGCAGAGGCGTTTCGTCGATCGAAAGATCGTTCCGAAATGGCGTGACCAAGGCGGTTCCGCATCCTGTAAACATTAATTTGTCCTCCTTCAACAAAGTTTTGCCGGTTTTGCTTCGGCACCCGGCTCCCCGCGAACGGCCCGCTCGCGGGTTCATTTCAATTCGCTGACGATGTCCCGAAATTCGTATATGCCCTTCTTGCCTGCGATCCACGCAGCCGCGCGCAACGCGCCGCGAGCAAAGCCCTCCCGGTTTCGCGCGACGTGCCGCAGCGTGATCGTGTCGGACGGCGAATCGAACCCAATCTCATGCGTTCCCGGCTGCAATCCGGCTCGATTGCTGCCCGTATCGATTGGCCGCGCGTAACCGGCCTCCTTCATTTTTGCGACCAGCGCTAGCAGCGTTCCCGAAGGCGCATCTTTCTTCGCGGCGTGATGAATCTCCCAGGCCCATGCCCCATATTCCGGTTGCGTCGCCAGAAGGCGAGCGGCTTCCGACACGATTTGCGAGAACAGGCACACTCCCACCGAAAAATTCGAGCCCCACACGAGCGCTCCTCCCGCTTCTTCGACCAGCGCACGCACGCTCGGAAGCCGGTCGTACCATCCGGTTGTCCCGCAGATCGTGGGAATCCCGGCGCGCACCAGCCGGCCAATGTTTTCTGGTGCCGCCTGCGGCGTGGAAAACTCGATGGCCGCATCGGCCCCGGCCAGATGCTCCTTCGTCAGCGCTCGGGAGGACACATTGTTCTTGCTGTCGAGCCGCAGATTGACGCTCAGGCCGTACTCCGGCGCCAGCGCCTCGATCAGCCGCCCCATGCGTCCGTAGCCCACGATTGCAAGTTTCATTTCAGCCACAGACTTCCTCGATCATCGGTGTTGCGTCCTGCTGTCGAAAAGAATCCGGGGACATCCGCCTTACTCCCTCTGCAAAAGTTGCGCCGCCAGATCGGCATAAATCCGGACCGCATCCGTGATTTGCCGCTTGGAGACGGACTCGCGTTCCGTATGAGCCACGCGGATGCTGCCCGGTCCGATCAGCAGCGGCTTGCCCCATGCGGGACTGAGCACCGGCGCGTCGCTGACATACGACACGACGGTGGTGGGCAGTCCGTCGACGCGCTCGAAACGCATGGCCGAGGTATAGCCCGTCTCTTTGACGTGTGCGCGATCGCGAATCGCATGCCGCACAGCCTCGCGAACCGGTTCCGGATCGCCGATTAGTCGCACGAAGACTTCAGCCTTGGCCGCATCGGCAACCACGTTGGGCGCGCGGCCCCCTGAGATCGTTCCGATATTGATCGTGGTCGGGCCAAGCAGTTCATCCGCCGGGAGCCGGAGTTTGCGGACCCCCTCGAGCGCATCGAGCAGCTTTTCGATCGCCGATTCGCCGAGTTCCGGATAAGCCGAATGCGCCATGCGGCCCGCGGAGGAAATCTCCAGGCGCAGCGCCCCCTTCGCGGCCAACGCAAGCTGGTTCTCTGTCGGCTCTCCGTTGATCAGGTATTTCGATCCGCGCGGCTGGCGCGCCGCCGCTTTCGCGCCAAGGCTGTCGCGCTCTTCGCCGATGACGAACAGC
>JBJKQB010000407.1:0-6460 GCA_046705825.1 Candidatus Acidiferrales bacterium
TCAGCCATCGCCTGATGCGGCAACAGCCTATTCGATTGGCCGGCGGTAGCGTGCGTATCGCCGATTCGACAAACTTCCCCGCCTCGCAGCAGGTCGCGGCGGCGCTCGTCGAAGTCGAACCGGGCGGCATGCGCGAAATGCACTGGCATCCCAACGCGGACGAGTGGCAGTACTACATCGAAGGCTGCGCGCGCATGACTGTCTTCGCTGCCGAGGACCGCGCACGCACTTTCGACTTCCGCCAGGGCGATGTGGGATACGTGCCGTTCGCTATGAGCCACTATATTCAGAACACCGGCAAGACTTCCCTTCGCTTTCTCGAGGTTTTTGCAAGCGACCGCTTCGCGGACATCTCGCTCGCACAGTGGATGGCGCTCACTCCCGCCGAAGTGGTCTCGCAACACCTCAAACTCGGCCCCAAGGCTATGGCCGCCCTGCGAAAAGAAAAGCAGCCGGTTGTGAACTTCGATTCCTGATTTCAGGCCCCGGTCCAGACGTGGCCGAAGATCGGCCCTCGCCACTCTGCAGGATTTGACCGGTTTCGCGCTCCTGAACCACCTGAGCTGTATCAAGCCTCTATATGGCACGCCTCTCGCTCTCCTGCTTCAGTCCGGCTTACAATCGCGCGAAGTGGCACATTCCTCACCCCTGAGCCCCCCTCTTCCCCTGATTGACGCTACAGCGTCGGCCTCCTACGGTGGAAAAGAAGGGCAGGGGACCGTTCGAAAAACACGCTTTTCGAGGCCCTGCCTTGCCTTGAAATCCCGCCGAACGGCCCTTCGGCGTTGCTGGAGGTCGATATGCCGATACCCGACAGGCATGATCCAGAATATCGCCGTGAATTAGAGGATCTGGAACCGCGCAGAGGATGGTACGGCCGCGGAGGCGGCGGGTGGGTTTGGTGGTGGATTTGGCTCATGCTTCTCGTCATTGCCTTTTTCTGGTTTGCCGGATGGGGCTGGTGGGGATACGGCGGCTGGTGGTGGGGCAGGCCGGCGGTTGTCGTACAGCCCGCGAGCGGCTCTGGCGTAGCAGTTCTCGATTCGAACCAGAAAGCAGCGTACATTGGCAAGCCCTTCGATCTGCATAGCGTGACCGTTCAGGTCGAAGTGAACAACAGGGTCTTCTGGGTCACCGACCGAAGAGCTTCACCCATGCTGCTGGTGGTCACAGGGACGCAAAACAATGTCTCGCAACCAGCCATTGCACCAGGAGACTTGATCACCACAGCCGGAACGGTCGAAAAAGCTCCTCCGGCGGCGCAGGCCAAACAGGAATGGAACCTGAGCAACCAGGGCACGCAACGTCTCGAGCAGCAACAGGCCTACTTGCAATCGCCCTATGTATCCAAACTCGCGCAGGATCGCGTAACCCCGGAGGGCACCGTCCATGGCCAACCGGTAGCCGATTTCGCCGGACCCGTGCGAGCTCATGCGAAGCCTTGAAACGTGCAGCCGGCCCGGCGACGCGTTCAATTTATCTGGCGCGGTTGGGATGGCCTCCCGGCTGAACGGCCCCGCAATCTGCTGAGCCACGGACGTGCTGCCCTTCGGCACAGGTGATTTGATCGAGCAGGCCCCCGCCCGCACCGCAACATTTTTCGCGCAGGCGTGTTTCACTGAACGGACGCCCCGGTAGGATCGAATGCAAGCCGGAGCGCAAAAGAAGGGAACACGCCGATGACCACCAAAGGGATTCTGCTTTGCGGTGCCGCACTGTTCGTTCTGAGCGCGCCGATCGCGTTCGCGCAGTCGGGCAATACGGCCCCGGTTCACAAGCCGGCCACGATCCAGCAAAGAAAAGAGAATCAGCAGGATCGGATCGCTCAGGGCGTGCGCAGCGGCCAGCTCACGCCCGCAGAGACGGCGCGGCTGGAACGTCAGCAGCGCAGCATCAACCATCAAGAGCGCCGGATGCGCCGCCAGAATAACGGCCGGCTGACGCGCTCTGATCGCAGGACCATCCGTCGCCGCCAGAACCGCGCGTCCCGCCATATTTATCGGGCCAGGCACAACGCGCGCCGCGTGCGCGGCTAGTTCTAAGCGTGACTCTCTCGCGTTCTCACTCGCAAGAGGCGGCGATCTTCGGTGGAATCGTCACGTAAGTCCCCGGCGAGCGCGTTTTCGCGCCATCAGCAGCCCGCCTAATCGCGGGCTGTCCGCGAGACGCCGCTCGCCCGGCTCGCTTCCGCCGTCGTTGCGGTTGCCGCCTCGCTCGGCAATGGCTGCAGGTTGTATTTCTCGAGCAGCGCATTCACCGTCGGCAGCGACTCGCTCTGCACCTTCTTCCACGCCGCCAGATCCGCCTCGAGCGACCCGCAGGACTCGTTGATCGCCTCTTGCGCCGAGTCTGACGGAGCGGCGTCTCCCACCTCGATCATGTACAGAATGCGCGCCAGGTCGCGATTCACGGGGCCCACTCCGGGCGCGCGCAATGTCCCTTGCTGCACCGCCGCGACCTTCGCATCCAACGCTTCGAGCGCGTCCGACGCTTCTTTGCCCGCCGCGGCTGCGCCCGCTTTGGGCGCCGAATGTCCCGCCGCGCCGCTTCCCGGTGTTTGCGTCTCTGACGTCAGTTTGCCGAGACTCTTTTGCCGTTCGGCGAGAGCATCGCGCAGAGCCGAGGCCGAGTTGTACGTGTCGTAGCTCGTCTTCAGCGCCGCCGTGATCCGCTGCGCTGCGCCGAGTTGCTGCTCCAGATCGGCCTGCGAAACGTGCACGCGAGGATCGAGCGTGATCGTCAGCGGCTGTTTCATCAGCACGCCATTGCCGATGAACGTGACCTCGTATTGCCCCGGTGTCACCAATGGGCCCAGCGCTTGCTTGCGCGGCGTATCCCCGGGAATCGCGTGGTCCGACAGTGTGTACTCGACGTAGTCCAGAATGTTCCCGTAGTAGCTGTAATTCAGCGCGGACGGCGGCGGATAGCGCAGGTCCCACACGAATCGATTGAGCCCCGCGTGTTTCGTCAGCTTCGCCATCGGCCCGAACCAGTAATCCGGCACGTTCTTCGGCGTGTTATCCGGCGCCGCTGCGAGGCTGGTGAACCGCCGCACCAGATTTCCCTTCGCGTCGTGAATCTCGATCGTCAGTTCGCCCTTCGGTGCCGATTTCAGATAGTAGTAGAACACCGCCCCGTCCGGAGGATTCTGCGCTGCGGGCACTTCCGGCGGCAGCGGCGTTTCCTGGTCGTTGTCCCAGCGCACGCGCACGGTGTTCGCCGGCCGCAGCAGGTACGCTTGTGATTCCGCAATCTGCTCGCTGGCCTGGCGCAATGGCGTAACGTCATCCAGCACCCACAGCGCGCGCCCGTATGTGGCGGCGACCAGATCGTTTCCATGTACCGCCAGGTCGCGCACATCGCTTGTCGGCAGATTCAGCTGCAGCGACTGCCAGTGATCGCCGTCGTCAAACGAAACGTACGCGCCGTTCTCCGTGCCCGCGTACAGCAATCCTTGCCGCACAGGATCTTCTCGAACCACGCGCGCGGCCCAGCTCGGCGCGAGCCCGTTCGTAATCTCCTGCCAGGTTTTCCCGCCGTCCTGCGTGCGGTAGATGTAGGGCTTCGAATCGCCGCGCTTGCCCAGCACGGCATACGCGGTGCTGACGTCGTAGTGCGACGCTTCCAGCCCTTCCACCGATATTTCTGCCGGAAAGTTGATGGGCGTCACGTTTTGCCACGTACGCCCGTCGTCCGTCGTGCGCTGCACCAGCCCGTTGCTCGTTCCGGCCCACAGCGCTCCCTCGCGAATCGGCGACGCGGCCAGCGCGGTGATCGCATGAGGGGGCCGGAAAGCAGGGCGCGGGGTGGTCATTTTGTGCGTGCCCCTGGGCGTCTGGCCCGAGCGGTCCGTCAGGTCGGGGCTGATCTGCTGCCAGCTTTGTCCGCCGTTCAGCGTGCGCATTACGTACTGCATGCCCAGATACAATTCATGCGGATTCTCCGGCGAGAAAACGATCGGCGGCATCTGCGACGCCCGGTATTTCGACGTGCGCACGAAAACGTGCGTGATTTGCCCCGTGCTCTTGTCGAAACGCACCACGCTGCCGTACCAGCCCCCGGAATACACGATATTCGGATGCAGCGGATCGGGCGCGATGTAGCAAAACTCGAATCCCCCGATCGAAAACCAGTCCCGATAGCTGATTTCCCCGTAATCGCTGCGGTTCGGAACGGCGGCTGTGCCGCTGTCCTGCTGCGCCGCATACGCCACGAATGGAAACTGGTTGTCCGTGATCACGTGGTAGAACTGCCCGGTCGGCTGGTTGTACCAGGAACTCCACGTCTTTCCCCCGTCGACGCTGATCGTCGCGCCTTGATCCACCCCCAGAATCATGCGCTGCGAATCGGTCGGATCGATCCACATCACGTGATAATCGTCCCCGCCCGGCGCTCCCTTGAACGCAGCAAACGTCTTGCCGCCATCGCTCGAACGATACGTGCTCGTTTGCATCACGTACACGATGTCCGGATTGTTTGGATCGACGTACACGTGGCAAATGTAGACGTTCCCCGTTATGCGCGGGTCCTGCGTGCTCTGCTCCCAGGTCTTGCCGCCGTCGTCCGAGCGGAACAGCCCCATGCTCGAGATCAGGAACATTCGCCGCCCGTGGTCTCCGGGCGCCACCGCCAGGCCGATGCGCCCGAGCGGCGCCGGTAGGCCCGCCTCGCTGACCTTCGTCCACGTCGTGCCTTCATCCGTCGATTTATAGATCCAGGCGTCCTGCTTGTTCTCTTCTCTCGCATTGACCGGCGCGCGGAACGCCCGCGGATGCCACATCCCCGCGTACAGCACGCGCGGATTTCCCGGATCGGCCACCATGTCCGAGATTCCTGCCAGATCGTCGTTTTGCTCGAACAGCGTCCGCTTCCACGTTTTTCCGCCGTCCGTGCTCTTGTAGACTCCGCGCGTCTTGTTTGGTCCGGCTACCCCCAGAATCGGATCTCCCAGCACTCCCACCACCACGATGTTCGGATTGCGCGGGTCAACGAGGACCGAGCTGATGTATCTCGTGTCCTCTAGGCCGATGTGCGTCCAGGTTGCGCCCGCGTCCGTCGATTTGTACACGCCGTTTCCGGGCGTCTGCTCGCCAGTCCCCACATAAATGATGTCGGGATTCGACCGCGCCACCGCCAGCGCTCCAATCGACGCGACGTGTTCCGCGTCGAAAATCGGCTTCCATACCCGGCCCCCATCCGCCGTTTTCCACACTCCTCCCCCTGGCAGGCCAATGTAGAAAACGGCTGGATTCCCCGGAATTCCAGCCACCGCCGAGACGCGTCCTGCCCGGTAGGGTCCAATCAACCTCCAGCGCATCGCCGAGTAGAGGCTCGGATCGACCGCCGGCCCCGAAGCGGGACTCTGTTGCGCGCGCGCAGGAATCAGCGCCACAGCGGCAACCGCGGCAAGCAGCGCCGCTGCGCATGCAGGCAGCGCCCGCCGGAAACTCGAACCGCCCCGGCCCTTTCGCGTTGCGGCCTTGTGCGACTGGAAAGCTCTAAGAATGCGAATCATCGTTCCTCCCAAAAACACAGAAGTGTATCACTCCGCCCGCGATCCGGTGCAAGATGGACGCACGCCCTCGGCGCAACCTGAGGTTTCTTTTCCTGACCTTTCAATGTATGCAGGGATCGGTCCGCGGGTTGCTATATGGCATAATTTAAGGGCTTTGCAGGGTAACTCCGGTTCAGCCCTGCACAGTCACAAAATACGTGACACCGAAGAAAAAAATCCGCAAGAAGCTGCTCGCCGCCCATCGCAAGTGGCGCGAAGCGCGCATGATTGCCAAGGGGCTCGTCTCCACGCGTCATCCCCTGCTCGTCCACATTATCCCCACGCGCCGCTGCAATCTGGCCTGCACCTATTGCAATGAATTTGACGATTTCTCCAAGCCCGTGCCCACCGGCGAAATGTTCCGGCGAATCGATCGCTTGGGCCACATGGGCACTGCCGTCATCACCATCAGCGGCGGCGAACCTCTGCTCCATCCTGACCTGGACGACATCATTCGCCGCATCCGCAAGAACGGAATCATTGCCGGGCTGATCACCAATGGCTATCTGCTTGTCGCCGACCGCATCGAGCGCCTCAACCGCGCCGGCCTCGAATACCTGCAGATCAGCATCGATAACGCTATTCCCGATGACGTTTCCAAGAAAAGCCTGAAGGTGCTCGACCAGAAACTGCAGCTGTTGGCTCAACACGCCGAATTTCACGTCAACATCAATTCCGTGCTGGGCAGCGGCATCCGCAGTCCCGAAGACGCCCTCAACGTCGCGCATCGCGCCGTCGAACTGGGCTTTACTTCCACCGTCGGGCTGATCCACGACGGCAACGGCCAGATCCAGCCCCTCGGCCCGCGCGAACGCGAGATTTTCGAGGAAATTATGGCCCTGGGGAAGCGCTCCTTCTCCCGCGTGAACCGCTTCCAGCACAACATCGCCGCCGGTCGCGAGAACA
>JBJKQB010000408.1:0-16066 GCA_046705825.1 Candidatus Acidiferrales bacterium
AAGCGCGTGACCTCGTCGTGCAACGCACCTTGAAGAAGGCAGGTTGGCGAGTCTTGCGGATCTGGCAGCACGAACTACGCCGCAAGAACGAGCACCTCCTCGCCGTACGCATCCGACAGGCACTCCACTCCAGCCCGCCAAGGACCGATACTCCGACTCCCGTGTCCCCCGGAACGTGACCCGTCTCCGGGCCGTTTTTCCCATTTCGGGAAATTCCCGTTTTGGAAATCCCCCCACGATATTAGTAGTACCATTGAATAATTGGTACTGTACAAACCGACAATTCTATGCTATCGTCACTCGCCCTTTATGCGAAGCTCAACCAACCACCGGCACGCACCACGAGGGCCGACCAGGCACCCGCTACCTTCTCTGCCTCGTCGCTGCCCTGCACCTCTGCCCTCGGGGGCCGAGTTCTTGCTAGCCGCTCGCCACTTGCTTGCCCCATGCCAGCTCGAGCGGCCACTCGTCACTTCGGCTGATGGATACACGTGTCGAACAAAATTCGCCGTAAGTCCTGTGCTATCATCAAAACCGCCAAAATTGATGGATACAGATTTCGATCCCGCTCGGCGACCTATCACTGTTACATCGCCTCTCGGGCGCTCTTCTACCGATGGTGACAAAGCTCACATATCTCAGCACCCCTGCCGAGATATTTTTCGCCTAACTCCAATCTCATCAACACAACCGCAAAAATATCTCGGCACGTTTTCGTACCCTTGGCCTGATCGTTCCGGACGTGAAAACAAAGGAGGTGGAATCGCAGCGGAACTCAAAACCAAAATTCGAGGCTAGCGCGGCTGAGTCAGAGAGTGCGGCTGAGGCAGGGAATGCGGCTTAGCCAGGGAGAAGGTGATGGTGACGGTCTGTTCGGTTTGGACTGGCTTGCCATTCAGCAGAGTGGGGGCGTAGCGCCAGAGGCGCACGGCGTTTTCGGCGGCGGCAACCAGCGGCGGAGGCCCCGAGACGACGGAGATTCCGCCTACCGCGCCGTTGGGGCCGATCGTAGCGCGCAACTCGACCGTTCCTTGAATGCGCTGGGCCAGGGCTTGCGCGGGGTAGGCGGGCTCGACGCGGCGCTCGATATAACCCATTCGCAGTGAGACCGGTTTGGGCGCGCCGTCTGCCGCAGACACAGGCATGGGCAGATAACCTTGAGCGGTAACGGTGACGCGGCCAGCAGCCGCAGTGGCCGCAGGCAAACTCCCGGCCGGCGCCGGCGTTCCCCGCGATTCGATCGACGCGGCATTGGCGGCGTCGAGGGTGCCGACCAGCGCGCTTGCAGGTTTCATTCGAGCATGCGCCACTGCGCTCCCCGTCACTTTGTCCAGGATGCGCGACAGCACGCTCAGCTTGCCGCGTCCCGCAGCCCAGCCAAAGGCGAGCGACGCGATGGCCAGCGAGCCGATTACGGCCACAAACGACCACCAGATGCCGCGCGCGGCGGGAGTCGTTCGATCCTCACTGGCAGGGGGCGGGCGGTGTGCGAAGTGCAAGCGCAGCTTGCGCTCGACGCCTTCCGGCTCCCGCGAGGGCGCGGCAGCGCGGGTTTCGGGGACGTCGCCGAGCGTGAGGGAGGCCAGCTCCATTGCCCCGCCAAGCGGCCCAGCGCTCGAATCCTCGGCCGACCAGGAGGCGACCCATTCGCGGATCTGCCGGCGCGCATCGTCGGGAAGGCCGGCGAAGCGAATGCCCGCCTGTTTGCGTGTGGCGTTGATCCAGGCGATGTCCGCGTGCGCGGTCACCCAAGCCGGAGAATCGGGAAGCTGGAAGCGAATCGAGGGCAAAGGGCGCCGGTTGAGAGCGACGGCGCTGTGCAGCGCCAGGCCGCCTTCGCTGACGTTCAGGACGATTCCGCCGCTGTCGCCGCCCAGATCGATGTAGGCCAGCGATTTCAGCCGGCGCCGGGGGAAATGGCGGCGATCGTGGGAAAATACGCTCATGCGTGCGCCCTGTTCGCTCAACAATGTCTCACTGGACCGCGGTTGCAGAAACGACCCCGATTGGAACCCGAGGGCCGGATTATACCCCGCGCTTTTTTTCGATCTCAAGGGCAAGAAGCGAAAAATTTGCGAAAGCCGAAAGGCGGCCGGCTCGAACGACGCGGCTGCTATAATTGGGTGCATGAGCGAAAAGATCCAAAAGAGCGAGCGCGAATGGCGCAAGCAATTGACCCCCGAGCAGTACAACGTCACGCGCGAAAAGGGCACCGAACCGCCGTTCACCGGCGAATACGAATCCACGGAAAAGCAGGGCACCTACGTGTGCGTTTGCTGCGGGCAGCCGCTGTTCGGTTCGGAAACGAAATACCACTCCGGGTCGGGCTGGCCCAGCTACTACCAGCCCATCGCCGCCGAAAACGTGGAGATGAAACGGGACAGTTCGCACGGGATGGTGCGCACGGAGGTTCTCTGCAGCCGCTGCGACGCGCACCTGGGACACGTCTTCGAGGACGGCCCCGATCCCACCGGCCTGCGCTTCTGCATCAATTCCGCGGCGCTGAAGTTGGATGAAGAGAAAAGCAGTGCGAGTGGCTAGAAACGGCGAAAGGCGAGCGCCGCGGCTCCGCGCCACAGAGACGTGGCGACATCCTCATCGAAGCTGACCAGAACGGCGGGCGAGGCGCCCGCGGCTCCCGCGGCACGACCCCGCATTGCGTTCTCCAGGGGGCGGTGTTAGGGTAGCGGCAGGCCCCAAGTCCAAAATCAAAACTCAAGCGGTTTGAGGAGGAACAATGAAGCTTACCCAGCTCATGGTGGGCGTGTGTGCCCTCGGTCTCCTGGCAGCCGGTGCACTTGCGCAGGAGCGAGGCGGCACAGTCGCGGCGATTGAATTCCAGACGCCGAAGAACGGAATGACAAGCCAGTACGAACAAGGGCGCAAAACCAAAGCTGTCTGGCAGAAGGAACAAGGCGGCAAAACGCCGCTGCTCGTGTCGCAGATCATCTCGGGAGAGCGGATGGGGACCTATGTGGTCGGCCAATTCGGGATGCACTGGGCGGACTTCGATCATCCGTCCATTTCCGACGAAGCCGATCTGGCGGAGTACAACAAGACGGTCGGGCCGTATGTAGAGAAACTGATGGCCCAGTATTATGAGTTCTTGCCAGAGTGGAGCAACCCGGAGGCGGCGGGCACAACACCGAAGTACATCGAGGTGCTAACGTTTCACATCCGGTTCGGCAAGGGCGATGAATTCCAGAGCGCGGTGGCAAAAGTTAACGAAGCGAGCAAAAAGCTGAATGTTCCGGGGCACACGTCGTGGTATCGGCTGGTGAACGGCGGCCGGAGTGGGACGTACGTGCTGACCATCGATCACGCGGATTGGGCGTCGTTCGCGCCGAACCCGGCTGTAAAGCCGATTCCGGAGAGGTTGCGCGAAGCATTTGGGGAGCAGGAAGCGACTACGGTGATGGGACTGCTCGATGATTCGATTGCGAGCATCTATACGGAAATCGCTCAGCCGCGGCCGGACTTGAGCTACATGCCGGCGCAATAAGCGGGGTTCAACCGCGTTCCGGCCCACCCACTTCGCCGGAGCGCTGAGGTGATTTGCCGCGGGCGCGAGGAAATTCTTAGCGCCCGCGGTTTTCTTGTGATGGCGAGACATCGGCGGGTTAAAGCGAGCGCAAGCTCTCCCACCAAAAAGACGTAACGACAGGCGCATCCCAAGCTGACCAGAACCGCGGGCGAGACGGCCGCGCCACGCGTGAGAAGAACAGTTACTTGGAGGGCTTGCTAAAGTCGGCCATGCCCACCTGCACGATGGTTCCGGCGGGCCGCGCTTTGTACAAGCGGATGTAGGAAGAGCGCGCTCGCCTGCGCTCGGGCTGGGGGCGGCGCGAAAGCGGGGGAGTTGCGCCGTAGGTCCATGCGCCGTAGACGCGGCCGTTCAGCGCCGCAATTCCCGTGTAGTCGCCCATGAACTGATCTTCGTTGGGAGTGAACGGCGCCTGCGTCCAGGCGTAGTTGGCGAAGGAGTTGCCGCCATCGGTCGAACGCGCCAGGGTAATCCGCGCGGCGTGGTTCTGCGGATCGCTGCGGCGGTCGTAGAAGACGACGTACACGGAGCCATCCTTCGGATCGACGGCCATCCACTGGAAAAACTGATCCGCGCCATCGTGCAGGGGATCGGTGTTCACACGCACCGGCGCGCTCCAGGTGTGCCCCAGATCGGGCGAACTGGAGCAGAAGACATCAATGTCGCCGTTGCGGTAGTCCGTCCAGGTGACGTAGAGCCGCTGGTTTTTGAGGTCCATGCCGATCTGTGGAAAGCCATTGGCGCGCTGCACGCCGTCGACGGTGAAGTAGGACGCTGGAAGGCGGAGGATGGGTTCCGAAGGGCCGAAGGTAAGGCCCCCGTCATGCGACACAGCCATGACAAACGAAGTGCCGTCGGCCCAAACGGTGTACAGCGCGCCATCCGGCCCAGCCACGGCGTCGAAACCTTCCACCGCGCCGTTGTCGTCGCGCGGAATGCCTTCCTGCGTGCTGATTTCGTAAGAAGGCGACCAGGTGATGCCGCCATCGGTGGAGCGTGAAAACAGGATGATGGATTTGGTGAGGCTGAACTCCGTCCACCCGAGATAGAGATTTCCGGCGAAGGGCGAATCGTTGTTGTCATCCGCGACGAGGTACGGCTTGTCCTCAAAAGGCATAGCGGGGTGAGTGGCCTGCGCGTCCACCGCGGCCGCGTTGCTTTCCCACGTCTTGCCGCCATCGAGCGAGCGGCGGCAGAAGACGCCATTGCGCGTGGCGTTGTGCGCCCAGTATTGCGACGTGCCGAGCTTGTCGAAAGCGATGTAACAAAGAATGGCGTGGCCGAGGACGTCGTAGGCCACGGAGACGTCTCCGGAAACCTTGTAATCGGGAGGGGCCGTTCCGGTGGCGAGCTGCCAGCTCGAACCGCCATCTTCGGAATAGGACACGCTGGCCGGGGATTGAAAAGCGGCGACGATTTGCTTGGGGTTGCTCGGATTGATGGCGAGCGCAGGCTCGTTGGAGTAGGCCGGGCGAGGACTGACGGTGACCACATGCGCGCCGGGCGGCGGAGAAAGGCCCTGCTCCGGCTGCGCGGGAGCGAGTTGGAACAGCATGGCTATGCCAACCAGCAACGCGCCGCCCGCCGCTATCGTGGCTCGATCAGTGGTCAAAGAAAAACACCTGAGGGTGCTGATCATTGGGATCGACGGAGATCGCCCTGAAATTATTAGGCGAGACAACGTACAGCACCAGATTGGTCGGGAAGCCGATCAGAGAATTGGTCGTCAAAGTAGCGCGGCCGGTGGCCGAGACATTCGCGTAGCTGGCGACCAGCGATTGATCGAGGTTGGGCGTGACCGGCTGACCCAGCGACGAACTGGCCGGCGGAGTGACTTCGTCCAAGGTTCCCAGCAGCGAGCCGTTCCCGCTGGCGGTGGTCTCCCCAATTACGTGGGTGACCTGATTCTCCTTGGGGAAGGCGCTGCTTAAGGTGTAGTCATCGGCGATCGATGAGGCGGAGAAGGTGACGCCGGTCTCCTGCTGCTCGAGCATGCCGGTGGTGACGGCGCTGTCCGCGCCCATGGTGAAGCCTTCGCCGGGGCCAAAGAGATAGGCGACAGCCAAGCGCGGCGCGGCGACGGGGGCGAGTTGCGTGCCATTGAGCTCGTTGAAGGTGAACGAAACGCGTCCATTCGCATTGATCTGATAATTTCCGATCAGCGACGGGCTGTCCACGGTGCCGGCATTGTTTTCGTCATAGTTGAGCGTGATGCAGTTGGCGACTCCGGGCGTGCAATTGGCGGTGTTGGAAGGCACGGGAGTAAATACGCCGGCGAACACGCTGGAATTCGATCCGTTCAGGCCGGTACCGGTGGCGATGCTGGGGCCGCTGAGCGCGGAGGAATTGAAGGTGGTCGTCGGCGACTGCAGAATCATCTCGCCGCTGAGGCGCGGATGCGTGGCGTCGGTCGCGTCGACATCCACGAAGAAAATGTCCGAGGAACTGACAAAGTCGAATGAGAAGTTCAGGGTATAGGGAGACTTGCCGGGGAGGTCGAAGGTCAAATCGGCGACGCCGTGCGTGCCGGAGGCGAAGCTGAACGTGCCGCTCACCTCCAATTGCGAGCTGAACGTGCCGGCTTCGTTGTAATCGCCGTTGGCGCCGGTTCCGCCCGTGCCGATGGTGGAAGCGCCGTCGGCGTGAACGACTCCGCCCAGGGCCGTGGGAGCGCCCGAGCTGTTCACACCGGTAAACAGGAAAGCGTAATTCCCGCTGAGGCTTCCCGTTCCGAACGAGCCGATGGCCGGCTTCATGATGCCCATGCCATGAGTTTTCTTGGGATCGGTGTTGGTGGTGGTGGAATTGTCTTCAAAGAAGTGGATATTGCCGTTGGAATCCAGCACCAGATCAAAGTCGAGGGTGACCGAGACATTCAGCGCGCTGGTGGCAATCAGTTGCATGGTGCCGCGGCCATCCGAGCCGACGGAATAGGTTCCGGAGAGGCTTGCGCGCGGAATGGACGATCCTCCGACCACGCCGGACACGCGGTTGCTGTCCAGGCCGCCGCCCGTGATCTTGCCCGTGCCGTCGGCGGTGATCGAGCCGCCCAGGGCCACCGCGCCATCCGAATCGAAGCCCTGGAACAGGAAGCTGTACTGGCCCACGATCAGGGAATCGTTGTTGGTGCCGGCCGCGATCTGGATGCTGTATGTCGCCGGAAGCGAAACAGGGGTGGTTTCCGAGTCGGTCACCGTAACGGTGAAGCTGGACGTGGTGACAAGAATCGGCGTTCCGCTGATCGCGCCCGTGGCTGTGTTGAAGTGCAGGCCGGGCGGGAGTTGGCCCGAACTGATGGCCCAGGTATAGGGCGGAATTCCGCCGCTCGCCGATAGCGACGCGGAATAGGGTGTGCCGGTGGTGCCGGAGGGCAGGGAAGACGGCGAAATGGAGAGCGGCTGCGGCGTTTGAATGTTGATGGTGATGGTGCCCTGGACGGTCTGTTTGGTGGGCAGAGTGGAGTCGGTCACCTGGATGGTCAACGAATAGGAATTGGCGGCGGTCGGCACGCCGCTGATGACCCCGGTCGTTGTGTTCCGGCTCAGGCCGGGCGGCAGGGAGCCGCTCAGAATGGTGAAGGCAAACGGGCGCACACCGCCGGTGACGGGGATCGAAGCGCTGTAGGCGTTGTTCACGAAGCCGGTTTGCAAGGGACCGGAAGTGAATTGCAGAGCGGTCGCGGCGGAAACATAAATCGAGAACTGCTGAGTGGCGGAGACAGGCGTGGTGGAGCTATCGGTCGCCTCCACCGTGAAGACGGACGGATTGGGCTGGCCGCTAATGGGTCCGGTTGGCGTCCCGGTGATGGTGCCCGATTGATTCAACTGCAAGCCTGCGGGCAGAGCGCCGCTTCCCGGAGCGAGAGAAAACTTCAGCGGTGAGACACCGCCGGTCACGGCGATCGTTTGCGTGTAGGGAATGCCGTTAGAGCCGTTGGGCAGGACGCCGGTCGTATTGCCGAAGGTCAAGGGAAGTTCGACGCTGATGGTAGCGGTCCTGGTGGCCGTGGCATTGGCGATGGAAGTGGCCGTCAAGGTCACGCTCAACGAACCGGAGAGCCCCGTAGGGGCGGTGTAGGTCACCGAAGACGGTGTGACGTTCGAGAGGTCGCCGCAGCCGCTGGTGCCCGCGCCAGTGACGCCCGCGCAACTGCTTCCCGAAAGGCTCCAGGTGACGCCCTGATTGCGCAGGTCGTTGGTCAGATTCGCGGTGAAAGCAAGCGTTTGGCCCTGGTCGACGCTGGCCGAGGCGGGGGTGATTTGCACGACGATGGCGGGCCCGCCGGAACTGCTGCAGCCGCAGAGCAGGAGGAGGATCAAGCAAAGCGAAGCCAGCGTGGCGAAGGCGAATCGCGTAAGGCCGGCGAGATACCACGGCTGGCCTCGCCTGCATGGGGATGGCTGGCACACTGGCACATGCGCGTTCAGATTGTTCATATCACCTTTGGATGACTTCCGTTTGGACCACCCGCCCGGACCCGCTTGAGGCGTACCCTGGACGATGCCTCCGCACAAACCAAAGCGACTTGAATAACAAAACGGTCCGGGAGTGTCAACGCACATCTCCGCGCCGCCGGACGCAGCCGGCTCCGGACCCATCTTTGCGCGCGAGCTTGCCGCAACGTCTCTTGCCGCAGCGAATTAAGGATTGTGGAAGCAAGCCAAATTTCAGCCCATGTGGATGCGCGGATGGCTGGGTTTGTTGCCTCAGCGGGGGTTGCGGGCGAGCCAGCCGGGGCCAGGCAGCGAAGGAAGGCCGAAGAGGCCTGTCGCATGGCACCGTTCGCGGCGCCTTGGCGCACGCACAAACTCCTTGCACACGCTAACCATAATCGCCGGGCTTCGTCTGAACACAGGAAGCGGGCAAGAGCGGATGGCAACGCCTGTTGTGTGCACGGCATCAAAACGTAGTTGGGTCTTCCTGAGATTCTGCGCGCCGGGCTATTCTCGTTTTTGATCTATCCGCTTCGTTTTGATATAAAGATCGGCTCGCTGGAATCTGGCAGTCCTGCTGTTCCCTCTACTTCATTGGAGGTACGCATTGATAGAAGTTCAGGATTTAACCAAAGCCTATGGCGCGGTCACCGCGGTTGACCACGTCTCCTTCACCGTAAACAAAGGCGAAATCCTCGGTTTTCTGGGGCCCAACGGGGCGGGCAAAACCACCACCATGCGCATCCTGACGGGTTTCATGCCGGCCACCTCGGGGACCGCGCGCATCAGCGGCTTCGACGTGTTCACCGACTCGCTGGAAGTGCGCCGGCGGATCGGTTATCTTCCCGAAGCTCCGCCGGTCTACCCGGATATGTCGGTGGAGGGCTACCTGGAGTTCGTCGCGCGCATCAAGAACGTTCCTGGGGACAAGCGCGCCGCGCGCATTTCGGACGCCCTGGAAAAAACCAGCATCACGGACAAGCGGCACGAGCTGATCAAGCGGCTGTCGCGCGGCTACAAGCAGCGCGTGGGAATCGCCCAGGCGCTGGTGCACGACCCGGACGTGATTATCCTGGATGAGCCCACGGTGGGGCTCGATCCCAAGCAAATCATCGAAGTGCGCCATTTGATCAAAGGGCTGGCCGGAACGCACACCATTATCCTGTCGACGCACATCCTGCCCGAAGTCAGCATGACCTGCGACCGCGTGGTGATCATCAACCGCGGGAAGATTGCCGCTGTCGATACGCCGCAGAACCTGACCACGCAGCTGAAGAGCGGGCAGCGCGTGCGCATCGAGGTGGGCGCGCCGGAGGCGCCCTTGCGCGAAGCGCTAGCCCAGGTGGCGGGCGCGAAGCGGGTGCAAGTCGAGTCGGCGCACGCGGACGGCCACGTGGCCGTGAACGTCGAATCCGAGCCGGGCCAGGACATCCGCAGCCAACTGGCGGCGAAAATCATCCAGAAGGGCTGGCCGCTCTTCGAACTGCGTGGGGTCAGCGTCAGCCTGGAAGATATCTTCCTGGAATTGACCACGGACGACACTTCCCACGCGCAAGCGGCAAATTAAGGAGCCGTTCCTGTCATGAAAAATGTTTGGGCTATGTATCGCAAGGAGATGGGGCATTATTTCGTATCGCCCATCGCCTACGTCTTCATCGGACTTTTTCTGATTCTCAGCGCCTATTTCTTCAATTTTTTCCTGACGGCAGTGATTCAGCAGTCGCTCTCGGCGGAAATGGAAGGGTTGCGCTACGGCATGACGCAGAACATTGACGTTCCCTCCGAGGTGATGCGCGCCTTCTTCGGCCTGCTTTCCACGCTGGTCCTGTTCATCACGCCGATTCTGACCATGGGGGTGTACTCGGAAGAGCGCAAGCGCGGCACCATGGAGCTGCTGATGACATCGCCGATCACGGAGACGGATATCGTGCTCGGAAAGTTTTTTGCTTCTTTCAGCCTGTTCGCCCTGATGCTTCTTCCCACCTTGAGCTATCTGGTGTTCATGTACGTGCACAGCGATCCCATGCCGCCCTGGCGCGTGCTGGCGTCGGGCTACCTGGGGATCTTGCTGCTGGGGGCCTGCTTGACCTCGTTGGGAACATTTATTTCGTCGCTCACCGAAAATCAGATCATCGCCGCGGTCCTGACCTTCGCCGCTTTCCTGCTGGTATGGGTGCTGGACATCGGGCGCAATTCGACCAGCGCAGTGGCCTCGGTGCTGACGTATCTTTCGGTGGTCCGGCACTACGAGGGCTTTACGCAGGGCATCATCGACACTTCGAGCCTGGTCTACTACGGCAGCTTCATTTTCCTGTTTGTGTTCCTGACCATCCGCTCGGTCGACTCCATGCGTTGGCGGAGGGCCTGAGGAAACCACTATGGCCAAACCAAACAGAGAAACGAAGCCTTTTTCCTTGCAGAACATGGGCCGCCAGCAATGGGCGGAAATCACGCTCAGCGTGGGCCTGGCGTTGCTCGTGGCGAGTTACGTGCGCTACTCGATGCAGGGCGAACTGCTGCGCTTCAGCGAAATCCTGCTGATCGCGGGCGGCGTGCTGATCCTGGGCTCCATCGTGCTGGGGTTGCCGAACATCGTGCGGTACTTCTCGAAACGGTCCTCGCAACTGGGCACCAACACGGCCGTGCTGACGCTGGCGGTGCTGGCCATCCTGGTGGCGGTCAACTATGTGGGTTTCAAGTACCACAAGCACTTCGACTTGACCAGCGAGCACCTCTACACCCTTTCGCCGCAAACCAAGAAGATCGTGGGGGCGCTGAAGCATGACGTTACCATCGTGCGCTTCGGGAAAACGCCGAATCAGCACTTGGACGACCTCATGGCGGAGTACCGCGACATCAACCCGCGCGTGAAGTACGTGAAGGTCGATCCGCAGGAAAAGCCGGAGGTGGCGCGCGAATACGGGGCGACGCAAATGGGGCAGGTCATCGCCGCTTCGGGGACGCGCAAGCAAGAGATCAAGTCCGACGTTCCGGATCAATTCACGGAACAGGACATCACCAGCGCGATCCTGAAGGTGACCGCGGACAAGATCAAGACGGTCTGCTTCGTCACCGGCCACGGCGAGAAATCGATCGCGGACACCGGCGCGCGGGGCTACAGCGACGTAAGCGGCGGGCTGAAGAAAGAAGGCTACGACGTGAAGAGCGTCAACTTGGTGACCAGCAACGGCGTGCCTTCCGATTGCACCGTCGTGGTTGTGGCCGGCCCCATGCAGGGCTACTTCCCGCAAGAAACGGCCATGATTCAGAAGTATCTGGACAATGGCGGGAAGGCACTGATCGAAGAGGATCCCATCAGCCAGAAGGGGCAGCAGGATCCCAATCTCGAGGCGGTGTACAAGGACTGGAACATCGACGTGGGCACCAACGTGATTGTGGATGCCAGCGGCGTCGGGCGGCTGTTCGGAACCGGCCCGGCTGTGCCGCTGGTGGTCGATTACGGCGACAGCCCGATCACCGCGGACCTGAAGCACGGCATGACCTTCTTCCCCTTGGCGCGCACGGTTTCCATTGCGGATAAATCCAAACTGCAGCCGCAAGCGGTCGAGCTGCTGAAGACTTCCGCGCGCAGCTTCACCATCCCGAACCTGGATGTGAAAGAGGTCAAGTACAATCCAGCGACGGATACGGCGGGACCTCTTTCGATCGGCGTGGCGGCCACGCGCACGGAAGGCGCGAAGCAGGCTCGGTTGGTAGTAATCGGCAATTCCAATTACGCCGCCAATCAGTGGATCGACCTGCAGCACAATGGCGACCTGTTTTTCAACACCGTCGATTGGCTGGCGCAGGACACCAATTTAATCTCCATTCGGCCGAAGTCGGTCACCGACCGCCGCGTGACTCTGACGGAAGCGCAGTCGAGGATTCTGTGGTGGCTCGACCTGATTCTGCTGCCCGGAATTGTGATCTTCGCCGGTGTCTTCATCTGGTGGAAACGCCGGTAGCAAAGCGAAGCGGAACATCATGATCAAGAAATCCACATTATTGGTATTGGCCTGCGCAATCATTCTGGGCGGAGCGGTGTACTACTTCCAGTGGCGAAACAGCACGCATCCGAAGCCGGTGGAGGCAAGCGGCAAAGCCGCCTTTAGGCTGCAAGCGAGTGATGTTTCCAGCCTCACGATCGTCCATCCAGGTCAGAAAGACGAGCCGGAGGTTCATCTGGCGAAGCAGAACGGGACGTGGAACATCACGCAGCCGCTGGAGACCGGCGCGGACGCTTCCGCCGTCAACGGCATCACGGACGGGCTGGCGTCGGCGCGCATCACGCAAAGCGAGCCGGGCACGCCCGACCGGCTGAAGGCGTACGGCCTCGATTCGCCGCGCCTGGAACTGGATTTTCAGACCAAGAGCGGGGCGCAACATAAGATTCTGATGGGCGACAAGGACTTCACGGGCTCTTACGTTTACAGCCTGATCGACGGCGAGAAAAACGTTTCGCTGCTGCCGCTCTCGCTCTACGATTCGAGCAACAAGCCGGTCGAGGATCTGCGCGACCGCAGCGTGCTGCATATCGATGCGGACAAGACGGCCTCGTTCGAATTGAAGAATTCCTCGAGCGAGCTGGCGCTTTCAAAAAAGACGGTGAACGACGAGCCGCAGTGGAGCTTTACGAAGCCCGAAGACGTTCGCGCGGACGATGACGGGGTGAGTTCGCTTCTCTCGGCCGTGTCCAGTGGGACGTTCACGAAAGTCGCCAGCGAGAAGCCCGACGATCTGGCGCGCTACGGCCTGACGCATCCTGCGGTGACCTTCGCCGCTGTCAGCGGCTCGGGCAAGACGCAAACGCTGATTGTCGGCAGGAAGCAGGGCGACGGCTATTTCGCGCGCGACGACTCGCGTCCCACCGTGTTTCTGATCAACGAGGACCTGTACAAGAAACTGACGCAGGGATTTGGCGAGCTGCGCGACAAGGATTTCGTTCACATCGCCGAAAGCGATTTCAACAGCATCCGCGTGCGCAACTCGAATGGGACGATGGCCCTGGGGCGCAAGCCGGGCAGCGATTTCGCGTGGATTCTCGATGCGCCGGCGAATTTGAAAGGGAAGTCCGCGGCGACCTGGAAAGTTTTCGATCCGCTCACTTCGGCCAAGGCGGACGCCATCATCGATCATCCCTCGGCCGCGATTGTGTTTCAATTCGCGAAGCCCGCGATTGAAATCGACCTCACCAGGAAAGACGGAAAGAAGCTGGCGATCAAAATCTCCAAAGCGGAAGGCGATTTCGTCTACGGAGAGAACAGCGCAAGCCCGTCCGTCTACAAGCTGAAGAAATCGATTCTGAAAGACCTCGATTTCAAGTCTTCCGATCTGGTTTCCTGAAATTGCAGGTTGCGCGTTGGGGATGGAACAGCAGGCGGGTCAATCCGGTTGAGAACCGGCCTGCATGGGCCAGGTCGCAAGAAGAATGACTCTGCCCGTGGTTGGGGAAACGTGGATGTAATAGACGGTTGAACCGTCATGCAGTTCGTAGAAGCCGGCCCTCTTGGGATCCGGGATAAGCTCGGCCCCGCCAGCCAGCAGATCGCGCAACACATTCACCGCCGAGGCGGGGTGATTGCGCAGGTCCTCGATTTCGAATTCGCGTTCCAGCAACGTTTCCATGCCGTCCTCCAAGATTGCCCCCTGCTTTCACTTATCTATTACGCTTGCGACACGGCTAAAGTTCCAGCCTGTTTTCGTTTTTCAGTGATTAGACGCGGCAGAGGTCGTCAGGGCTCTTGAATTTTCAGCAGTTATGCCGAAAGCGGCAAGGCTTTGCCGCCCAGAGGCCTAGCCTGAATCTTTCGTGCCTGTAGTCGCCGCGACGACACAAGGCGTGAAACCCGGAGAGATCCTTCGCTTCGCCTGTCTGCCGACAGGCAGGCTCAGGATGACTGCGCCCGCTGCCCTGTGATTCTGGAACCCGCCATTTCGCGCCCGAAAGGACCGGCGAAGGCGCTGCCTCGCATTGCCAGAATTATCGGAAGGCGCGAAGGGCTTCGCTTAGCCCGTTCTCGTAAGCGGCGATGAGCTTGTCCCACGCGGCGTTCGCCGCCGCATCGATTCCACGGCGCGCGGGATCGGCGGCAAACCACGCCAGCGACTCGCGGATGCCTTCGGCAAACGTGGTCGTCGCGCGATAGCCGGGCACGAAGCGCTTGATCTTGCTGTTATCGAAAATGACGCTCACGGCTTTATCGCCCAGCAGCCTGCCGCACTGTTCCGGCAGGCACGCGATGATGAAATCGGAAGGGATGTGAACGAGCTTTGCCTCGACGCCGAGCGCGGCGGCGAGGGTCTGATACAGCTGATCCCACGACATCACCTCATCCGAGGTGATGTGGAAGGCCTCGCCGATGGCTTGCGCGTTGCCCAGCAGCCCGACCAGCCCCTTGGCGAAATCGCTGCTGTGGGTGATCACCCAGAGCGAAGAACCGTCGCCCGGCACGACCACTTTTTGCCCGCGCAGCATGCGCTCCACAATCGTGTAGGGCCGTTGCGAGCTGTTGGTCACCAGCGGAATCCATGTTTCGTCGAAGGTCAGCGACGGGCGCACGATCGTGGCTGGAAATCCCTCTTCCCGATAGGCCCGCATGAGGCGCTCTTCACAGGCAAGCTTGTCGCGCGCGTACTGCCAGTAGGGATTGCCCAGCGGCGTTGATTCGGTGATGGGGTAATGCGGCACCGGCTTGTGATACGCGCTGGCCGAGCTGATGAAGACGAACTGGCGCGTGCGCCCGCGAAACAGCTCCAGATCGCGTTCGATGTCTGCCGGCGTGAAAGCGATAAAATCGACGACCGCATCAAACGACATGCCTTCCAGCGCGCGCCGGCACGCCGGCTGGTCGTGAATGTCCGCGCTGATCGTTTTCACGCTGGCGGGAATGCGCGCTGGCCGCTGCCCGCGCCTCAGCAGCGTCAAGGCGATGCCGCGCTCCGCCGCCAATCGCGTGCAGGCGGCGCTGATCACGCCTGTGCCGCCCACGAAAAGAACTTTCATGCGGCCCTTATATCAGGATTAGCGCGCTCCGCGCTGATTTTCGGGATAGGCGGTCAGGCTGCGGCGTCCCGGCCGGCGTCACATGGCGCCGTGATTTGGCTCACAGCGGGATGTGCCGCCCTGCCGCTAGAGTGGAGCGCGGGAGTCATCTCGTGTTCCCTATACTCGAAGCTCGCTTCCTGGCGCCCGGAGTCAAGCGCTTCCTGATCGAGGCGCCGCGAATCGCGCGCAAGCACCAGGCCGGGCAATTCGTGATCGTCCGGCTGTACGACCGCGGCGAGCGCATTCCGCTGACTATCGAGCGCTCGGACCCGGCGCGCGGCGCCATCAGCCTGGTGGTGCAATCCGTGGGCAAAACCACGCACCTGCTGAACTCGCTCGAAGCCGGCGACGCCATCCTAGATATTGTCGGCCCGCTGGGCAAGCCGTCCGAGATCGCCAATTTTGGGACAGTGGTGGTAATCGCCGGAGGCGTGGGCGCGGCAGTGGCTTATCCCACCGCCGAGGCGCTGAAGCGCGCGGGCAATCGCGTCCACGTGATCGCGGGAGCGCGCACGAAGGATCTCGTGATCCTCGAGCAGGAATGGCGCGGCGTCAGCGACGCGCTGTGGATCACCACCGACGACGGCAGCTATGGCGAGAAGGGCATCGTCACCGACCGGCTCGCGCGGCTGATCGAGGCGGGCACGCCAATCGATCTGGTGATTGCGGTCGGGCCCATCGTGATGATGAGGGCGGTCGCGGAAGTGACGCGGCGCTATCAGATCCGCACGATCGTCAGCTTGAATCCCATCATGATCGACGGCACCGGCATGTGCGGCGGCTGCCGCGTGCTGGTGGGAGGCGAAAGCAAGTTCGCCTGCGTCGACGGCCCCGAATTCGACGCGCACCTGGTGAATTTCGACGTGCTGTTGCAGCGCAATACGATTTACCGCGATTCAGAAAAGAAATCGTTTGCCGATTTTCAGAACGGCGCGGACGCGCAGGTTGCGCTGGTTCGCGAGCGGGCAGGCGAACCTTGTCCGGTGGAGGCCGGCAAACCGTGACGCCGCCGGTTCCCAAATCGCCGAATCCGCTGTCGCTGAA
>JBJKQB010000409.1:0-14120 GCA_046705825.1 Candidatus Acidiferrales bacterium
GTTTCATCGGTGGCCATCGTGAAATTGCACACGGCTTGGCCGCTCGAGGTGTAGCGCGTTTCCGGATCCCGCCCCAAACGCCCGACTAAAATCACTTTGTTGACCATGGCTCGCGAGTATAGCCGAAGTTCTCACCCACGGGAAGGGAAGGCGGAATCTACAGGACAGCGGGATGGCAGGACAGCGTTTCTGGCGAACTTCCCATTAGCAAAGCCGCCTCGAACGTCTGGCGACAGTGCCTCTGCGGTAGCGGAGCTCCGGGATATCCCGAGGGCAACGAACGTCGACGCGGCTAGCGCCGCCCGCGCAGCGCGCCCATTTCCCGTAGCCGCGCTTCCGCCCGCCGCGATTCGCTCGAACCGGGAAAGCGGCGTATCACCAGGCGATAGTCGCGCTCGGCGGACAGCCTCAGCCGCAACTGCTCCTCCGCCATGGCCTTCTTCAGCAGGGAATCCGCGATCTTGAAACTGTTCGGATAATTCGTCAGCACGGATTCGTACGCGCCCACCGCGCCGTGGTAATTGCCCTGCGCGTACAGAATCTCGCCCAGATAAAACTGCGCGTTCGAGGCCAGATCGTAGTTCGGAAAATGGTGGATGTAATCCCCGAATTCCTGCTGCGCCAGTTTGTAGTTCCCCGTGTTGTAGTCGCGCAGGCCGTTCTGATACAGCGTGTCGGCCGAGATCGGAGGCATCGCACCACCCGGCCCCGCCGGCGTATTTGAGGCCATTGGGGGATTGTTGCCCGCCGGGCCGTTTGGCCCCGACCCCGGGGTCCCTTGGTTTCCTGTGGGACCCTGCGGCTGCGGTTGCCCGTTCGGCTGAGTCTGCGGGTTCTGCGGGCTCTGCGGCGCGGCGCCGGAGGAAACCTTGCTGTCGATGCTCTGCAGCAGGTTCTGCATGTCGCCCATCTGTTGCTGCAGTTTGCTCACGCGCGACTGCACGTCCGCCACTGTGTCCGACAGTCCCTGGGCCTGCTGCGCCATGCTGTTGATCTGCGAGCCGCTGTTGGCCTGCACCTGCTGAACCGCGGTCTGCAGCGAGGTCATCGTCGCGTTCAGATGGTTGATCGAATCGGATTGCTGCTGGATCAGCGTCTTGATCGACGCGCTGTCGGAATCGACGGCGCTGCGAAGATCCTGCTGGCCTTGCAGAAGCTGCGCCACTTGCTCCTGCAGCTGAATGATTTCCTTGTTGACTGCTCCGGCCGGTTGCGGCGATACCAGCGCCCCGCCAAGAGCACCCAGAAACAGACATGCAACTCCGAGCACGACCCACTTTGTGCGCAAAGGTGTGCCTCCTTACATGAGATGCGGGCGTCCGAGCACAATCCTGCTGCAGCAGCGCATGCGGCGCCTGCGAGTGGTAGATACGAGCATAGAAGCATTATCCCACGGCAGCGTTGCTTTGTATGCAGCGCCCCGCGAGCTGGAAGAGTGGAAGTCCTTTAGGCATCGAACTTGCCGCCCGGCGCGCTGGCGAGAAACGCGCGAGCGGCCGTGCCAAACATCGCACAGCCGCCCGCTACGGTACGCGCCCCGCTCGCGAGGCGCACGCAGCCAAACAGGTCCGCTTACTTCGCCATCACCAGATGCGCCCGCCGGTTCTGTTGCCAGCAGGTTTCGTTGTGCTCGGTGCAGAACGGCCGTTCCTTGCCCCAGCTCACGGTGTCGATGCGGTTCGCGGCGATTCCCAGAGAAACGAGATAGTTCTTTGCCGCGTCCGCGCGTCGCTCGCCAAGGCCGAGGTTGTATTCGGTCGATCCGCGCTCGTCGCAATGCCCTTCGATCGAGATGCGCACGTCCGGATACGACCGCAGAAACTCCGCATCCTTTGTCAGCGCATCCCGCGCGTCAGGCCGCAGGTCCGACTTGTCCGTATCGAAGAAGGCGTCCCGGATATTCTGGTTGAAAAGGTCCGCGACGCTTGCGCTCGGAGCGGGCGCCGGCGCAGGCGGAGCCCCAACCGTTACAGACGCGGTCGCTGTCGCGCTGCCACCCGGCCCCGTGGCCGTAATCGTGTAAGTGGTCGACTGCGTCGGCACAACCGGTGTCGAGCCTTCCGGTGAAACTTTCCCGACAGCCGGCTGTATGTCGAGATCGGTAGCGTTGGTCGAAGACCACGACAGCGTTACGGTTTGGCCGCTCGTCACCGACGTCGGCGACGCGTTCAAGGTCACCGTAGGCTGTGCGGGCGGCGGAGCTGGAGCAGGTGCGGGTGGCGCCGTCGCCACTTTCTTCTTGCATCCCCCGGCAAACACCATCAGCGCGGCGAAGCCGAGTGTCAACATCACCTTACTTGACGACCTGGACTGCATTCATTTCCTCCCTTCGGCGTTCCTGTGAGGGCTTGAGCAGGTCGCCGAAATAGTTTGAGTGCTCGAACACGAATACATGACCACTTCCGCTCCGCTTCCCCCGCAAGCGAGTGAAGCGGTGAAGCGTATGAAAACCCGCACGCCTCCTCTGCACACGGCTGCACTACACCTGCAGAGGGCGCTGCTTAGTCCCTACTTCCCAGAGAAACGTTTGACGCCCCGCGCTTGCCCATGCTCGCCCATGCCATGCACGCATCTGCGCGAGGCCTCGTTGGACGCGGCCTGCCTTACGCCCGCCTCATCGCGGCGACCAATTGGGCGATTCGCTTTCGCCGCTGAACGTCAGCTGCCGCGGCTGGCTGCCATCCGCCAGCATCTCCCATATTTCCCGTGTGCCTGTGCGCGTCGACTCGAACACCAGGTGGCGCCCGTCCGGTGCCCAGCTCGGACGTTCGTTGCGCCCCTCATCCCGCGTGAGCTGCACCAGCTGATGGCTCACCACGTCCATCACATAAATATCGTAATTGCCACTCGGACGTCGCCAACTGAATGCGAGCAGTTGTCCATTCGGTGACCATGCGGGGTCGATGACGTAACCCATGTCCGGCAGGCTGATGGGCGTCACGTTCGTCCCATCCGAGTTCATTTGCCATAGCGTCGGCACTCCGTCCCCCGACCGGTCGCTCACGAAAACGATTTGCTTCCCTGTCTTCGGATTCCACACCGGCGAAGTATTCACCCCGATGGCGAACGTGATCCGGTGCAGATGCGTGCCGTTGGCGTTGATCGTGTAAATTTCGGGATCGCCGTTCTGGCTGGACATGAACGCCAGCTGCTGCCCGTCCGGCGACCATGCCGGCGAGCTGTTCGTTCCCCGGAATCGCGGGAAGTGAATCAGCCGGTGCAAATCCATCGAGTAGATGCAGACCTGCGCTGCAGGCGCGCCGAAGCTGTTGGGCACGTAGCAGGTGAAGGCGATGCGCGATGCATCGGGCGACCACCGTGGCGTCAGCGAAATCGACCGCAAATGCGTCAGCTGATGCTGGTTCGCGCCGTCGTAGTCCATTTCCCAGATTTCCTTGTTCCCGCTCTGCCGGTGCACGTAGGCGATGTGCGTGTCCGCGATGCCTGGCACTCCGCCCCCCAGCAGCTGGATGATGTCGTCCGCGAATTCGTGCGCCAGCCGCCGCGCGTCCTCATCCGTCGCTGCGCCACGATAGATTTTCTGCAGCGCCACCGGCGCGGCTGCACTGCTCACGTCCGAGAGGTAGCCGGAAACGGCCAGCCCCGTCGCGTCCGTGTTCAGATTTCCGTACGCCACCATGTACGCGCTGGCCGGCGCGGCGGACCAGTCCTGCGCTTTCAGCTCGCTCGGCTGGCCCGGAACTTCCTTGGGGTAGAAGCTCGGGCTGACCAGATCGAGAATCCCTGAATATTGCAGATCGGACCACAGCACGCTGTGGAACGTGTTCTCCAGCGGCTGCGCCGCCGCCGACCGCGCTGCAAAATCGGGCACCGCCACTTTGGCCTTCGACACGCCCAGGCCCGTCCCGGTGGTGAACCACGCTTGCGCCGCCGCCGGACGCGCCTCCCAAACAAACACCAGAAACACGATTGCCACTACGAAAGCTATTTTTCGCGTCATGAGTTAGGGCCTTTTCCGATCAGAAATAATATAGGGTCGCGCATCGCGCGCGCCATAAGAAACCTGCGAAATTCAAAATTTAGTTGAGGCACACAAAGTTGAGGCACACAAAGCAGACACATCGGCTCGACACCGCTGCGCGCTGGCCTCATCGGTGGAAGTCGAACCAGAAGTCGACGCTGACCCGCGAGCCCGAATAGCCCGACGGAAGCGGATTGAGCGGGCTGGAATTCTCCACCGCCCGCAACGCCGATGTGTCCACGGAATAATTCCCGCTCGATCGCGTGATCTGCGCGTTCACCACAGTGCCGTCCCGCAGGATGTCGAACGTCACCACCACACGCGGCGCCACCGAGATGTTCGGATCGATGGTCGCTTGCAGCCAGTTGCTGCTCACCTTCCGCTGCACCGCCTGCACGTACCAGGCGAAGCGCGAAGAGAAATCCCCGTTCGCGCCGTTGCTGCCGAACGCCAGGCCCCCTTGCGTGGCCTTCCCCGCTCCCATGTTAAAGGAACTCGAGCTGTACGGTACATCGGGCGCCCCGCCATTTCCGTAGGGAACCGCGTTGGGCGGAGGCGGCGTGCGATTCTCCAGCACCTTCGATGGCCGGCTGCGATATTTCGGCGGCGGCGGTGTCTCGAAACCCTTCGGCTTCTCTTTCGGCCGCGGCGGCGGCTTCAGCTTGAATTTTTGGATGGGAATGGCGTCGGGCGGCGGAGGAGTCTTGATTTCCGGCGCGGGCTCCGTTTTGTACAGGCCGCGCGTGTTATCGACCACCCGGTTCGGGCTCACAAGGTCCGGCCGCGGAAGCGGAACCGCCGGCACGTTGCCCACCAGGCCCACGGAAACTGAGCCGCCCGGCCCGCCCCAGCTTGGTCCGCGATGCGTAAAACCCGAGTAGATGAGCAGCGCTCCCAATATCGCGTGCAGCAGAACGGAATAAGTCAGTGGTCCTTTCAGGCTGGGGACCGGGCGTTCTGCAGCGATGGCTGACATTTTGTCGTAGCTTGTTTCCTCGAAACCCCGGCGCGCAACCGCGCGCTGTTCCGCCTTTTGGCTACCGTTTTCCTTCCAGCGGCTGCGTCACCACGCTGATATTTTGGATGCCCGATTGCTTCAGCGCGTCAACCACCGTGGCCCAGCTCCCAAACGGCACGCTCTGGTCGCAGCGCACGTACACCGCACGGTGTTGCGGGTCGTGCGAGTGCTCCACGATCGTGGGGCCCAGGTCGTGTATGTTGATGGGCTTGTCGTTCAGATACACGTTCTGCGAACGATCGATCGTCACCACCATGCGCACTTCCGTCAGTTCCTTCACCGTCTTCGTCTTCGGCACGTTCACGTCGATCCCCGACTGCAGGATCGGCGCGGTGATCATGAAAATCACCAGCAGCACGAGCATCACGTCGATGAACGGCACCATGTTGATTTCCGAGAGCGCCGTTCCCGTTTCTCTTTGAATGGCTGGCATAGCGAAATCCGCGCTGGGCTATTGGTTGTACAACGTCTCGATGCGGGCCACGAATTCCGCCGCAAAATGATCCATGCGGTTCGCCAGGCCCTTGATTCCGTGCAGGTAGTGGTTATACGCGATAACGGCCGGGATGGCGGCAAACAGCCCCGCCGCGGTGGTGATCAGCGCTTCGGAAATTCCCGGTCCGACGGCGCGCAGGCTGGCCGTCCCCGCCTCGCCGAGGTTCGCAAACGCGTCCATTACTCCCCAAACCGTGCCAAACAGCCCGATGAACGGCGAAATCGATCCCGTCGTCGCCAACCAGGACATCCCCTTCTCCAGCCGGCGCACTTCGTCGGCGGCCGCTATCTGCATTTCCACCCCGATGGCGCCCGAACTCTTTACGCTGCGCACCGCTGTTGCTGTCGCGCCCCCGCGCGGATTCAGCGAACCCATCTGAGCTTCCAGTTCGCGGTACCCTGCTTCATATACCGAAACGAGCGGGTTCGATCCTGCACCCGCGCGCAACGTCCGCGGATCGGGCAGGGCTCCGGAACGGAACATCTGCAGGAAGCGACGCATGCCTGAGTCAATCCCGCCCAGCTGGGCCGATTTTTGCAGAATGATGGCCCAGGAGAAGACCGAGAGGATTAAAAGTAAGAGAAGGACAACGCGCGCCACCCAGCTCGTTTGTTCCAGAAGCGTGAGTGGGCTGGCGAAAAGCAGCAATGCCAGTGCTGAAATGTTCGTTCCCCCCAAAAAGAATCGTTTGGCCGGCGAAATCCTGAACGATTTAGAACCGTACCATACGATGCGCGAAGTTTCAAAGTCGTCTCCTTCGAGGGAGAAGCACTGTATTATCCGAAACGACACGCGCGCCCGCTTCGGCCAATTTCGGGGGATACTGCGTGCCCGTCGAGCCGTCTGAACGCGAACGACACGGAGCCCTATGCGAACTGTCCTGCTGCTGATCTGTTCCAACACCTTTATGACCGTAGCCTGGTACGGCCACCTGAAATACCGCCAGACGCCTCTTGCCCTCGTTATTCTCGTGAGCTGGATGATCGCCTTCTTCGAATATTGCTTTCAGGTGCCCGCCAACCGCATTGGCTACGGCGAATTCACCGTCGTGCAGCTGAAAGTGATCCAGGAAGTCATCACCCTGCTCGTCTTCAGCGCCTTCGCTTGGTTATACTTCGGTGAAAAGCTGAAGTGGAACCATGCCGTCGCCTTCCTGTTTCTCGTAGGAGCGGTCACTTTCGCTTTTTGGGGGAAGATGTGAAGCGCTTTGCGATTCTTGTGCTGTTTCTGCTCTGCTCGCCGGTCGTCGCGCTCGCGCAGGCCAATCCGGCGTCCGTAGCTGCTCGGCAGTGGCGTCAGCAGCACGAGCGCCAGATCATGGACGAATTTGTGAAGCTGCTTTCGATTCCGGACGTCAGCAGCGACCGTGCCGGCATCCAGCGCGACGCCGAAACCATCGCCGGCATGATGCGCAAGCGCGGCATCACTCCCCGGCTGATTTCCGTGCCGGGCTCGAATCCCGTTGTGTTCGGCGAAATCCGCGTGCCGGGCGCCAAGCAGACCATCGTCCTCTACGCCCACTACGACGGGCAGCCCGTCGATCCGCGCCAGTGGGCCACCCCTCCTTTTTCCCCCACCCTCCGCGACGGCCCCATCGAAAACGGTGGCCGCATCATCCCGCTGCCCGCCCCCGGCGCTCCCTTCAACCCCGAGTGGCGCATCTACGCTCGCGCTGCCGGCGACGACAAAGCGCCCATCCAAGCCATGATGACCGCCCTCGACGCCATCCACGCCGCCGGAATCCGCGCCCGCTCGAACATCAAGTTTGTCTTCGAGGGCGAGGAGGAGGAAGGCTCCATCCACCTCCAGCAAATCCTCGCGGCGCACAAGAGCCTTTTCTCCGGCGATGTCTGGCTGATTTGCGACGGCCCGGTCAGCCAGACCCGCCGGCAGTCGATTGCCTTTGGCGCGCGCGGCATCACCGAAGTGGAACTCACCGTCTACGGCCCGCGCGTCGAGCTGCACAGCGGCCATTACGGCAACTGGGCGCCGAACCCCGCCATGAGGCTGGCCCATTTGCTCGCATCCATGAAGGATGCAAACGGCCACGTCCTGATTGACCATTTCTACGACGGCATCGTGCCCCTCAGCGCCACCGAAGAGCGCGCCATCGCCGAAGCGCCGGACCCCGATCGCCAGCTTAGGAAGGAATTCTGGCTGGGTTCCACCGAGGGCGCTCCCAAATCCCTCGCAGAACTCCTCGCCATGCCCTCCCTGAACGTTCGAGGCATGGCCAGCGGCCATGTCGGCGCGGAAGCGTCGAACGTGATTCCCGCGACGGCCACCGCCGAAATCGACATGCGTCTGGTGAAGGGCATGGATCACACGCGCATCGAGCAGCTCTTCATCGAGCACATCCGCAAGCAGGGATACTTCGTCGTCGATCGCGACCCCACGCCCCAGGAGCGCATGAGCCACGCCAAAGTAGCCAAAGTCATCGTCGAGCCCGGCGCCTACAACTCCGCGCGCACTTCCATGGACTTGCCCATCTCCCAGCAGGTCATCCGTACCGTCGAAAGCGCCCGTGGCCCGGTGATCGAGATTCCCATCATGGGCGGCAGCGTCCCGCTCGACATGATCGAGCGCACCCTCGGAACGCGCACCATCATCGTCCCCATCGCCAATCACGACGACAACCAGCACAGCTTCAACGAGAATCTCCGCATCCAAAATCTCTGGGACGGCATCGACCTCATGGCCGCCCTCCTCACCATGTAGAGGCTCGGTCTCCGTGCCCTCCGGTTTTTCTCGGTGTTCTCCGTGGTAATGTTTGTGGTCTGCTCCCGCCTTTCTCTGCGCCCTGCGCGACGAATTTCTCTGCGGGCGTCGCCCGCAGTGTCATCCCGCCGGCTTGCACTGAGCGTCGCGAATGTACCCTGAGGCTGGAAGAACCCAGTCCCGCCGCCTTGCGGGAACACCACCACTGTCATCCCGAACCCAGTCCCGCCGCGTTTGCGGGAATGGGGGTGAGGGATCTGCTTTACGCTTCTGCTTGCTCCGCCGGCGTTTTCAGGGCCCACTCCGCCCCTGTGTTAGAATGCCCGTAAGCATGGGCGAAACGTTCGACATCGCGATCGATGCGTTGCGCAACAGCGCCGCCGCGTCTCCATTCGCTCCCGGGAAGCTGCCGCATGCGTCCTCGCCCGCCGAGCCGCCAGCGCAAAAATCTTTTTACATCGAGACCTTCGGCTGCCAGATGAACGTCCACGACTCCGAAAAAGTTGCGGGCGTGCTGCTTCACCGAGGCTATCGCCCGGCGCAGAATGCGGAGCAAGCCGACCTCCTGCTCTACAACACGTGCAGCATCCGCGAGAAAGCCGCGCAAAAAGTCTTTTCGCGGCTCGGCGACCACAAGCCTTCCGCCAAGGGTAGCGGCAAAGTGATCGGCGTTCTCGGTTGCGTCGCCCAGCAGGAAGGCGAAGAGATTTTCGAGCGCGCCCCCTGGGTCAGCCTCGTTTGCGGCTCGGCGAGCTACCGCAAGCTCCCGGACCTGGTCGCCCAGCTCGAAGCCGGCGGCCGCCCCGACATGGGCCTCGATCTCGATACCGACGAAACCTTCGAAACCGAAATCACGCGCCGCGATAATCCCTTCCGCGCCTACTTGACCATCATCGAGGGCTGCGATTATTCCTGCTCCTACTGCGTCGTCCCGCATACCCGCGGCCCCGAGCGCAGCCGCTCCAGCCAGGCGATCCTCGCGGACGTTCGACGGCTCGCCGATTCCGGCTACACCGAAATTCAGCTTCTCGGCCAGACCGTGAATTCCTATCGCGATCCCGCACCACGCGGTATGAATTTCGTCGAACTGCTGCGCGCGGTCGCCGAAATCAACGGAATCCGCCGCGTGCGCTTCACCACCTCGCATCCCAATGATTTTCACCGCGAAATCGTGCAAGCCATCGACGAAATCCCCGCCCTCTGCGATCACATCCATCTCCCCGTGCAGTCCGGCTCGACGCGCGTCCTGAAAGCCATGCGCCGCACCTACACCCGCGAGCAATACCTCGAAAAAATTTCCTGGATTCACCGCGCCAAACGCCCCATTTCCGTGACCACCGACATCATCGTCGGCTTTCCCGGCGAAACCGAAAGAGATTTCGAAGACACCGTGACACTCCTCGACGCGGTCGGCTACGACGGCGTTTTCTCTTTCAAATATTCGCCGCGCCCCAATACGCCTGCGCTCACCATGCACGATGCCATTCCCGAAGAAGAGAAGGGAAGGCGCCTCGCCATTCTCCAGGAACTCCAGCGCCAGATTCAGATCGCCCGCAACGAAAAACTCATCGGACAAATTTTCGAGGTGCTCGTAGATGGACGCCACGCTTCGCGGGGACAATGGACCGGCAGGACTACTGGCAACCGGGTATTAAATTTCACTTCAAGGCATGAAAACATTCTGGGAGAATACGCGCAGGTGCTTGTGACGCACGCGGGACCGCACAGCCTCGTGGGCCAGCACGCCGAATCGTCCTAATCCCGGAGCCGGAGGCGACTATGGAGCTCGAGGTCAAAATTCGCGGATTGATGATGGATCCGGTCACCAACATGCCGGTCGTCGTCCTCAAGGAAACTCAGGGACTCGGCATCCTTCCCATCTGGGTGGGGATTTATGAAGCGAATGCCATCGCCCTCGAAATCGAAAAGGTGCAAACGCCGCGCCCCATGACCCACGACCTGCTCAAGAACGTTCTCACCGGCCTCAACGTCCACGTGCAACGCGTCGTCGTCTCCGATCTGAAGGACGACACCTTCTACGCCCTCATCTGGATGGAACGCGACGGCCAGACCATCTCCATGGATTCACGTCCCAGCGACGCCCTTGCCCTCGCCCTCCGCCTCGATTGCCCCATCTTTGTCGAGGACGAAGTCATGAAAACCTCCAAGATGGCCAGCGTCGTCTCCGAAAAAAGCTCCAACGAAGAGTTGCGCAAGTGGCTCGAAAACCTCAACGACGAAGACCTCGGCCGCTATAAGATGTAGCCGTTTGCTTGTAGCGCCGGCCTGCCCTGAGCCTTGTAGCGCCGGCTTGCCCTGAGCCCAGCCGAAGGGCGTCTCGCTTGCACTGAGCGCAGCGAATGTGCCGGCGTTTTTGTCTGGTTTTGCTTTTAGCGCCGCTCGCCCCGTTTTTGACCGCGTCTTTCGCGGTCATCCTGAGTCCCCCATCTTTCGACGAAAGATCTCTCCGCTCTTCTCAACACCAACACGCCCGTTCCCACCCACTCGCTGTTCTATCCGCTTTTTTGCTTCCTACTTTTCTTCCGATTCCTTGCGGCGGCTGATTTCTTTCACGCGCGCCTCCACCCCCGCGGCTTCCTTGTCCTCATTCACCGCTTTCAAGGCTTCTTCGTAGGGTCGCAGGGTGAAGAGCAGCCTTGAATCTTCCGGCCCGTATTTCGCTTCTTCAATCGCCAGCATTTGTCGATAAACCGGAATCGCTTCGTCGTACTTTCCCTCACTCGCATACGTTTCCGCCAGAATTTCCATCGTGCGCGCCACGGCGAGATCGTCGGGGCCCAGCACGCGTTCTTGAATGGCTAGTGCGCGCTGAACGATCGGCTCGAGGTCGCTCAGCCGTCCCTCGTCCGAATACAAGGTCAGCAACGGACCAAAATCCATAAAGTCCTGCCCCGGACCGCGTCGCGTTTCAGCACGCTGTTCTTCCACGGACTCCGCCCGAAGTAGCGCGGCCTCCGCTTCCACGTCGCGTCCTTCCCGGTGAAGCAGCTCTCCAAGGGAATTCAGCGCTCCGGCCAGAATGGCCTGGTCCGCGGGCTCACGCGTGTTCTGCAGTTCCTGTATGGCGCTCCTGTACAACCGCTCCGCGTCCTCCGGGCGCTTCTCGTTTTCGTATTCCCGCGCGCGGTCGAGCTCCGCGAGCGCTTCCCACCAGTTCTTTGTCGGCGGCGCACCCGGACGCGCTGGGGCTGCAACGGCCGGAGGCGGTTGCGCCAACAGTTCATTCGCTTCCGCCTCGCGCCCGTCTTTCAGCAGAACGTCCGCGAGCTGCCGGCGCACATTAGACACCCAGGACTTCAGATTCGGCGGCAGCGCATTAGCGGTCTCGATCGCGTTTCGAAGCAGCTGTTCGGCCTCCGCGTAGTTCTTCTGATCCGTATAGAACGCCGCCGCCCCAGAATAGAGCAGCACGCGGCTGAAGTGAGTCATGTTCTGCGACTTGCCGGCGATGGACAACGCCCTGGCGTAGTACTGGCCGGCTTCGGCCATGTCTTTTGGATCGCGGCGCATCCTGAATTGCATGGCGAGTTCTGAAAGGTCCATCGCGAGCCGCGGGCTTTCTGGCCCCAGCGCCACCTCGTCCAGTGCCACCACGCGCTGGAGCATCTCTCTGCATTTGCCGAGATCTCCCTTCTCAGCATAGAAGGGGGAGGCAAAAAAGAATGCGGCAGCTTTGCACGGATCTGTGTCGGGGAGTTTTTCGGCTTCCGCGATGGCGTTCTGAAAAAGCCGTTCGGCGTCGGGAGAAGGCGCGTTCTGCGCCGCAATCGCTTTGCGCAGCGCAGCGCCCAGCGCTGTCGGTGCCTGCGGCGACCACATCCCCGCATTTTCGCCTCGGGAAAACAGGCACGGCGAGGTCTGGCCGTGCGCCATCAGGATCGTGAACGACGGGGCGCAGAAAAACAGCCAGAGCAGAGCCGCAAAGCGAGCCGCACGATGTTCTAAAGCTCTGTTTCGCCTGCACATTTCCGGCACTCGTAGCGCCGGCGACTCGCCGGCGTTTTTGGTGGCTTTTGCTTTTAGCGCCGCTCGCCCGCGTTTTTGACTGCGTCTTTCGCAGTCATCCTGAGTCCCGCATCTTGGGACGAAGGATCTCTCCTCGTGTTTTCTCTTCGACGCGTAACGCCGCCGCGTCATCCAAACATGTGGTGCCGCAGAGCGAAGCTCCCCACCAGCCCCGAAAAAGTGTCCTGCCCGGCGTGCTGGATCATTCCCGGCCGCAAACTTTTGCGCCACGCCGCCAGCGCGCCAAACAGCGCGCCGTAAATGGTGATCGTCGCCGCGCCCTTCCAGCCCTGATACAGATGCGCCGCCCCAAACACGCAGGCCTGCAAGATGACCGCCGTCTCGTCTTTTCCGGTCAACGCCAGAAATTGCCGCTGGAAGTACCCGCGAAAGATGGTCTCTTCGCAGAATCCCGCGGTCACCGCCAGCAGGACCCACAGCACCATTTCCGCCGGCGTTCGCGGGATCAGCTTCCGCACCGCCTCCAGCCCGATCTTGTTCGTGCCCAGCAGCAAGCCCACGACAAACAGCACGCCCCACGCCACAACCGTGAATGCGATCGCGATGGCGATATCCATCCCAAAATCGGCCGGCGTATTCCATCGCCCGCCAATCAAATCGCGCAATCGTTTTCGCGAAATCAGCAGTCCAATCCACACATAGAACAGCATGATCAGCTCGAACACGATCATGACCACGTACAGCGGCACACGGCTCACAATGTGGATCGAGGAGATTTGCTGGTTCTGGTGGAATTGCGCCAGCGTCAGCCCCAGAATCCCCGCGAGGAACAGAACGGTATGCCACACGGGCGCGACGCGGCTGCGATCTTGCGGCTGCGCAATTGGGGTTGAGGGCGGAAGGCTCATCGGCCGGCGGTTCTTCTGGCGAGCGATTCAGTGTAGCATTGCACGCCAAGCTGGCGCATACCCAGTTCTACCGGGCGTGGCGTTTCATCCACCGCAGGGGCTACCGCAGGAGGCGCAATGGCGCGCGTGCATCGCTATCCAGTCACCGTCGAATGGACCGGCAACAACGGCACAGGCACCTCGTCCTATAAGGCCTACGAACGCAGCCATACCATTTCGTCGGCCGGCAAGCCGCCCATTCCCGGCAGTTCCGACCCGCAATTCCGCGGCGATCCGGCGCGCTGGAATCCCGAAGAATTGCTGGTCGCTTCGCTTTCCGCCTGCCATAAGCTTTGGTACTTGCACCTCTGCGCCACCTCGGGCGTTGTCGTCACCGGCTACATCGATCATGCCGAAGGCGAACTGGAAGAATCGTCCGACGGCGGCGGCCATTTCCGCCGCGTCGTCCTCCGCCCGCAAGTGACCATCACAGCCGCCTCCGACACGGCCAAAGCCCGCGCTCTCCACGCCGAGGCTCACGCCAAATGCTTCATCGCCAATTCCATGAATTTTCCGGTCGAGCACGACCCGCAAATTCGCGTCCTGTGAGGAACTATGCCCGACACCGCTACCCAAAATCGGCGTAACACCGTGCCCTTCAAGGCCGCCCTCACCGTCGTCGTTGTTGTGGGAGCCCTTGTGTACATCCTCCGGAAGCAGACCGCCGCCTTAGGCCCTATGACTCCGATGCGAGAGGTTGGCTTGGCTCTGGTCGCAATCGGCCTTGCGGGCTGGGTAACGGCTCGCATCCAGTTGGGACGGTCGTTTTCGATTCGCGCCAAAGCAACCGAGCTGGTCACGCACGGCATTTACTCCAAGATTCGCAACCCGGTGTACGTCTTTGGTACATTGCTCCTCGTTGGGCTGATCCTCTGGTTCTGACATCCTCTATTGCTGCTCGTCCTGCTGGTCATTGTGCCTATGCAAGTGCTGCGTGCGCGCAAAGAGGCCCAAGTCCTGGAGGCCAAGTTC